>DASYQM010000001.1:0-3641 GCA_036005525.1 Streptosporangiaceae bacterium
CGGCCGACCCGGTGTACGACGAGCTCAAGCAAGGCTCAGGCAAGCAGTCGGTGGCCACCACCATGGCCTTCGTCCGCCTGCTCAAGGACCTGATGAAGGACAAGGAGATCGGCAAGCTGTTCGTCCCGATCATCCCGGACGAGGCGCGGACGTTCGGGATGGACTCGCTGTTCCCGACTGCCAAGATCTACTCGCCGCACGGGCAGTCCTACGACGCGGTCGACCGGAAGCTGCTGCTGTCCTACAAGGAGTCGGAGCGGGGCCAGATCCTGCACGAGGGCATCAGCGAGGCCGGCGCGATGGCCTCGGTGATCGCGGCCAGCACCTCCTACGCCACCCATGGCCAGCCGATGATCCCGGTGTACGTGTTCTACTCGATGTTCGGCTGGCAGCGCACCGGCGACCAGATGTGGGCGCTCGGCGACCAGCTCGGCCGCGGCTTCCTGCTCGGCGCCACCGCGGGCCGCACCACGCTGACCGGCGAGGGCCTACAGCACAACGACGGCCACTCGATGCTGCTGGCGTCGGTCAGCCCGGCATGTGTCGCGTACGACGCCGCCTGGGCGTACGAGCTCAGCTATATCGTCGAGGACGCGCTGCGCCGGATGTACGGCGGCACCGAGGAGCATCCCCACGGTGAGGACGTCTTCTACTACCTGACCGTCTACAACGAGCCGTACGTGCAGCCGCCCGAGCCCGCGGACTATCCCGGCGGCAGCGAGGCGCTCAGGCGTGGCATCCTGCGCGGGCTGTACCGGTACTCGGCCGCGCCCGACCTGCCGCCCACCGACGGCGAGGGCGGCGCGGGCGGCGGCGAGCGCCCGACGGCCCGGATCCTGGCGTCCGGCGTGGCCGGCCGCTGGGCGCTGGAGGCGCAGCGTCTGCTGGCCGAGGACTGGGGTGTGGCGGCGGAGACCTGGTCGGCGACGTCCTGGACCGAACTACGGCGCGACGCGGTGGCCTGCGAGGAGTGGAACCTGCTCCACCCGGACGAGGAACAGCGGGTGCCGTACGTCACCCAGGTGCTTGACGGCCAGCAGAGCCCAGTGGTCGCGGTCAGCGACTGGATCAGGGCGGTCCCGGACCAGATCGCTCGCTGGGTGCCGGCCCCATTCAGCTCGCTCGGCACCGACGGGTACGGGTTCTCCGACACCCGGGCCGCCGCACGCCGGTTCTTCCATGTGGACGCTCAGTCGATCACGCTGGCCGTGCTGTCCCAGCTGGTCAAGCGCGGCGAGGTGAAGCCGGAGGTGCTCAGCCAGGCGATCGAGAAGTACCGGCTCGACATGCCGGTCAGCGCCTCGCTCGCCTCCCAAGGCTGACCCTGTCCGGGCACCTGCCGCGCGGGGCGGCATGCATCGCCGGGCTCGTCGTCCTGGCCCTCGCCCTGGCTGCCTGCGGGCCGGGCCACCGAACGGGCGCCGGCCAGCGGGCGGGCCCCGGCGCACCGGGTTTCTCCCGGGCCGAGCAGCTGCAGGACAACGCCAGGGCCGCCCGGGCGGTGACCGCGCTGCAGCGCAGGTACCGCGCCTTCACCTATGTCGCCACGCGCTCGTGGCAGTCCGCGAACGCCCTCGGGGCGACCATCGACTACATGCGGGCATCCGGCTCGCAGGACTTCCTGGCCGACCTGAACGAGACCTACCGCGCGCATCACGGCCGCGACGGCTTCCTGAACGGCTACTACGACGACGAAGGCTGGTGGGCGCTCACCTGGATCAGCGCCTATGACCTCACCGGGAACGGGAACTACCTCAGCCAGGCCAAGGACATCTTCGCCGACATGACCCGCGGCTGGGACGGCACCTGTGGCGGCGGCATCTGGTGGAGCAAGGCCCGGCACTACAAGAACGCGATCGCCAACGAGATCTTCCTGCAGGTGGCCGCGGGGCTGCACGAGCGGACCCCGGGAGACACCGTCTACCGGAACTGGGCGCTGCGGGAATGGTCCTGGTTCCAGGGCACCGGCATGCTGACCGGGTCCCACCACGTCATCGACGGCCTGACTGGCTGCAAGCCGGACATGAACTCGCCTACGTGGACCTACAACCAGGGCATGCTCATCGGCGGTCTGGTGTCACTCGCCCAGATGACCGGCCGGAAGGCGCCCCTGGCCACGGCCGAGCGGATCGCCGACGCGGTCGTGGCCGACCCGGACCTCAGCCCGCACGGCATCCTGCGCGAGCCGTGCGAGCCGGCGGGCTGCGGGCTGGACGGGCCGATGTTCAAGGGCATCTTCATGAAGAACCTCAAGCTGCTCTCGGACCAGGTGGGCCGGGCGGGGCAGCCTGCCCCGGGCCTGGTGGGCCGCGCGGGCCAGCTCGTCCCGGGCCAGATGGGCCGCGCGGGCCAGCCTGCCAGCGCTCCTACCAGGCCTATATCCGGCAGAACGCGATGGCCGTCTGGTCGCATGACCGGCGCGGCGAGGAGTTCGGGCTGCGCTGGTCCGGTCCCTTTGACTCGGCCAGCACGGCCCGGCAGGCATCCGCCCTGGACATCCTCAACACCCAGGTGTCAGCGGGCTGACCGGGCCATCCGGCCCGGGTCCTGGAACAGCTCCCGCTGGTCCAGTGCGCGCCGGCACCGCGGGCGCCATGGCACCCTGGGGGGATGACGGCAGCAGGCCAGACAGCCGGCAGCGGCGCGGGCGCCACCGCTGACCCCCGCGCCGCGACCGGTCCCGGCGCCGACGCCGACCCGGGCAAGGCCGCGCCGGCCGGCTGGGTCCGCGCGGAGACGGTCCAGCGGCTGCAGCAGGCGATGGGCTCGCTGGGCACCGCGGCCATGGCGTCGATGGAGGAACGGCTGCCGTGGTTCCGGAGCATGTCGGCGGAGAACCGCTCCTGGGTCGGCCTGGTGGCGCAGGCCGGGATCGCCGCCTTCGTGGACTGGGTCAACCACCCGGAGCGTGGCCGCGCCGCGGTGGCCGGGGAGGTGTTCGGCACCGCCCCGCGCGAGCTTGCCCGGGCGGTCAGCCTCCAGCAGGCGGTGGAGATGGTGCGGGTCACCATCGACGTTGTCGAGGCCCGGGTCGACGAGCTCGCGGCGCCCGGCGGGGAGGCCGAGCTCCGGGAGGCGGTCCTGCGCTACACCCGGGAGGTCGCGTTCGCCGCGGCCCGGGTTTACGCGCGCACGGCCGAGGCGAGAGGCGCCTGGGACGCCAGGCTGGAGGCGCTGGTGGTGGACTCCCTCGTCCGCGGTGAGGTGGGCGAGGGCGTGCACTCGTGGGCGTCGGCGCTGAACTGGTCCTCCGCCCCGGTCGCGGTGGTCGTGGGCACCGCCGAGGGCGATGAGCCGGAAGTGCTCATCGACGACCTGCGGTCGGCCGCCCGCCGGGTCCGGCTCGACCTGCTCGCGGGCGTGCAGGGGAACAAGCTCGTGGTGGTGCTCGGCGGTACCGCCGACCCGGTGTCGGCGGTGCACCAGTTCGCGGGCCGCTTCGGCCCCGGCCCGCTCGTGGTCGGGCCGGTCGTGCCCGACCTGTACGCCGCCGCGACCTCCGCCGCCGCCGCCCTCGCTGGCATGCGCGCCGCTCACGCCTGGCCCGACGCGCCACGGCCGGTGCAGGCGTCCGACCTGCTGCCCGAACGTGCCCTGGACGGTGACGAGACCGCCCGCGCAGAACTCATCGAGGACATCTA
>DASYQM010000002.1:0-4141 GCA_036005525.1 Streptosporangiaceae bacterium
GCCTGGTCAGCCAGCTAGAAAAACTCGGCTACACCGTGCAACTCGCCGCCGCAGGCTAACCCACCCAGCCGCAGCCCATCGGCCAGCGCTTCGCCCTGGCCAGCTGCCGCGCGCCCCGGCCCGGCCGGATTTCACCCCAGAGTCATGTTTCAAGCCGCAGGCTTGAGCCGAGCACGGGCGATGTAGTCCTCGACGTGGTGGTCGATCACGGCGAGCGCCCAGCGTAGTTCGGGAGGGGCTTGTGGCTAGTCGGCGGCGGCCAGCAGCGGTCGGCAGCCCAGCTCATGCTGGTAGTCGCCTATCCGGAAATCGGCGCAGGCGGCCCGTCCGTCGGGTCCTGGCCGCTCGAAGTGCGGCTCGGCTTCGAGCAGCTCAGCGTGCCCACCGCTTCGCCGCGGCGAGGTCACCGGCCCGGTAGTTGACCCGTGGCGAATCGCAACATCGCGTTCTGCTTCACTCGCTGGTCTCTTCGCCGGCGGCAGCCGCTGACACTGTTGACTCACCCAGGTTGCGCTGCAGGGCGGCAGTCGCGGACCGCGAATGCGGTGCAGGCAGCGGGCTCCCCGGTAGCCTCGGCGGGTTCGCCGGCGGGCTGCGGCGCCGGGGCGCGGAGCAAGGCGGCGCCCAGTGCAGCAGCGGCGGCCGCGGCGATCGCGCCGGCGAGGAACGCGACGTGGTAGCCGCCGGTGAGCGCCGCTGCCCGGCTTTCCCCGTGCGTGAGGAGCGCGCTGGTCCGGGACGCTGCGAGGCTCGCGAGCACGGCCAGCCCGAGCGCGCCGCCCATCATGAACGAGGTGTTGACCAGGCCGGACGCGAGACCGGCCTCCGCCGGCTCGACGTCGCCCATCGCTGCGAGCAGAACAGGGTTGAAGGCCGTGCCGGCGCCCAGACCCAGCAAGATCATGCTCGGCAGCACGTCGACCGCGAACGTGCCATGCACCGGCGCCCGCGCCAAAAGCAGGAGCCCGAGCGCGGCCGCCAGCAGCCCCGCGCTGAGCGGGGGCCTGATGCCGAAGCGCAGCACGAGCCTGGCAGACAGGCCGACCGACACCGCCCCCATGATCAGGTTCCCCGGCAAGAACGCGAGTCCGACCTGGAGCGGGCTGTAGCCGAGCACGAGCTGGAGGTAGAGCGCCGTGAGGAAGAACCAGGTAAACATCGCCCCGGCCCACAAGACGCCAATGACGTTGGAGACGGCGATGTTGCGAAGGCGGAACAGGCGCAGCGGCACAAGTGGCGAGCGTACCCGGGTCTCGATCCCGAGGAAGATCACCAGCAGGATGCACGACACCGCCAGCAGACCGAGCGTCCGCCCCGTCAGCCACCCGACCTGGTTCCCGTTCACGATCGCGTATACGGCGACCACGAGCGACGCCGTCACGGTCACCGCCCCCGCCACGTCGATCCGTGGCGCGCCGCCCTCGGCGCGTGCTCCCGAAATGACGGCCAGCGTCAGGACGACGACTAGGGCGCCGACGGGAACGTTGACCAGGAAGATCCAATGCCAGTTGAGAAGGTCGGTGAGGACGCCGCCCAGCAGGACGCCGAGCGAGCCACCGCCCGAGGAGACGAAGCCGAAGATGCCCATCGCCTTCGCCCGCTCGGCCGGCTCGGTGAACAGCGTCATCATCAGCGAGAGAGACACCGCCGAGACGACGGCCCCGCCGATCCCCTGGACCGCACGCGCCGCGACAAGCATCTGCTGCGAGGTCGCGAAGCCGCACACCGCCGACGCAGCGGTGAAGACAGCGACACCGGCGAGGAACATGCTCCGATGACCTAGCAGGTCGCCCAGCCTGCCGCCGAGCAGAAGGAAGCCGCCAAAGGTGATCAGGTACGCGTTGACAACCCACGCCAGCGACTCTTCCGAAAAACCAAGATCCGCGCGGATCGACGGGAGCGCGACGCCGACGATCGTCACATCCAGGACGATCATCAGCTCACCAAGGCAGAGAATAAACAGCGCGAGCCAGCGTGCGTCATGAGGCCGGGCGCCGCCACGCGCGCCCCCAATCCCGGTGCCGGACCCGGCAGTCATGTTCCTCACAGCCCTTCCGTCACCGCCTGCGCCCTGTCACGCTGTCATTTCGCGCACGTACCGAAGGTGCATCACTCCAAATGCCCCGACCGCCTGGGCTTCGGCTCGCCGAGATTGTCGAGCAGCCACACGCCACCACCGCTTATGGGAGCCTTTGGCCGACTGCGCGCGGCGACAGCTGCGCGGACGATCGGGCCACGTCACGGCCTGTACCCTTCCAGCCACCCCACCTCATCGCTAGTTCTGCGTGCCGCTCGGTGCCTTCTTGTAGTCAACGACCACTACGCCCGTCCTGGTGGCCGTCACGCCCGCGAGCTGCAGGTCCTTCTTGCCACCGGTCTGGGTGAACAGCGGCTTGCCCGCGCCGAGCACGACGGGATAGATCATCAGCCGCAGCTGGTCGATGAGGCCATGCTGCAACAACAATCGCACGAGTGACCCACTGCCGTAGATCAGCAAATTCCGGCCCGAGTCACGCTTGAGCCTGGCGGCCTCGCCGGCGACATCTCCCTCGATCAGGGCCGCGTTCCACGCCATGCCGGTCAGCGTTCGTGACGCGACGTACTTCGGCATCGCGTTCATCTTGCCGGCGAACGGGCCCTGTTCGTGCTCCATGTCCGGCCATGCGGCAGCGAAGCCTTCGTAGGTGACTCGCCCAAGCAGCAGCGCGTCGCTGGCGAACAGCAGGTCGGTTTGGAGCTTCGCCAGCTCGTCATTCCAATACGGATTGGTCCACCCGCCGGCCTCAATCTCACCCACCCCGCCGGGGTCTTGCATGACGCCGTCAACAGACACATACTCCGCCGCGACGATCTTCCCCACAGCAACCTCCACGCCCGGTGCGGTACCGCTGCACCAGGTGTCCGGTGCCGCTGCCAGTGATACGCCCGCCGCCGGCCGGGCAGGGAAGGCCGCCGACGGCGCCGACCAACCCCCCGCAAGGCTACGGGGGTCAGTGGGCTTTGCCCAGGCAGAATAACCGGCAAACACCGGCACGATGGCAAAGCGCAGCCCAGCACAGATTCGCTTCCTCGCCGCGATGCCGGCCCGCCCAGCGGCTGCGGCGGAACGTATGAGCGGCCACCGCAGGACGCCATGATCGACCTCACGATTAGCCCGCTCACCACCGGGCCGTGGACGTCGGCGCGAAGACTCGTGAACGGCCATGCGGAAGTGGAGTTCCCGAGATTGTAAGTAAGGCCCTATTAACTTGCTTCACTGCCTGAAGGGCTCATACCGGACAGAGCCTAGTCGGCCTGGATGGGGCAGACGTCGTGCACCCGGCCGGCCTCACCGCGGCGGCGGCCCGGCGCCGGTGCCCGGACCGGGCGCGGAGCTGGGGGCGGGACCAACCACAGAAAGTGACGTTGACTGTGCGGTCATACAGCCAGATCGCCGAATACGAGCGTCTGTCCGTGTTCTGGTGGCAGCCCTACGCTGGGTGCAGATATGCCAGTTCGGGCGTTCCGGGCCGCCGGAGTGATCGGTGTGGGCAGCTCCAACATGGCCGCTCCATCGTGGTCCGGCGCCGGCGTTGGCCGGTCGCCCTTCTGCGTACCGGCCCGTTATCCCGCTCGGCCTCAGGCTGGAAAGCGGGCGGGTGCGCCCGGGGCGACGTGCCTGGCCACTGGCGGCTCGCATGTGCCGATCACCGGCCCACATCCCGCGTACCGGCGGTGGCAGAGGTGATATGCCCACGACCCAGTGGGCAGCGCAGCGTGGCACCGGGGAAGGGTGTGATGATGGCGATGCCAAGTGGGGTCCGGCCGGGCCTTGTGCCGGTTGCTTTGTCAATGTTGTTCACGGGGCGCCGCGGGTTGCCGCGACCTGGCCGGAGCCGAGTCGAGGGGTTGCGGCCACTGGCTGGCACGCCCCGGCCGTAGCGCCTGGCCAACTGGCGTCTGGGGCCGGGAGAGCACACGGTGGCCGTGGACGTAGACCAGCGTGCCGCCCAGGTAGCCGCCAGCCAACAGCAGCGCCTCGCCGGACAGCGCGAGGATCAGCGCGGCAGCGTGGATGCGGCCGTCTTGGTAGCCCGCCCGGCCCGGGAACCAGCTGAGGGCGAAGATGGCGGTCGCAGCCAGCATCGTGCCAAGGTGCAGG
>DASYQM010000003.1:0-68909 GCA_036005525.1 Streptosporangiaceae bacterium
AGGCCCAGCCGGCCCGACACCTCCCCCTCGTTCATCTGGGCGCCGTCGGTGAGCCGCGGCTCCTGGGCGTGCTGGGCGATCACGCCATCGAACGCCTTGACGTATTCCAGGGCCCGGCGCATGAGCACCGCGTCGGACACGCAGCGCCCGTCGTCGGAGAAGATCCGCACCCGCGCGGCCGAGTCGGCCATGGCGCCGAGCTCGGCGAGCTGCTTGCCGGCCAGCCCAGAGGTGACCGCGCCGACCGGCAGGACGTCGCAGTGCCCGGCCTGGCGCCCCAGCCGCCAGATCTGCTCGACCACGCCCGCCGTGTCGGCGACCGGATCGGTGTTGGCCATCGCATGCACGGCGGTGAATCCGCCGAGCGCCGCGGCCATGGTGCCGGTCTCGACGGTCTCCGCGTCCTCCCGGCCCGGCTCTCGCAGGTGGGTGTGCAGGTCGATCAGGCCCGGGAGGGCGACCAGGCCCGCGGCGTCCAGTACCTGCGCCCCAGTCCCTGCCGCCGCGGGCGCGCCGGGGCCGAGGCCGGCCACGAGCCCGTCCCGGATTCCGATGTCGGCCGGGTCGCCGCCCAGCGGCCGCGCCCCCCTGATCAGCCAGCTGCCGCCCGCATTCATCGGCCGTCCTCCGCGCTCATCGGCTGCCCCTTCGCGCCCATCGGCTGCCCTTCCGCGCCCATCGGCCGTCCCTCCGCGCTCATTGATCGCCCTCCGCGCCGCCGAGGAGCAGGTACAGAACGGCCATCCGAACGCTGACGCCATTGGTGACCTGCTCCACCACCGTGGACCTTGGCGAGTCGGCGACACCCGCCGCGATCTCCACGCCGCGGTTCATGGGTCCCGGATGCATCACGATGGCGCGTTCGGGCAGCTGCGCCATCCGGACGGAGTCCAGGCCGTAGCGGCGGCTGTACTCACGCACACTCGGGAAGTACGCGGCGTTCATCCGCTCTTGCTGGACGCGCAGCATCATGACCACATCGCTCTTGGGCAGGGCCGCGTCCAGGTCGTATTCGATCGAGCAGGGCCAGGTATCGACGGCGACCGGGAGCAGGGTCGGGGGCGCGACCAGCAACACCTCCGCGCCGAGCGTGTTCAGCAGGATGACGTTGGAACGTGCCACCCTGCTGTGCAGGATGTCGCCCACGATGGTGACCCGCAGCCCATCCAGCGTCCCTCCCCGCCCGGCCGGCCCGCCCTGCGCGCCGCGGCCGGTGCCGGGGCCGGAGCCGCGGCCGAAGCGACGGCGGATCGTGAACGCGTCCAGCAGCGCCTGGGTCGGGTGCTCGTGTGCCCCGTCTCCGGCATTGATCACGCTGCCGTGCACCCACTCCGCAAGCCGGTGCGGGGCGCCGGACGCATTGTGCCTGATGACCACCGCGTCCGCGCCCATCGCCTCCAGCGTCAGCGCGGTGTCCTTCAGGCTCTCGCCCTTGGCGACGCTCGAGCCCTTGGCGGAGAAATTGATCACGTCGGCGGACAGCCGCTTGGCCGCGGCCTCAAACGAGATCCTGGTCCGGGTGGAGTCCTCGAAGAAGAGATTCACGACCGTGCGGCCGCGCAAGGTGGGCAGCTTCTTGATAGGGCGGTCGGATACCCGGGCGAGCTCGTCGGCGGTGTCGAGGACCAGCAGCGCGTCTTCGCGGCTCAGGTCCGCCGCCGAAATCAGGTGCCGGTTCACCGCGTCCTCCCGCTGGTCGCTCCGGTGCCGCCGGCCGCGGCCACCAGGACCGCGTCTTCGCCGTCCACCTCGGCGAGCAGGACCCGGACGAGCTCCTGTTGTGAGGTGGGCAGGTTCTTGCCGACGTAATCGGGGCGTATCGGCAGCTCCCGGTGGCCCCGGTCCACGAGGACTGCGAGCTGGACGGCGCGGGGCCGACCGAGATCGTTGAGCGCGTCGAGAGCCGCGCGCACCGTCCGCCCCGAGTAGAGCACGTCGTCCACCAGCACGACGATCTTGCCGTCGATCCCGTCCGGCGGGACCTGCGTCCGGCCGAGCGTCCGCGCCGGGCGCAGCCGGAGATCGTCGCGGTACATGGTGATGTCAAGGGACCCATGTGGGATCGGCTGGCCTTCCACCTGCTCGATCCCAACGGCCAGACGGTCCGCCAGCGGTACCCCGCGGGTGGGGATACCGAGCAAAACGACCTCTTCCGCTCCCCTGGTCCGTTCGATGATCTCGTGCGCGATCCGGGTAAGCGCCCGGCTGATCTCGGCGCGCTCAAACACGATCTTGCCGTGGCCGGGGACCGAGCGGGCGATCGTGTCTTTGCCAGGCCGGGGCTCGCCGCCGGCCGACCGCACATGCCCCACCAGGACCTCCTTTCCCGCCTCACCGGACGGGCCTTAAAGGATGTCGGTCGCTAATACCGTACCAGCCGGACGGGCGACCGGGCGGGAGGCGCGGCCAGCCCTTCCCGCAGGTCATTGGTGACAGTGAGTGATCCACATGCCGGCCGGACTCGGCAGCGACCCGGTCCGCACTATCAGGCTGTGCGAGCGGAACCGCGGCGCGGGCCCGGCCGTCGTGCAAGGATTCCGGCGCGTTGCTACCAGACGAAACCAGTCCTCGCCGACCCGGTGCGCGGCGCTTTGAGTTCACTTAACTTTTTGCATTCGGCTTGACCTGGTCCCGCTAGCGGCCTACCGTCACTGTCCGTAACCATCACTCAATGCGACCACTGGCCGGGGGGCCGAGGACTATGCCATCTGAGTACGCCAAGACCCTCGGCGCGCGGCTGCGCGCCATCCGCACCCAGCAGGGACTGTCGCTGCACGGAGTCGAGGAGAAATCCCGTGGCCGCTGGAAGGCGGTCGTTGTCGGCTCTTACGAGCGCGGCGATCGCTCTGTCACCGTGCAGAAACTCG
The DNA here is from genome assembly GCA_036005525.1 of Streptosporangiaceae bacterium. Lineage (GTDB taxonomy): Bacteria > Actinomycetota > Actinomycetes > Streptosporangiales > Streptosporangiaceae > UBA9676. The sequence goes on from DASYQM010000003.1 coordinate 2,868, forward strand.
CCGAACTGGCCGAGTTCTACGGCGTCCCGGTGTCGGAGTTGCTGCCGGGCGACTCCGCGCCCACCGCGCTGGCGCCGTCGCCGAAGCTTGTCATCGACCTTGAGCGCATGGCTCAGCTGCCGAAGGACAAGGCCGGCCCGCTCGCCCGTTACGTGGCGACGATCCAGAGCCAGCGCGGCGACTACAACGGCAGGGTGCTGTCCGTGCGGCAGGAGGACCTGCGGTCCCTGGCGGTCATCTACGACAAGTCGCCGGTCGACCTCACCGAAGAGCTGATCGGGTGGGGCGTGCTCGACTCGGAGGCCAGGGGCGCCGTCGAATCGCTCTGACCGGACGGGGCGGCGGGACACTCCCTCCCCCGGCTCTGGCCCAGGGCAGCACGTCAGCTGCCCATGCCGCCCCCGTTTGCTCCCGGCCGGGATCCCGCGCCGCAACCTCACCCGCGGGCACGATGCCACCCGTGCCGCGGTCGGCCGCGTTACCCGGGCTGGGCGGCCGGCGCGTCACTCATGCCGCGCAGCGGCAGCGCCAGCTGAGGGAAGGCCCGTTATCCCATGCAGCGCGGCGGAAGCGGCGGCTGGGTGGCCGGCCCCGTTATCCCGTGCAGCGCAGCGGAAGCGCCGGCTGGGCGGGCACCCCCAGTGCCTCCTCGGCCAGCGATAGGAACGTCTCGGCGTCCCGGAGCAGGTCGTCGGCCTCGCGCCCGGAAACCGCCCGCGGCAGCCCCGCTTCCGCCGCCGCCCGCTTGCCCGCCCCGGCGGCGAAGAACGCCGCCCATTCCGCCAGCGCGGGCTCTACCCGAGGCAGGAGTTCCCAGACGCTCGGGGGAGCCTTCCTGCGCCGGCCCGTTCCCGGCGCGGGCCGGGCCGCGACAATGGCCGCCGCAGCGCGCAGGGCCGCCAGGTGGGCAGCTACATAGCGCCCGCCGGCGCTGGTCTCGTCGGCCGCGTTGGCCAGGCCATGCCGCGCGGACTCAAGGAGCGCAAGGGCGGTCGGCGCGACCCGGCAGCGCGCCCGCCCCGGCGTCGCCTGCGTACGCGTGTCCATGGCACTCCTTCCGCCGCCGGCCGGGCCAGAGGCGCTTCCCCGCGCCCCGGCCGGCCCACACCGGCAGCCGGGGGAGAGCTGCCGGAAAGCATCACTGGATCTATTCGAACATAAATTCGGCTATGCGTCTACTTGTTTGGACCTACGTTCGAACGTAGCCGCCGGGTCCGACAAAACGGGCCGTGCCGCCGGGCGGGAACCTCGCGTACGCTACCTGCGTGCGCTCCGGACCTGGGCTGCGGGAACTGAGCGCGGAGCAGTTCACGGCCGAACTGGACGCGCTGACCGGGATCTACGCGCTGGCGATGGACGCGCCGGCGTCCGAACTGCCCGGCCGCAAGTCCATCATGGAGCGCCATGCCAGCTACCCGGCCTTCTGCGCCGTAGTGGCGGTCCTTCCCCGCGAGCCGGGCGAGGCGGGCAGACCAGGCGAGGCGGGCAGACCAGGCGGGCCGGGCAGGCCAGGCGAGGCGGGCAGGCCAGGCGGGCAGGATCACGGCCAGTACCGGGATGAGGCGGAGCCCAGCGGGCGCGCCAGCCCCCGGGAACTCATCGCCATGGCCGATGAGCGGGCGCTCATCGGCTTCGCGTACGGCTTTCACGGGTCGGCCGGGCAATGGTGGCACGACGTGGTCCGGGAGAACCTCACGGCGCACCACGGCCGTGAGACCGCCGGCCACTGGCTTGGGGATTCCTTCGAGTTCGCCGAGGTGCATGTGCGGCCCGGCCATCAGGGCCGGGGAACCGGCCGGGCAATGATGCACACGCTGGCCGCCGGGCGCCCGGAGCAGACCGCCGTGCTGTCCACGCCGGACGGCCAGACCCGGGCACGGCGCCTGTACCAGAGCCTCGGCTTCGCCGACCTGCTGCCGGCGTTCACCTTCCCCGGTGCCGGCCCTTCCTACGCCATCATGGGCGCGGAACTGCCGCTGCGGGATGAGCCAGCGGCGGCCGGCCGGTCGGCCAGCCCGAGCCGGCGGTAGATGTCGAGGGTCGAGCGCGAGCCGTTCAGCGTGTAAAAGTGAAGACCCGGAGCTCCCTCGGCGAGCAGCCGCTCGCACATGCCGGCCGCATAGTCCACGCCGATCTCGCGTACCGTCGCCTTGTCGTCCGCGGCCGCCCGCAGCCGGTCGGCCAGCCCGGGCGGCAGCTTCGCCCCGGACAGCAGCACCACCCGCTCAAGCGTGCGCAAGCTGGTGATCGGCATGATCCCGGCGATGATCGGCACCTTGCCGCCTGCCGCCGTGACCCGGTCCCGCAGCCGCAGGTAGTCCTCGACGAAGAAGAACATCTGGGTGATCGCGAAGTCGGCGCCCGCCCGGCACTTCCGGAGGAAGTACGCCACGTCGGTTTCCGGGTCCGGCGAGCGTGGATGCCCTTCGGGGAACGCCGCGACCCCGACGCAGAAATCGCCCATCGCCCTGATCAGGCTGACCAGCTCGCTGGCATAACGCAGCCCGTCCGGGTGCGGCACCCACTCCCCGTTCGGGTCCCCCGGCGGGTCCCCCCGCAGCGCGAGTACATTGCGCACCCCGACCGCGGCATACGAGCCGATCACGTGCCGCAGCTCGGCCACCGAGTGATTGACCGCCGTGAAGTGCCCGACCGGCGTCAGGGTCGTCTCCGCCGCGATCCTCCCGGTCACCCGGACGGTCCGATCCCGCGTCGAGCCACCGGCGCCGTAGGTCACCGAGACGAACGTCGGGTGCAGCGGCTCAAGCGAGCGGACCGCCCGCCAGAGCTGCCGCTCGTCCGCCTCGGTTTTGGGGGGCATGAACTCGAACGAGAACGACTCACGCCCCTGCGTGAGCAGGTCGCGGATGGCAGGAGCGCGGTGTGCCGGCCGGTAACCCATGGGTCCCAGGCTAGGACGGCCGTCGGTCTCGCGTCAGGCCGGCGCCCACGCAGCAGCGCACACCCACGCACGCGGGGCGGTCCATGCCGGGACGGCCCGGACGCGCAACCGGCTTGGGGCCTGCCTGGCATGCCCTAGTCTCGCGATCGTGGCCCGCGATCCCGCCGCCCTCGCTCACATCCGTGAACAGGTGGGGCGTGCCCTGCGCAGTTTCCTCGAGCAGCAGCGCGTGGTGCTCCTGCGGGCGGGCGGGGAACTGTTGCCCGGGCTGGAGGCCCTGGAGGAGTTGCTGGCGGCCGGGAAGCGGCTGCGGCCGGCGTTCTGTTACTGGGGCTGGCGTGGTGCGGGCGGGGCAGACGGTCCGCCGATCCTGGCCGCCGCGGCCGCGCTGGAGCTGCTGCACGCCAGCGCGCTGGTGCATGACGATGTCATGGACGGCAGCGATACTCGCCGCGGCCGACCCTCGCTGCACCGCCGGTTCGCGGCCCGTCACGCCGGGCAGCACTGGCATGGGTCGCCGGAGTCGTTCGGGACGGGCGCCGCCATTCTCCTGGGTGACCTCCTGCTGTCGTGGACCGACGGGATGTACCACGCCAGCGGCCTGCCGGACGATGCGCTGCGCCGGGGGCAAGCGGTGCTCGACCTGATGCGCACGGAGGTGATCGCCGGCCAGTACCTGGATCTGCTGGGACAGGCCAGCGGGAACGAGACCGTGGAGAGCGCCCTGCGGGTGGTCGAGTACAAGACCGCCAAGTACACCATCGAGCGGCCACTGCATCTGGGTGCCGCCATGGCCGGCTTCCCCGACGGGCCGGTTCCGGCCGCTTACTCGGCCTACGGCCTCCCGCTGGGGGTCGCTTACCAGCTCCGCGACGACATACTTGGCGTGTTCGGCGACCCCGCCCAGACCGGCAAGCCCGCCGGTGACGATGTGCGGGAGGGGAAGCGGACGGTGCTGCTGGCCATCGCCCAGGCCCGGGCGGGAGCGGCGCAGGCACGGATCATCGACGAACGGCTCGGCGATCCCCAGTTGGACGGGGCGGGGGTGGCCGAGGTGCGGGCCGTGATCACCGACACCGGCGCGCTCGCCGCGTGCGAGACCATGATCGGCGAGCACGTCGCCCAGGCGGTTGCCGCGCTCGGGCAGGCACCCGTCACCGACCAGGCCAGGGCGGCACTCGCCCAACTCGCCGTCGCCGCCACCGCCCGCCTCGGCTGAGACGCTGCGCAAATGGCTGCCGGGGCCCGCCACTCAGAACGCGAGGGCCTGCGCCCGGCGGTTCACCTCGGTCCCGCGGCGCTCGGTCATCGCCTGGATCGGCGTACCCGGGAGCGAATCGTCGGCTGTGAAAAGCCAGCGCAACGACCCCGGCTCGTCGAACCCACAGTCGAAGAGGACGGTGAGCGTCCCGTGCAGGCCCTTGAGGATGTGGTCCCCGTCCAGGAACGCGGCGGGTACGCACAGCGTGCCGTCCGGGCGCTGCACGGCGACCAGCTTGCGGTCGCGGAGCAGCTGCCGGACCCGGCCCGGCGGCAGGCCGAGGCGGTCAGCAACTTCAGGGATGGTCAGCCAAGCGCCGACGAGACCGTCGGCCACAGGGTCAATCTGTGCCACATCTCCGAATGTCCCACACCGCACGCTGAGCCAAACCCGCCGGCAGCCGTTCACCGGCACGTCACCAGCACGATCCGCCCGGGCCGGCGAACCTAGGGTGAAACGGCAGGCCGCCGGCGGCTAAAGTGGTCCCGAGGGCGGGAGAGTCCAGGGGGCCGTTAGTAATCCCCTGGTCTCGCAAAGGTATAGCGAAGATAAAGACTTCCTGGTGAGCGCGTGTTACGCTTATTGCTCCGGCACACGCAGCGCCGCCGTCGTGCAACCAGCAGCCGGTGGCCGACGGCGGCGCGGCGGGCCGGGCCCGGGGGAATAGAGGGAACGTCGGATGTCAGCGGAACGCGTCCCTGAGGGTCAGGCTGCACCCGGAGAGGGCTCGAACCCCGGGACAAGCGGAAGTGCCGCCGGCCTGCCGGCCATCGTCATTGTGAGCCACGACGCCTCTGCCCGGCGGGACCTGCGGCGCGAGCTTTCGAAGCGGTACGGGGTGGACTATCAGCTTGTCGTCTGCGACGAGCCCACGGAACTGGCGACGGCGATCCGCAAGGCAAAGGAGACCGGGGCACAGATCGCGCTCGTCATCGGCGGCCTCGGCGGGCAGGACCCAGACGGGATCGAGACCCTCGCCGCGGTTCGCACGGTCGACGCGACGGCGTTGCGGGTCAGCGCCTTCCGCTACGGTGACTTCGCATACCTGCAGCCCCTCTTCGATGCCATAGCCCAGGGCAAGATCGATCACTGGGTGCCCCGCCCGGAGAGCGACCGCGACGAGGAGTTCCACCGCGCGATCACCGAGTTCCTGAGCGAATGGGGCTCCGGGGATTTCGGCGGGTTCGAGGCCTTGCGACTGATCGGCGAGCAATGGTCCCCACGGGCCCAGGAACTGCGCGACACCTTTACCCGCAACCGGCTCCCGTTCGGCTTCTACGATGCCGCTTCCGAACGAGGCCAGCACATGCTGAGCGAGCTCGGGCTCGAGTCCCCGGAACTACCGGTAGTAGTGCTCCGGTTCGCGGCATCGCACTCAACCCTGGTCAACCCGTCGAATCTCGAAATCGCCGAGGCCTTCGGCCTCACGGCACCGATCTCCGCTGAGGACGTCTACGATCTGGTAGTCGTCGGCGCGGGGCCGGCAGGCTTGGCGGCCACTGTCTACGGCTCATCAGAAGGTCTGCGGACCGCGACGCTGGTGCCCGAGGCCATCGGCGGCCAGGCGGGAACCAGCTCGATGATCCGCAACTACCCGGGCTTCGCCCAGGGCGTCACCGGATCAAGGCTGGCGTACGAGACCTTCCAGCAGGCCTGGTCGCTCGGCACGAACTTCATCTTCATGCGGCAGGCCATGTCTCTGTCGGGCGAACCCGGCCGCTACCGGCTGGGCCTGTCCGACGGCCAGATGCTCACCGCGCGAGCCGTGGTCATTGCGACCGGCGTCTCCTACCGGCGGCTCGCTGTCCCCAGTCTGGAGGCACTGCAGGGCCGGGGCGTGTTCTACGGCGCGGCGGTCGCCGAGGCATCCGCCATGCGCGGGCGGCCGGTGTTCGTCGTGGGCGGCGGGAACTCCGCCGGGCAGGCGGCACTGCATCTCGCCAAGTGGGCCGAGCAGGTCACCATCCTCGTGCGTCGGGATTCACTGGCGCAGAGCATGTCCGAGTATCTGATCCGCATGATCGACGCCGCGCCAAACATAGATGTCTCCTACCGCACGCAGATCGTCGACGGCACGGGCACCGACCGGCTGGAGTCACTCGTGCTCGAGGACTCCAGTAAGGGGCAGCGCCGGAGCGTCCCGGCCGGCGGGCTCTTCGTCCTCATCGGCTCAGATCCGTACACAGAGTGGCTCGGCGAGAGCGTGGCACGCGACCAGTGGGGCTTCATCTGCACCGGCCGTGACGTAACGGACAGCGAGGGCGCAGGTTGGCCGCTTGACCGCGCGCCGTTCCCGCTGGAGACCAGCCTGCCCGGGGTGTTCGCGGCCGGCGACGTGCGGCGGGGGGCGGTCAAGCGGGTCGCATCCGCAGTGGGTGAGGGCGCGGTGGCCATCCCCCAGGTTCACGCCTGGCTGCAAGCGCAGGCGGCCGTACATGCCGGTGCGGAGCGGTAGCGGGGTGAGCAAGGGCACCACAAGCCCGACGCTTAGGCCGGTGGCTGTGAAACCGCTCGTGCCCGGGATGCGCGTGCTCCTCTATGTCGCCGCTGTTCTGGTCCTGCTGGCCGGGTTCCAGCTCTTCGTGTTCACGGACCGCACGGCCACCTATTTCGCCTGGACGGTCCGCAATCCCCTGGCCGCCGCATTCCTGGGTGGGGCGTACTGGGCCAGCGTCTCGTTCGAGGCGCTGGCAGCCAGGCAGCGGATCTGGGCCAACGCACGCATAGCCGTGCCGACGGTGCTCGTGTTCACGGTGCTCACTCTCGCGGCCACGCTCATTCACGTCAGCCAGTTCCATCTGGGCAGCCAGTTCGCGATTGGCACGCGGATCGTCACCTGGACATGGATCGCGATCTACGTGCTGGTCCCGTTGCTGTTGCTGATCATCCTGGCGGTGCAGCTCACGACGCCGGGTGGTGATCCGCCTCGGTCGGTGCTGCTGCCCGGCTGGGTCTATGGCCTGCTGGCCGCGCAGGCCATCGTGCTGCTGGGCATGGGCGTCGCGCTGTTCGCCGCGCCAGGGGCGGCCGCCCCGTTGTGGCCATGGAAGCTGACGCCGCTGCTCGCGCGGGCGACCGGCGCGTGGCTGATCAGCCTCGGGGTAGCGGCGGCGCACGCGCTGGTCGAGCGGGACGCGCGCCGCCTGTTCCCGGCTTCGTTCGGTTATGTCCTGCTCGCGGTGCTGCAATTCATCGCGCTGGCCAGATACCCGGGCCGGTTCGAGTGGTCATCCGCGTCGGGGGTGATCTACCTGGTTTTCCTGGTCACGATGCTGGTCACGGGTGGCGTGGGGGTGGCCCGGGGAAGGCCGCGCCGGGACGCGCCGACGGGCTTAGGGCTCATCCGTGACGCCCCGGCCCCGGGAGGCCGGGTGCTACCGGGACCGGGTGCTCCGGGATCAGGAGCTCCGGGATCGGGCGCTGCGGGATCGGGCGCTGCGGGATCCGGCGCCGGAGGGTCAGCCGCCGCCGAGGACAGCGTCGCGCACCGGGATGGACGGGTCGGCGAGGCGGCCGGGGTCGACGGCAGCACCTGCCGCGATGAGGCGCCGGCCCTGGAGGAGATCTCGTGGCCGTCCCACGGCAAGCAGCGCCACCAGTCGCTCCCCCGTCCCGTCCGCAGCACCCGGATCCGCCGGCCGCCGTCCCGCAAGCCAGCACGCCGTCCACTCCCGGTTCGCCGGGTCACCGCGCCAGATCAGCCGGTCAGAGCCGCCGTGATGCCCGGCGTACTGGACCATCCGGCCAAACTGCTCGGACCAGAAGTACGGGACCGGGTCGTAGATCTCGTCCCCGCCGAGGATGTTAGCCGCCACCACCGCCGGCGAATGCAGCGCGCAGTCCCAGTGCTCGACCCGCAGCCGACGGTCGTACCGGACCGACACAAAGGCCGCGCAGTCACCCGCCGCGTACACGCCGGGTACCGACGCGCGCAGCCGCTCATCCACGGCGACCCCGTTCTCCAGCTTCACCGGCGAGCTGGCCAGCCAGCCCACCTGCGGCCTGACCCCGATGGCGACAACGGTGACATCGGCCGGCAGCCATTCTCCCCCCGGCAGCACGAGCCCATTCGGCTTAACGGAATCCACCGGCTGGCCCAGCCGCAGATCCACTCCCGCATCGGCGTACCAGGGCACCGTCGCCGACCCCACCTCGTACCCGACCGCCCCGGCGAGCGGAGACGTCGCCGCCTCCACGACGGTCACCCGGCAGCCCCGCATGGTGGCGGTGGTGGCGAGCTCGGCACCGATCCACCCGGCACCAACTACCGCCAGCCGGGTACCAGGCCGCAAGGCATCCCGGAGTGCCCAGGCGTCGTCGAAGGTACGCAGGAACCGCTGTCGGCCGTTGCCGGGCAGGCCCACCGGGGTGGCGCCGGTGGCAACCACCAGGGCGTCGAAGGCGTGCTCTCCCCGGTCCGTCAGCAGCACTCCCCCGCCACGGCCGGTGGCGGCTTCCCCGTTCCGGAATTCCAGCCCAGTGGCCGCCTCACCGAGCCGCAGGTCCATTCCGAGCGCCACCGGATCCGCCGCCAGGGTCGTGTCGTCGAGCTGGCCGGTCATGAATTTCTTGGTAAGCGGCGGGCGATCGTAGGGCGGCCTGAGCTCGGCCCCGACCATGGTGATCGCGCCCGGGTAGCCCTTGCTCCGCAGTTCCTCGGCCGTACGCAGCCCGGCCAGGCCTGCGCCAGCGATCACTACCCGTTCGATCCGCACGAGCACCTACGTTAAGGGACTTCCGGCACGCACATCCGGTGCGGCCGCTCGGCATTTCCCATGCCGGTCACCTGCGACACCCAGGCGAGCCTTACGGGCGTTCGCACGATGAAACCCACCGCCACCTCTAGAATCAAGCCGATGGATACGACCCTCGCACGCCCGCCCATCGGCCAGTTGCTCGATGGACGGTACCGGGTCGAGTCCCTGATCGCCCGCGGCGGGATGGCGACCGTCTACCTGGGCACCGACACGCGGCTGGACCGCACGGTCGCGCTCAAGATCATGCATGCCGACCTCGCCAGCGACGAGGACTTCGTCCGGCGGTTCGTCGGCGAGGCACGATCGGTCGCCCGGCTGTCCCACCCGAACGTCGTTACGGTTTTCGACCAGGGGGCGGACGGCCACAGCCTGTACCTCGCGATGGAGCACGTGCCCGGCCAGACGCTCCGCGAGCTGCTGAACGAGCGCGGCCAGCTCAGCCCACGTGAGGCGCTGGACATCATGGATGGGGTGCTGGCCGGGCTTGCCGCCGCCCATGACGCCGGGATCGCACACCGCGACGTCAAGCCCGAGAACGTGCTGCTCACCGACTCCGGGATGGTCAAGGTCGCGGATTTCGGGCTGGCCAGGCTGCTGGCCGCGGTGAGGCAGACCAAAAGCGGGATGATCATCGGCACAGCCGCGTACCTGGCCCCCGAGCAGGTCGCCGGAGCGGCGGCCGACGCCCGCAGCGATGTGTACGCGGCCGGAGTGATGCTCTTCGAGCTGCTCACCGGCCGGCAGCCGCACACGGGTGACACCCCGCTCGCGGTGGCCTACAAACACGTCAACGAGGTCGTCCCGCCACCATCGGGTGTCGTGCCGGGACTGCCGCCCGCGCTTGACACGCTCGTGGCGCTGGCGACTAGCCGGGATCCCGAACTGCGGCCGGGTGACGCCGGGCAGTTCCTGCGCGCCGCCGCCGGTATCCGGCACGGCCTGTTGCTGGACGGTGCCGCGGCCCAGGCCGTGCAGGCCGGAGCCGGCTTCCCGGCTGCGCTAGCGAGCGACATGCCCGCCGGACCAGTAACCGCATTGCCGGGCGTGCCAGCGAGCGACGTGCCCAGCACGCCAGCGAGCGCCTTGCCGGGCGCGCCGACAGGCGCCCCTGGCGCTGGTGGCGAGAGCACCTCGCCGGCCGGGCTGGTGGTGCCGCCGCCCGCATGGGGTGCACCCTCCGACCGGTCCGGTCACGACCTGATCCCGGGGATGGCCCCGCCCGCGCGGCAGTCCTTCGGGATAGCTCGGCTAGGCCCGGCACCGTCATCGGCCACCCAGCAGTTCCGGCCGGAGCCCTACCGGACCGGCAACCAGCACACGCTGATCGTCAGCAGCGGGACCGATGTCCCCTACGGGCAGCCGCCGCCCGGGTACCGTCCGCCCGAACCCCGGCTCCAGCGGCTGCTGTTCAGCCGGCGGCTTGGCTACGTCGCTGCCGCGCTTGCCGTGGTCCTGGTGGCGGGGATGGTGGCGTGGTGGCTGACTTCGGGCCGGTACACCACCGTTCCGAAGATCACGGGCATGACCGTGGCGGCGGCGAAGGCCGAGCTGCGCGGTGCCGGGTTCAGCGTCCGCACCGGCACCGCGCGGCTGGACAATCATTTCGCCAAGGGCGAGGTGATCCGATCGGTCCCGGCGAGTGGGCAGAGGGTGCGCAAAGGCAGCCAGATCACGCTGATCCCGTCGGCGGGACCGCACCGGATCCAGGTGCCTCAGGTGACCGGGCTAGCGCTGCAGGACGCGCAAGCGGCGCTGCGCCATGCAGGGCTGACGCCCGGACGGGTGAAGAACGAGCCGTCCGAAACCATCCCGGCGGGCATCGTCGTCGGCACAACTCCTGCCGCCGGAGTGTCGTGGCCGCAGCCGCAGCCGGTACAGCTGGTAGTCAGCGCCGGGCCGCCGATGCCTGACTTCGTGGGCCAGCCACAGGCGGCTGCGGAGGGATGGTCGCAGGCCAACGGCGTCTCACTTGATGTGGTCACGGTCAAGAGCGACGTGCCCGAGGGGACGATCATCCGCCAGTCGCTGCCCCCGGGCAGCGCGTTCACCAAGGGCCAGGTCATCAAGATTACGGTCTCGGCGGGGCCGCCGACGGTGGCCATCCCGAACGTCGACGGGCTGCCGGTCGACCGGGCCACGCACATCCTCGAGAAGCTCGGCTTCTCGGTGACGGTCAACCAGGTGGGGCCGCTGGACACGGTCTTCCACCACAGCCCCGACGGCCAGGCGCCAAAAGGATCGGCCATCACGCTCTGGGTCGGGCTGTAAACCCGCCGACAGCGCCCGCAATTCCGCCGGCAGCGCCCCGCGCATTGTGATCATGGCCGAGGTGCAGTCAGAACGACAGCAGGGTCATGATCACGACTGTGTCAGCGACGACCGGCGGACTCGCGGCAAACGTGATCATGGGTTTGCTGCAGCAGGATGTGCACCAAGCTCATGATCACGACGCGCGGTGGCTTGGCCTGGGCTGGAGCCTTAGCCTGCGCGGCTGAGCTTGCGCTGGAGGCTCAGCCTTGCGCGCGCGCTCGCCTTGCCCGGACGGCTCAGCCATGCGCGGACGGCTCAGCCCGGGCTGGAGGCTCCGCCGGGGCTGGAGGCTCCGCCGGGGCTGGAGGGTCAGCCCCGCGGGGGCGGCTCAGCCTGGGCTGGATGCTCAGCCCGTACAGACAGCCCAGCCCTATGAGGGCGGCTCAGCTTGCGCTGGACGCTCAGCCTGGACGGACGGTTCGGCCTGTGTTGGCTGCTCCACATGCGTTGGCTGCTCGGCCTGCGCTTTAGCCTCGGCACTTGTTGCGGGCTCAGCCGACACTGCGGGCCCGGCCTGTGCTGGCTCGGCCTGCGGTGCCGACTCGGCAGAGCTGCCGGGCTCGATGGCCGACGCGGCCTGCGTGGCTGGTGCGGGCCCGGTGGACGGTGCCGGATCGGCGGCCGGCGCCGGCGCCGGCTCGGCCGTGGGCGTGGCCGAGTCGGATCCTGCGGCCGAATCGGACCCTGCAGCCGAGGCTGGCCCAGCGGCCGGATCAGGCCCACCGACGGCGGCTGGACCGGCCGCCGTCGCCGCGGCGGCGGGCGCTGCTCGCCTGTCCGGCTTGCGGAACGCGAGCGCGGCGGCCATGCAGACCAGCGGGACCGCTGGGATCACATACCGGTAGGTGTACTCATGCTCAGCGGTCGGCAGCACCATGATGATCACTGCCGAGACCCAGAGGAGAACCCCGGCCGACGACCTCCGGCGCGGGATCACTATGCCGACCAGGCCGGTCAGGACGATCAGGCCGAATACCGGGCCGGGTAGGTGAAGGATGTGCTGGTACTTGTTCATCAGGACGTTGTACGGATGCACCGTCCGGGTCCCGAAGTGGTAGCCCAGGTACCGTGACACCCCCTGGTCGCTGCCGGTGTAGGCCTTGATCGTCCCGATCGCGTACCGGAGGTTGTACGGGGCCAGGGTGGACGAGCTCGGCGCGATCACGGGGAACCGCAGCGTGTTGTCGGTCTTCGTGAACGGCTCGATCACCTCGTCGCCGATCGTCTTGGCGTACGCCGCCGGCTGGGCCTTGATGGCCATGATCGCGAATCGCAGCGCCCGCTCGTTGTTGGCCCGGGTAAACGCGGCGTCGTCCGGGACGAACCCGCTGGTGGTGTTCTGCCATGCCCAGATCTGGTGGTTCCACAGATAGCGCTTGGGCAGGCGCCGCAGCGCGGGATCGGCCCGCGCCAGCGGCCCGGGCTGGGCGTCCGGGCACAGCTCCTGGAGGTCCGCAGGCGGCTTGATGACCTGGCAGTGGGCGAAGGACATCGTCCGTGACCACAGGAAGAGCCCGTTGCTGTTGCTCATGTTGAAGGTGCCGTGCACCGCCGCGAACCAGCTCATATAGCCAAGAACGGGCAGCAAGCCGGCCACCAGGGCGGCGCCCGCCCGGCGCCAGCCCACCCGCCTGATGAGCAGGTAGATCGGGATGAGGATGATGAGCGGCAGGACGGTGGGCCGGACGATCGTCGCGGCGCCCATCAACACGCCCGCCGTCACCGAGCGCCACAGCGACGGCGAGTCACGGAACAGCAGCACCGCGAACGCGCCGACCATCAAAAACATGGCCAGCATGTCGGCCATGATCAGGTGCTCGATCATGATCTGTTCGGGATCGAACAGGATCGGCGTCGCGGCCAGCGTCGCGCCCCAGGCGGGCAGGCGGTAGTGGCGCAGTACCCCATACACCATCGTGGCCACGCCCAGACCCATGAGATGCTGCAGGACGACCACGAGGACGAGCGAGTGGAACGGCAGCAGCAGCCACAGGAACAGGGAGTAGCCGCTGGGATTGATCACGTTCGGCGACAGGTGGACGGCGCCCCACAGGTAGTCGAACGTGTCCAGCCGGAACAGCATCGCGGGCCGGAAACCCAGCATGGCCACCAGCCGGGGCAGCACCGCGACCGCAAGCACGAGCGAGAACAGCCAGTGGCGGCGGATCAGGCCGACAACGGAAGCCAGGCTGCGGCGCCAGCGACGCGGTGCCTGCGGCCGCGGCGTACCGGCGGCTGGCTGGCCCCGCTGGCCGTCGCCCTTGCCTTCCGGTCCCTTGCCGAGATCTTCCTTGACCGTCGTCACGCTGTCTCCCTCATATCGCTCCGCCCGGCGCCCGGCACCTCAGCCGGGCGCCACCCGCCCCGCAGCCCGGCGAACCCGGCACCGCCGGTGAACGACGTTGCTGGCGCCGTCTTCCGGCACGCCTGGCCCTTGCCAACACGACACCGGGGAACGACCACGAGGGGAGAACGCGAACTGCTCCAGAACATACCCGTGACATTCCTTGCCGGCTGCCGAACCGCTGCGCCCTCGTCCCGCGAGCCCCGCCAGACAGGCGCCTGGGGCAGGACCGGACCACCAGCGAACCCGCCCGGTAATCGAGTGATCTGTGCCGTGCAAAGTACCGTACCCGGCCATGACGCCCAGACGTACTAAATCAGTCAAACACCCGGCCTCCACACTTGGCCTCCACATCGTGCCCATGCTAACTACACAGGCGCACGACCCCGGACCAACACGCGGCGGCCAGTGGCGCGGACGGGCGTGCCCCGGTGCCGCGGAATAGCCGTCAACGCCGGGCAGGGAGCCCGGCCCGGCGATGCTCTAGGCTCTGGGCTCGTGCCAGCGCACCAGCCCAGCCGGCCGATCGGCGCCCACGTCCGGGTGACGGGAGGGCTCGCGGCCGGCGGGCTGCGGTACGCGGCGGAGACCGGCGCCGAGGCGATCCAGGTGTTCGTCTCCAACCCCCGCGGCTGGGCGCTGTCGGCCGGGGACGCCCGGGAGGACGCGGCTCTCCGCGATCATGTGGCCAGCACCAGCATGCCAGTCTTCGTGCACGCAACCTACCTGGTCAACCTGGGATCACCGGATCCGGCGACGCGGCGGCGATCCGCCGCGTCGCTGGCGCACTCGCTCCGCCGTGGCCGTGAGATCGCCGCGCGGGGCGTTGTCGTCCACACCGGTTCGGCGGTGCGCGCGAGTCGCGAGCAGGGCATGCGGCACGTCCGGGAATGCCTGCTCCCGCTGCTCGACTCACTCGGCGATGACGGGCCGGACCTGCTGCTGGAGCCGACAGCCGGCCGGGGCCAGATGCTGTGTTCCGCCGTCGGAGACGTCGGGCCGTACCTGGCCGCCCTGGACTGGCATCCGCGGGCCGGGCTGTGCCTGGACACCTCCCACGCGTTCGCGGCCGGCCACGATCTGGCGGCGCGGGGCGGCGCGGCCAGGTTGCTCGACACGCTGGCGCCCGTCATGGGGCGGCGCCAGGGGCGAGGCGGCGGCCGGCTGCGCCTGATCCACGCCAATGACTCCAAGGTCGGCTGCGGGTCGCACCGGGACCGGCACGCGAACATCGGGGCGGGCCAGATCGGGACCGCCCCATTCGCGGTACTCCTGCGGCACCCGGCGACCAGGGGCGTGCCGTTCATCGTCGAGACCCCGGGGCCCCGTGCGGCCGCGGCTGCCGACGTGGCGATCCTGAAGGCACTGCGCGGGAAGGGCCGTCTCCCGCGCACCCACGTCGCCGCAATGCGCTAGGCTGCTCCCGTGCGTGAGCAGTTCTGGTTTTGGTATGGCTACCGGCCCGGTATCCGGACGGTCGCCCGCCAGACCTTGCGCTGACGCGAAGCGACCAGAAGAGAAGCCCCGGGCCGGATGGCCCCGGGGCTTCTTTCTTTATGGCGGGCGGCAGTTCCGTTGACGGGCGACAGGAGGACCCAATGGTCGTGGTGATGGCCCCGGAGGCCACCCAGGAGGATGTGAGCGCGATCGTTGATCTCGTGCGGGCGGCGGGCGGCGACGCCTTCGTCAGCCGTGGCGTTTCCCGCACGATCGTGGGCCTGGTCGGCGACGTCGATCAGTTTGGCGCGCTCAACCTGCGCAGCCGCAGTGGTGTCCTCGATGTGGTCCGGATCTCCGTCCCGTACAAGCTCATCAGCAGGGAGCACCACTCCGAGCGGTCGGTGATCAGGGTCGGTGGCGTGCCGATCGGCCCGGACACGCTCACCGTGATCGCCGGCCCGTGTGCGGTGGAGACGCCCGAGCAGACGCTCACGGCCGCCAGGATGGCCAAAGCGGCCGGGGCGTCGCTGCTGCGCGGTGGCGCGTTCAAGCCGCGCACGTCCCCCTATGCCTACCAGGGGCTTGGCGAAGCGGGCCTGAAGATCCTCGCCGACGTGAGGGCCGAGACGGGCCTGCCGGTCGTGACCGAGGTGATCGACCCGGCCAGCGTCGAGCTGGTCTCGTCCTACGCCGACATGCTCCAGGTCGGCACCCGGAACATGCAGAACTTCGCGCTCCTGCAGGCGGTGGGGTCGGCGGCGAAACCCGTCCTGCTCAAGCGGGGCATGAGCGCCACCATCGAGGAATGGCTGATGGCCGCGGAGTACATCGCCCAGCGCGGCAATCTCGACATCGTGCTGTGCGAGCGGGGCATCCGCACCTTCGAGACGGCTACCCGCAACAC
Source organism: Streptosporangiaceae bacterium (assembly GCA_036005525.1). GTDB lineage: Bacteria > Actinomycetota > Actinomycetes > Streptosporangiales > Streptosporangiaceae > UBA9676. Next base: position 18,786 of record DASYQM010000003.1, read on the forward strand.
CCTCGACATCAGCGCCGTGCCGGTCGCGCAGCGGCTGTCCCACCTGCCGGTGATCGTGGACCCATCGCACTCCGGCGGCCGGCGGGATCTCGTCCTGCCGCTCACCAGGGCGGCGATCGCGGTCGGCGCCGACGGCATCATCGTCGACATCCACCCAGAGCCGAAGATGGCGCTGTGCGACGGCGACCAGGCGCTGGTCGACTCCGACATCCGCGAGATCGCGAGCATCACCGCACACCTGTCGCCGCTGATGGGACGCGTCCTCACCCCGGCACCGGACCCCGGCAGCATGCGCAGGGCGCAGCGCGAGCCCAGTCCCGTGGGCTGAGCCTGGCGCGGCCGGTCACGGGTGTTCGGGACGATACTCCTGGGCGAGGCCGGCGAGTTCCTCGGCCAGGTCTGCAGCCTCCAGCCGCGCCTCGATCCGGCGCAGGTCATCGATCCGCGCCCGGGTCTCCACATGCCGCGGCGTCAGCAGCGTGCAGCAGTCCTGGTCGGGCAGCTCGGACACGGCGAGGGTGCGGATGCGCCGGGCCTCCGCCATGATCTCCACCTTGTCGCAGCCGATCAGCGGGCGCAGGATGGGCATCCCGACCGCGTCGTCGAGGGCGGCGAGATTGGTCAGCGTCTGGCTGCTGACCTGCCCCAGCGAGTCGCCAGTCACCAGCGCGGCCGCGCCAAGCCGTCCGGCGAGCACCTCGCCGGTCTTCAGCATGAGCCGGCGCTGGGCGACGATCTGCAGCCGGCTCGCCCCCGAGGACGCCAGCCGCTGCTGTGCCTTGCCGAACGCGACCACGAACAGCCGTGACCCGCCCTGGAAGCGGTCCAGCTGGTGCATCAGCCCATACGCCTTGTACACCGACTCGGGCCCGGTCAGCGGCATGCCGGAGAAGTGCAGGAAATCGCAGCGGAGACCGCGGCGCATCATCCGGTAGGCGGCGACCGGCGAGTCGATCCCGCCGGACATGAGGACCAGCCCGCGGCCGCTCATCCCGACCGGGAGCCCGCCCTGCCCGGGGTGGCCCTCGGTGTAGACGAACACCTCCCGCTGGTCGACCTCGACGAACAGCGCCGTGTCCGGGCGCGACAAGTTGACCGGGTAGCCGTACTCCTGCTGGACCCGGGCGCCGATCCGGGTGGCGAGCTCGGCCGAGGTGACCGGAAACCGCTTGTCGCGGCGGCGGGCCCGGACCGCGAACGAGCCCGTCTTACCGGCCATCAGCGTGACTGCCGCGCCGATCGCGGCGTCGGGGTCCTTGGCCACCCGCACCGCCCGGCAGACCCGGGCGATGCCCATGATGTCGCGGGCACGTTCGGCGACCTTGTCGGCCGCCGATGCCGCGGCGGGCGCGGGAGTGTCCTGCGCGGCGCGGATAACGATCACACCGTCGCGCTGCCAGAACCGCACCGGGATGCCGATATCACGGATCGCCCGGCGGATGTTCGATTGCAGCATCCGCTCGAACTGCTGCCGGTTGCCGCCCTTGAGCACGATCTCGCCCAGTTTCAGCAGCACGCAGGCCTCACCGGCCGCGACGGCGGCAGGAGCGGCAGGGTCCGCCAGGGGGGCAACGGGCATCTTTACAGTCTGCCAGGTAACGCGGGCCCTGCCGGCCGGGTAACGCGGGGGTTATGTGTCGGTGGCCCTGCCGCGGGCGGCTGGCCGGCCCGGTCCATCGACGCTAGGTTCGGCGCATGACGGTCAAACTCGTGGTCCTCTACACCCTGCCTGAAGACACCGAAGCCTTCGACCGGCATTACTTCGACATCCACCTGCCGCTGGTCCACAAGATTCCCGGCCTGCGGCGCGCCGAGACCGGCCGGTTCATCGACGTCCTCGACGGCGGCGAGCAGAGCTTCTACCGGGTCGCCGAGCTGTACTTCCCTGATCAGGCGACCATGGGCGCCGGGATCGCCTCGGACCAGGGGAAAGCGACCGCGGCGGACTATGCGAAGATCGCCCCACCCGGGTCGAGGATGTTCGTGCAGTCCCTCCACGACTGACCCGCCCGTGCCACATCGAGAGGGCTACACCCGTGGCCGTGCGGCCGGCACTCCGGCGACCGTGGCCGGCCTCCGCCAGCGCCACCTGACCGCATCCTGGGCTGTCGATTCTGGCCCTGGCCGTTCGACTACAACTGGAACCGGCAACACCCTGCCGGCCGCGAAAGGTGGTGCGACGAATGAAGTACATGCTCTTGCTGTACGGGCCGGACCGGCCGTTCCCTCAGCCGGGGACCAGCGAGTTCCGGGAGATGTTCGAGGCCTGGGAGGCGGCCCAGGAGGAGATGGCGAAGGCAGGCGTGCTCATCGACTGCGCGCCGCTGCAGCCGCCCAGCGCGGCAACCACGGTCCAGGTCCGCGACGGCCAGACGCTGCTCACCGACGGGCCCGCCGCCGAGATCAAGGAGCAGTTCGGCGGCTACACGCTCATCGAGTGCACAGACCTGGATGAGGCCCTGAAGTGGGCTGCCACCATCCCGACCGCGTCCGATGGCTCCGTGGAAGTCCGCCCGGTCATCGAGGTGGTGGCTCCCAGCTGACGCTGCAGCCCGACGAGGCGTTTCGCGCCCACTGGTGGGCGGCGGTGGCCGCCGTTACCGCCCAGGTGGGCGATCTCGAGGTGGCCGAGGACGCGGTGCAGGACGCCTGCGCCGCGGCCCTGGCCCAATGGCCGGCCGGCGGGACGCCGGCCAATCCCCGGTCCTGGCTGATCGGGACCGCGCGGCACAAGGCCCTCGACCGGCTGCGCCGCGACCACCGCCGGGCGCAGAAGGAGGCCGAAGCCGTGCGCGAGACGGACGCATTGCCGCCGCCGGGCGGCTGGGTGGCCAGCACCGACGACGAGCTCGGCCTCATCTTCACCTGCTGCCATCCGGCCCTGGACCCGGCCGCACGGGTGGCGCTGACCCTGCGTTCAGTCTGCGGCCTGACAACCGCCGAAATCGCCGCGGCGTTCCTCGTCCCGGAACCGACGATGGCGCAGCGGCTGGTGCGCGCCAAACGCAAGATCCGCCAGGCGGGGATCGCGTTCCGGGTCCCGTCACCGGCCGACCTGCCCGCCCGGCTGGACGCGGTGCTGCGTGTGGTGTACCTGGTTTTCACCGAGGGTCATACCGCGACCAGAGGGGAAACGCTGGTCCGCGGCGAGCTGTGCGACCAGGCGATCCGGCTCGCCCGCGCGCTGGCGGTGCTGCTGCCCGGCGAGCCCGAGGTGACCGGGCTGCTCGCCCTGCTGCTGCTCACCGACGCGCGGCGAGACGCCCGGGTCGGCCCCGGTGGTGACCTGATCCTGCTGGAGGACCAGGACCGCGGCCGGTGGGACGGCGCCCTGATCGCGGAGGGCGAGGCGCTCGTCGAGCAGGCGCTCCGGCAGGGCCGTCCCGGCCCCTACCAGCTGCACGCGGCCATCGCCGCCTGCCATTCCGGTTCCCGCGCGGCCGCCGACACCGACTGGCGCGAAATCGCCCTGCTCTACGGCGAGCTGATCCGCTACGAGCCGACGCCGGTGGTGGAGGCGAACCGGGCGGTCGCGGTGGCCATGTCCGAGGGGCCCGCGGCCGGGCTCGTCATCCTCGACACGGTCGGCGGCGATCTCCGGCTGGCCCGCTGGCCGCAGCTGCACCTGGCCCGGGCGGAACTGCTGCGGCGTCTCGGCCGCTGCGACGACGCGGTGGCCGCCTACGAGGCGGCGCTGCAGCTGGAGCCGCCGACCCCCGAGCGTGCCTTCATCGCCCGCCGCCTGCGGGAGCTATGAAGCCATGACCACGCCGCAGGGCAGGGCCGAACGCCGCAACGGCGCTGCGCCGTCCCGGCGCCCAAGACCACCTTCGTACCGTGTCACGTGGCGCACCTCCGGCACGACCAGGCTAGGTGCCAGTCGGCGCGCCTCCGGCACGGCGCACTTGCGAGGGAGGCCGAGCGCTCAGTGGGTCCGCAGCCAGTCCAGCACCTGCCGGGCGTGCTGGTCGGGCGGGAAGACCGGGTAGAAGGCGTGCTCGATGACCCCGCCTGTGACGATCATGGTGAGCCGGCGGTAGAGCGTCATCCCGCCGGCGGTGAACGTTGGCAGCCCCAGCGCGCCGGCCAGCGCCAGCGGCTCGTCCGACAGCATCGCGAACGGCAGGTGCAGCCGGTCCACGGCCTCCCGCTGGTACTCACTTGACTGGCTGGACAGGCCGTATACCTGGACCGCCCCGGCGGCCAACAGCTCGGCGTGATGGTCGCGGAACCCGCACGACTCGGGCGTGCAGCCGCGGGCCCCGGGAATGCCGTCCCATCCGGGCGGCAGATCCACTCCCGGCCTGCCGGTCATCGGGTAGACATAGATGACCGTCCGCCCGCCCCCGAGCGCGTCGAGCGCGACGAGCCCGCCGTCGGTGGCCGGCAGGCTCAGCGCGGGCATGGCGCGGCCCGGCAGGTGGCTGGCTGCTCCGTCATCGACCGGCACCGGCAGGCCATCGGGCAGCCGCAGCAAGTCGGGTGCGTCCATGGCTTTCTCCCTTCCGGCACCCCGCGCCTGTCCGCCGTGGCCAGCCTCACCCGCTGTGTGACCTGTTCGTCGATCCGCGCTCCCACGGGCTCGGTCTTGGCCGGGCCATGCTCGCGGCACTGTGGCGCGACAGCACCACGCGCATGACGTTCAGCAGCCTGCATGCCCATGCGCTGCCGCTGTACACGCGATCCGGCCTGGACGCGTGGTGGCCGCTGCTCTACCTGGGCGGAGACGTGGCGGGGCTGGCCCGCCCGGCCGGCTGGACGGTCTCGCCCACGGCAGCCGGAGCGGTCGCCGGCCTGGAGCAGCAGTGGACCGGGATCGACCGGGCGGCCGATCACGAGGCCTGGGCCGCCCGCCCCGGAGGGCAGCCGGTCCTCGCCGAGCGCGACGGCCAGCCGATGGCGGCCGGCGCCGTGGCCGGGGAGGGGCCGGAGTACGGCATCGTCCACCTGGCGCTGTCGCCGGGCTGCGGGGATGCCGAGGCCCGGGACGCGGTCCTCGCCGTGCTGGCCCGCCTCGACCCGCCCGGTGGCCGGGCGCGGGTCTGCCTGCCCGCGCCGCACCCCGCGGTCAGGCCGCTGCTCGCCGCGGGCTGGCACAACGACTTCATGGACCTGTACATGGCGACGGAACCGGGCCTCCTCGACCCGCGCCGGGCGGTCCCCTCTCCCGCCTCCGCCTGACCGCGCCACCCGTGCCCCAGCTACGAGTGGAGCTGCTGCTGTTCCGGCGCTACTGGCGGGCCAGGTTGGCGCCGCCGCGCAGCACGTACTTCTGGATCTTGCCGGTCGCGGTCTTGGGCAGCTCCAGCACGAAGGTCACCCCGTGCGGGGCCTTGAAATGCGCCAGCCGGTCACGGGCGAACCCGATGATCTCGTCCTCGCTCGCCTGCGCGCCATCGCGCAGCACCACGTACGCGTATGGCGCCTCGCCCCACTTCTCGTGTGGCAGCCCGACGATCGCCACCTCCACGACCGCCGGGTGGCGCAGCAGCACGCCCTCGACCTCCACCGAGGAGATGTTCTCCCCGCCGCTGATGATCACATCCTTGATCCGGTCGCGGATCTCGACGTAGCCATCGGGGTGGACGACCGCCGCGTCGCCGGTGTGGAACCAGCCGTCGCCCATCACCCGCTCGGTCGCCTCCGGGTCGTGGTAGTAGCCGTCCATGACCACGTTCCCGCGCATCACGATCTCGCCAAGCGCCTGGCCGTCCGCGGGCACCTCCTCGCCCTTCCCGTCCACGACCTGCAGCTCGCCGGATGTGATCAGTTCGACGCCGGTCCTGGCCTTCACCACCGCCCGGTCGGCGGGCGACAGCGCCTCGTGCTCGGGCAGCGGGGCGCAGATCGTGATGAACGGGGCCGTCTCGGTCAGCCCGTAGACCTGGGTGACCTCCCAGCCGAACTCCCCCTCCAGCCGCTCGATCGTGGCCGCCGCGGGTGGCGCGCCGGCGGTCACCACCCGCACCCCGGCGGGCACCTCCCCCCGCACCTGCTCAGGCGCGTTCGCCAGAGAGATCAGCACCGTGGGCGCGGCGCACAGCGAGCCCACCTTCTCGTCGCGGATCAGCCGGAACACCGCGGCGGGCTCCACCTTGCGAAGGCAGACGTGCACACCGGCCGCTGCGGTCACGGTCCAGGTGTAGGTCCAGCCATTCGCGTGGAACATCGGCAGCGTCCACAGGTAGCGCTCCCCCACCCGGATCGGCAGGTGCAGGAGGGTGCCGATCGTGTTCAGCGCCGCGTTCCTGTGGGTGATCATGACACCCTTGGGGCGGGCGGTCGTGCCGCTGGTGTAGTTGATCGTGAGCAGGTCACGCTCGCCGATCTCCGGCCGCGTGAAGTCCGGGTCTGCGGCGGCGATCGCCGTCTCGTAGTCGACCCAGCCGTCCCTGGCGCCCTCGAACGCCACGAAGTGGCGCACCTCCGGGAGCTGGTCGCGGACCCCGTCCAGCGCGTCCAGGTAGTCGGAATGGGCGCAGACCACGGTTGCGCCGGAGTGATTCAGGATGTAGACGAAATCCTCGGCGGTGAGCCGGTAGTTGATCGGCACCAGCACCGCGCCGATCTGCGGCACGGCGTAGAAGGCCTCCAGCTGCGCGTGCGTGTTGGGCGCGATGGTCGCGACCCGGTCGCCCGGCGCCAGTCCCAGTCCCTGCAGCGCGGCCGACCAGCGGTCGCAGCGGCCGAAGAACTGCTCATAGGTGAGCCGGAGGTCACCATCGACCACTCCCTCCCGGTGACCGTGCAGCCGGCGGGTGCGGCGGGCGAACTCCAGCGGGGTGAGCGGCACTTCCATGGCAGACCTCGGCTAGGTGCGTGGTGTAGCCGGCCCATGCGGCCGGCCTTTGACCGAACGTAATACTTCCCGGGGTTCGAGCACGAATGCGGCCCCGCGGCGGTCAGGATCCGCGGACGGCGGCGAGGATGCGGTTCTCGCCGTGCTGCCAGATGGTCCCGATTTCGGTGAACCCGGCGGTCCCGAGGGCCCTCACATGCTCGGCAAGACGGACCGACTCCGAGCCGTGATGGTCTTCGCTCAGCCGGCGCCGCTCCCGCTCGGCGGCGGGGCCGGCCAGCACGGGGTCGGCGGTCGCCGCCTGCCACCAGCTTTCCCAGTCCTCCTGGCCGCCGTCCGCGCCGGCCCGCTCCTCCCAGCGCTCGGTCAGGGCCCGGGCCAGCCGGGCCAGGACCGGCGCCATAGCTTCGTCCTCGGTGAGGTGATCGCCGTCGAGCACCAGCCCGCCGGGGCGCAGAGCCGCCGCGAGCTCGGCGTACATGGCGCGCAGCGCGGGGGCAGGCAGCCAGTGCAGCGCGGTCGTGCTCACTGCGGCGTCCGCGGGCCGGTCCAGGCCGAGCCCGGCCGACCATCCCGGCACGCGCAGATCGAGGTCGGCGAAGCTGAGCCCGGCCCGGTCACCGTAGGCCGCGCGGCCCAGGGCCAGCAGCAGCGGGTCAGCGTCGATGCCCACGACCGTCGCAGCCGGGATCCGGTCGAGCAGCCGGACGGCGAGCGACCCGGGGCCGCAGCCGAGGTCGAGCACCAGCGGATCGGGCCGCCCGGCTCCCACCTCGACCGCGTCGATCATCGCGGCGAACCGCTCCTCCCGGTCCGGCATATAGCTCTGCTGCTGGGCATCCCAGCGGTCGATCCACTGCTCTGCGACGGCTTGGTCCAGGCTGGCCACGCCACCATCCTCGCATCACCGGCGGCGTGCCCGGGCGCCCGTCAGGGCCAGCGGCGCGACACCGGCGCAGGACTGAGGACTGCCGGGCGCATGGGCCGCTGAGGCGCACGGGTCGCTGAGGCGCACGGGCCGCCGGAGTGGTGGGCTGCCTGACCGGCCGGACGCCCGGCTGGCACTCATGTGTTCAGATAGGCGAGGACGGCCAGCACGCGGCGGTTGTCGTCGTCGGAGGGAACCAGGTCGAGCTTGGCGAAGATGCTCGTGCTGTGCTTGCTGACCGCCTTCTCGGTCACGAACAAGCGCTGAGCGATCGCGCTGTTGGAACGCCCCTCGGCCATCAGCGCCAGGACTTCGCGCTCGCGGGGCGAGAGCCGGGTGACCGGCTCGTCCCTGGCGCGCCGCACCAGCAGCTTGGACACCACATCCGGGTCCATGACCGTGCCGCCCCCCGCGACGGCCCGGAGGGCCTCGACGAACTGGTCGTCGTTGAACACGCGGTCCTTGAGCAGGTACCCGACCCCGCCCGCCTGGTCGGCGAGCAGCTCCCGGGCGTAGAGCTGCTCGACGTACTGCGACAGCACCAGTACCGGCAGCCCGGGCACCTGGCGCCGGGCCGCCAGCGCCGCCTGGAGGCCCTCGTCGGTGAACGACGGCGGGAGCCGCACGTCCACGATCGCGACGTCGGGCCGGTGCGTGAGCAGGGCCCGGAGCAGGGCCGGGCCGGTGCTGACAGCCTCAGTGATCTCGAACCCGTGCGCATCCAGCAGCCTGACCAGGCCGTCCCTCAGCAGGAAGAGGTCTTCAGCGACGACGACGCGCACGGTACCTCGATGACGATGATGGTCGGGCCCCCGGGTGGGCTGTTCACCGCAAGGATGCCATCGAATGTGCCCAGCCGCCGCTCCACGCCCCGCAGGCCGCTGCCCTTGGCGGGATCCGCGCCGCCGACACCGTCGTCGGTCATGGCGATGCGCAGGACATCCCCGGTGTGCCGCATGTGGATCTCCACCATTTGCGCCTGGGCGTGCTTGGCCGCGTTGGCCAGCACCTCGGCAACCGCGAAGTAGGCGGCGGACTCCACGGGCGCCGCGAGGCGGCCCGGCAGGTCGATGTCCAGCCTGGTGGCGACCGGCGTTTCCAGAGCCAGCGCCCGCACGGCATCGCCGAGCCCCCGGTCGGCCAGCACCGGCGGGTGAATGCCGCGAACCAGGTCACGCAGTTCCGTCAGCGCCCGCGAGGACATCACCCGTGCCTCACCAACCAGGGCGAGCGCAGCTTTCGGGCTGGTCTCGATCAGGCGCTCCGCCGCCCGCAGGCTCATGCCGAGCGCGACCAGCCGGGCCTGCGCCCCGTCATGCAGGTCACGCTCCACCCGGCGCAGCTCGGCGGCCGCAGTGTCGACGGCGTCGGTCCGGGTCTCGGACAGCCGTTGCACCCGGCTGGTCAGCCGGCCGACCAGCGCGCCACGCGCCCCGAGGGTGCGCGGGACGAGCCACAGGCCGAAGGCGAGGAACAGGAACGCCGCCAGCAGGACCGGCACATAACCCTGCGGACCGGCGCCGGTCAGGGCGGCGTACCACGGGCTGGGCCGGATGCCGGACGAGGACCAGGGGACGGCCATCTTGTGCAGGCTGGTGATCTTTTCCACGTAGGCCTGGTGCAGGCTGGCGCTCTTGGGCGTGCCCGGCACGATGACGCCCGGGTCCGGCACGGCGGTGACGTCGCCCTGCCCACCGGAGATCACAATCGCCTTGGGGTGAGCGGCGGCCGTCTTGGCGATGGCCGCCTTGGCGCCGGCCGGTGCCTGGGCGGTCACGCTGAACGGCACCGCCTTGGCGACCTGCGTGACCTCCTGCCCATGCTTGAACACCGTGAACGCGGCGCCCAGCCCGTAGAGCCCGAGCAGGATCAGCAGCACCGCGGCCAGGTCGGCGGCGATGCTTGGCGCCAGGATGAGCACGGCCCCGGACAGCAGCAGCAGGCCGACCGTGGCCGGGTTGACGCCGAACAGCCACATGGCGATCCAAGCGATGGGCAGCAGCAGCAGCCCCCATCCCATCGCCTTGACGCGGCGCCGCCACGACCGCGAGCCGCCAGCCCGGTCGCGCGACCTGAGCCAGGCGATCACCAAGCAGACGAAGCTGAAGATCGTCACCGCGACCATAACGGGCCTCCGGTCCTGGTCAGCCGCGCCTCATGGCGGTGCTGATTCCATCGTTTCTGGCCCCACTCCCGGGGTTGGGCCTGCCCTATCCGTGGTGGCGGGAGGCGGTGCGACTGCCCGGCTGCAGGACGAGGACGCCCCCGCAGAGCAGCAGCAGGCCAATCGTGACCAGGTTGAGGCCGAACAGCCACATCGCGATCCACGCGACGGCCAGCAGCGCCAGCCCCCATCCCATCGCCCGGATGAGACGCCACCACGAACCGCCGCCCCGGCCGCGTGACCTGAGCCAGCCAATCACCGCGCAGACGACGACGAAGATCGTCACCATGAGTCCCATCCCGGCCTCCGGCCTTGCCAGCCGCGCACCCGTGGCGACTGCCGGTTCCATAGTGGCCCGGGCGGCCCGGCGGGCGCCATGGTCCGGCACCCACCTCCCGGGTAGGCCTAGCCCCACCTTGGGACAGCCGCGACGGCAGCGTGATCACGCCGCCGTTCCGTTTGGCAAACAGGCCCCGGTAGTAGGACGCCAGATCAGCGAGCGGGTCATCCGCGCCCGGATGGCAAGGCGCGAGAACGCCGCCAGCCGGAATGCGGGGACACGCGAGCCCGGCGGTCCTGCTGCCGGGACCTCTGGATCAGCCGAAGAAGAACTCGACCTCGTCGTAACGCTCCGGCGGGACCAGCTTGACCTCGCGGGTCGCCTCGGCGATCGGGACCCGTGCGATCTGCGTCCCCCGCAGGGCGACCATCACGCCGAACTCCCCGTCGTGCACCGCGTCGATGGCGTGGATGCCGAAGCGGGACGCCAGCACCCGGTCGAACGCGGTGGGGGTACCGCCCCGCTGGATGTGACCGAGCACCGTGCAGCGGGCCTCCTTACCGGTCCGCTTCTCGATCTCGGCGGCCAGTTGCTGCCCGATCCCGCCCAGGCGAACGTGCCCGAACGAGTCCAGCCGCTCGTCCGACAGCGCCAGGTCGTTGTCGGCCGGCCGGGCTCCCTCGGCCACCACCACGATCGGCGCGTACCTGGTCTGGAACCGGTGCTGCACGTACTCGCAGACCTTGTCCATGCTGAACGGCCTCTCGGGAATGAGGATCACGTTCGCCCCGCCGGCCAGCCCCGCGTGCAGCGCGATCCAGCCCGCGTGCCTGCCCATCACCTCGACGATGAGCGCCCGGTGGTGGCTCTCGGCGGTAGTGTGCAGCCGGTCGATGGCCTCCATCGCGATGTTCACGGCGGTGTCGAACCCGAACGTGTAGTCGGTGGCGCCCAGGTCGTTGTCGATCGTCTTCGGCACCCCGACGACCGCGACGCCCTGCTCGTGCAGGGCCGCCGCCACCCCCAGTGTGTCCTCCCCGCCGATCGTGATCAGCGCATCCACGCCGAGGACGGCCAGGTTCTCCTTGATCCGTTGCGCGCCGGACCGCCCGCCGCTGGACGCGCTCTCCGCGAGCGGATTGGTGCGCGATGTGCCGAGGATCGTCCCTCCGCGCGGCAGGATGCCGCGTACCGCCTGCACGTCGAGCGGGATCGTGTCGCCTTCCAGCGGCCCACGCCACCCGTCCCGGAACCCGGTGAACTCGTATCCGTACTCCTGCGTTCCCCGCCGGACCAGCGCGCGGATGACAGCGTTCAGCCCGGGGCAGTCGCCACCTCCGGTCAGCACTCCCACTCGCATGGGGCAACACTAGTCCCCATGAGTGTCCTCGCCATCGACGCCGGGACAACCGGAGTCACCGCGCTGGTGATCTCACCGGACGGCGCCGTCGCGGCCCGCGGCTACGCCGAGTTCGCGCAGCACTACCCGCGGCCCGGCTGGGTCGAGCACGTCCCGGAGGAGATCTGGCAGGCCACCCTCGCGGCGTGCCGCCAGGCCCTGGACACGGCCGGGGGCGGCCATCCCGGCCGCGCGGCGCCCGGCGCGCCCCCCGTCACCTGCGTCGGCATCACCAACCAGCGGGAGACGGCGGTGATCTGGGACCGGACGGACCTGGCCGCGCCGCGCCCGGCCATCGTCTGGCAGGACCGGCGGACCGCCAGGATCTGCGACGCGCTGCGCGCCGCCGGGCACGAGGCCCGGGTCACCGAGCTGACCGGGCTGCGCCTGGACCCGTACTTCACCGCCACCAAGATCACCTGGCTGGCCGATCAGGAACCGGCCGTCTGGGCGGGCCTGGCGGACGGCTCACTGGCCGCCGGCACGGTGGACTCCTATCTCATCGCCCGGCTCACCGGCGGGCGCCGCCACGTGACGGATGCGTCCAACGCATCCCGCACGCTGCTGTTCGACATCGGGGCCGGGCGGTGGTCGTCGGAGCTGTGCGACCTGCTGCGGGTGCCGCAGCGGGCGCTGCCCGAGGTGGTCCACTCCACCGGCGTCATCGGCCGCACCGACCCGGCCGCGTTCGGCGGCCTGGACCTGCCCATCGCCGGGATCGCCGGTGACCAGCAGGCGGCGCTGTTCGGGCAGGCGTGCTTCGCCCCCGGCGACGCCAAGTGCACCTACGGGACAGGTTCGTTCGTCCTGGCCAACAGCGGCCCCTCGATCGCCCGCCCGGCGGCCAGCCTGGTGTCCACGGTGGCGTGGATGGATGGCTCGGGCGCACTGACCTATGCGCTGGAAGGGTCGGTCTTCGTGACCGGGGCCGCGGTGCAGTGGCTGCGCGACGGGCTCGGCCTGATCGGCGACGCGGCGCAGAGCGAGGACCTGGCGGCCAGCGTGCCGGACTCCGGCGGGGTGGTGTTCGTGCCGGCCCTGACCGGGCTCGGCGCGCCGCACTGGGATCCCGACGCGCGGGGTGCGGTGTTCGGCATCACCCGCGGGACCACCCGGGCGCATCTCGTACGGGCCACGCTGGAGGCGATCACGTTCGAGGTGAGGGACGTCTATGACGCGATGACCGGCCGGCGTGACGGCGCCGTGCCGGTATTGCGTGCGGATGGGGGCGGGTCGGCGAACAACCTGCTCATGCAGATGCAGGCCGATCAGCTCCAGGTGCCGGTGGAGCGGTCCGGGGTCACGGAGACGACCGCGCTGGGCGCGGCGTTCCTGGCGGGGCTGGGCACGGGTGTGTGGTCGTCGCTGGACGAGATCGCCGCCACCTGGCGGCTGGACCGCCGGTTCGAGCCGGAGGCACGCGACGACGCCGGCCACGCCCGGTGGCTCCGGGCGGTCGAGCGGTCCAAGGGCTGGGCCCGCGAGCCGGCCGGCGGGCTCGCGGGCACGGGCGGGTAGCTCAGGTGGCCCCGAGCGCTGCGCCGAGGTTCTGGTAGGCCGAGTTGAACTGATCCACCGTCGGCACGACCGTGTTCGAGTCGATCTTCCGGTATTGGGCCGCCGAGGTGGCCGTCCCCAGCTGCTGGAAGGCCGACTGAACCTGACCGGTGACGGCCGCCAGCCGGTCGGCAGCGGCGGCCGCGGACGCCGGCATCGGCGTCGACCTGACCGCGCTCGCAAACGCGCCGAAGTCCTGGGCAGCCTGCTCGTCGAGCTTGGTCACGCAGCTCAGCACGGCAGACTGGCTCTGGCACGCCGTTATCTGCTGCGACAGGCCACTGAGCTGCCTGGAGAGCTTCGCGTGCGCCGCGGAGATGCCGTTGATGGCGTCCACCCGCGTTGCGTTGGTCGCCGCATGGGACGCGGCGACCACACCGACGGAGATGTACCCGATCAGAACGACGGAGCCGAGGACGATGAACAGGCCGACCAGCTGCCTGGCCCCGCTGGACAGCACGAGGCGCCACGCCCGCGGATCCGCGGGCCAGCTCGCCGCCGCCGTGGCCTCGCGGTGGGCGGCGTCCGGCGGTCCGTATCCCGGCTGTACGGCTTCTCCCGGCTGTCCGTATCCCGGCTGCCCGTATCCCGGCTGTGCGGCGTATCCCGGCTCTACTGCTTCTCCCGGCTGCGCGGCTGGCGGCTGCGCCGCGTCCGGCTGTGCGGCAGCCGGCCGTGCGGCGCCAGGCTGCGCGGGCTCGGCGCCGGGTGGCGCGGCCACCGGGCCCGCGACTGCCGCGGCCGCATCCGCATCCGCCGGGTCGCCGAACAGCCCGCCCGGGTAGGTGCCGCTCATCAGGTAGAAGTAGCCGTAGAACCGGGCGCCGAACCTGACGACGGCGGCGACCGCCTGGTACGCCGGCCCCGGCATCGTCCCCGTGATCAGCACGATGAGCCAGATGACGAGCCCGGCGAGAAGGGCGCCGGACCAGAGAATGCCGACCAGGATCGCGACCGGGAACGCCAGGATGATCCGGAACAAGACGGCGAGCCGGTTCAGCCGGCCGGGGGCCGCGGACACCCGCACCGGGTAGTCCGCGTCGGCCAGGGTGAACGGCGGGTAGTGGTCCGTGAGCAGCCCCACGTAGGCGAAAACCCGGGTCGACCAGCGAAGCCAGCCGACCAGGAAGTCAGCCAGGCCATCGGGCAGCCGGCCGGTGAACAGGGCGGCGAACCAGCAGATGACCGCCACGATCTCAACGGCGATACCGAGCGCGTAGAGCACGATGTAGTGCGGAATCACCAGCAGCAGGCGGAACAGCACGGTGACCCGCCGCTGCCGCCCGGGGCCGGCGAAGGCCGTCAGGATCTCATCGCCCGTCCGGAGGACTGGCGCCGCGGGCGGGGATACCCCGGCCCCCAGCGATACTTCAGCCACTTTGCCGCTCCCTTTTTGACCGGAACCATAGCGGCTGTTGGGAGAAGCGTGGGGCCATCTGTCCGAAATGCCGGGCCCAAGGGTCAGGGGCTGCGGGCGCCCCGCTTCTCGGTGCTGCTCCCGCCGCCGGGCCCGTCGGTCATCCCATCCTCGGGCGCTGGCGTGGTCCCACCGGGCCGGGGGGCCGTCCCGGCAGCGGGCACGGCCGCGGCCGTCGCCCGCCCGCCCTTGGCCGGGAGCTTGCGACCGGCCCGCGTCCGGCTCTTGGCCCGCTGCGCGTACTCGTCCACGTACTCCTGGCCCGCCAGCTCCATCAGCGCATACATGATCTCGTCGGTCACCGCCCGCAGGACCATGTGGTCCGACGCCAGGCCGGAGTAGCGGGAGAAATCGAGCGGTTTGCCGAACCGGACACCGGGCCGGATCCGCAGCCGCGGCCAGAGCCTGCCGGGCGGCATGAAGTCGAACGTCCCCACCATGGCGGTGGGGATCACCGGTGCGCCGGACTCCAGGGCGAGCCTGGCCACCCCGGTCTTCCCCCGGTACAGCCGCCCGTCGGGGCTCCGGGTGCCCTCCGGGTAGATGCCGAGGAGCCGCCCCCCGGCCAGCACGCGCAGACCGGTCGCCAGGGCCCGCTCGCTGGCCTCCCCCCCGGTCCGGTCCATCGGAATCTGCCCGACCCCGCGGAAGAACGCCTTGCTGACCAGGCCTTTCAGGCCCCGGCCGGTGAAGTATTCCGCCTTGGCGAGGAACGTCACCTTCCGCGGGAGCGGCAGCGGCCCGAAGAAGTGGTCGGCGAACGACAGGTGGTTGCTGGCCAGGATGGCCGGGCCCTCGCGCGGCACGTTCCCGGTCCCCTCCGCCCACGGCCGGAACAGTGCGAGGAACGGGCCGAGTATGGCCTTCACCACCCAGTAGAACACGCTCACATCGTCGCACGTGATCGGCGGGAAAGAGGTCCCAGCGTCCGGAGATCCATCGCGATCGGTCTACGTCCCGTGGCAAGGGTGCGCGCCGCCCGGCGGCATGCGACTATTCCAGCAGAACGTAAGCATGCGCGGGAGACGGCGGTGAGCATGCCTGTGATGCCGGGCGCGGAGCCCTTCTTCCACTCCGGCGGCAGCACCGCGGTCCTGCTCTGCCACGGGTTCACCGGCAATCCATCATCGCTGCGGCCGTGGGCGGACTATCTTGCGGCAGCGGGACTGACCGTATCCCTGCCCCGGCTGCCCGGGCACGGCACCACCTGGCAGGAGATGGCCGGCACCCGCTGGGAGGACTGGTACGCGGAGATCGACCGCGCCTACGAGGAACTGCGCGGGCGGACGGGCGAAATCTTCGCCATGGGCCTGTCGATGGGTGCCACCCTCGCGCTCCGGCTGGCCGAACGGCGCGGAGACGGGGTGGCCGGGCTGGTGCTCGTCAATCCCACGCTGACCCCTGACGGCGTGCTTGCCCGGCTGGCGCCCGTGTTCGGCTACGTCGTGCCGTCGATCAAGGGGATCGGGAGCGACATCAAGAAGGACGGAGCGCGCGAACTCGCCTACGACCGGATACCGGGACGGGCGGCCGCCTCCCTGGCGGGGCTGTGGAAGGTCACCAGGCAGCGGCTTGGTGAGGTGACCCAGCCGGTGCTGGTGTACCGCTCCACCGACGACCACGTGGTGGGGCCGGCCAGCCTGCGGATCCTGCGGGCCGCCCTGCCCGAGACACAGCTGACCGTCCGCGAGGTTGGGAATAGCTACCACGTGGCAACGCTGGACAATGACGCGGACCAGATTTTCGCGGGCAGCCTGGAGTTCGTCCGTTCCCACAGCCGCGCCGGGCGGGATGGAGAGGGGGTGGGCAGGAGCGATGGCAGATGAGGCCAGCGACGACGAGGCAGCCTGGCGGGACTTGGTCGCCCAGTACAGCGTTCCTGCGGCGGCCGAGGGCGGCCCGCCCTGGCCGGCGCGGGAGGACCCCGATGCGGCGCAGGCGCCTGCGCAGGAATGGGCCGATCCCGTTCCGGGCGTGATTCCCACTCCGCCCCAGGCCCGCATCGTCCGCCCAGCGGTCCCGGCCCCGCTGCCGTCTGCCGGTGATGACGAGCATTACGTTCCGCCGGACCCGCCGCCGCTGCCCCCGCTGGACCCGGTAACCAAGGGAGCCTGGGCGGCGCTGTTCGGCGGCCCGGGGTATTTGCTGCTCGCTGTCCTGCTGGGCTGGGTGGTGCCGAGCTGGGCCGCGTTCTGCGCGGTAGCAGCGTTCGTCGGTGGCTTTGCGACGCTCGTGGTCCGGATGGCCGACCGGCCACCAGGTGATTCCGGCCCTGACGACGGGGCCGTGCTGTAGGGACGTCAGCCGTCTCCGGCCGGTGCCTGGCCGGTGTTCCGGGCGAGGTCGGCGGCGCCCACGATCCCCGCGTCGGCGCCGAGCTCGGCAAGCTTGATCTCCGCCGCGTGCCGGTACGAGCCCCCGGTCAGCGCCTTCTCGAAGGCCGCCCGGGCCGGGCCGAGCAGCAGCTCCCCAGCGTCGGACACACCGCCGCCGATGACGAAGCAGCCCGGATCGAGGATGGCCGCCAGATCGGCCAGTCCCTGACCCAGCCAGCCGCCGACGGTCCCGAAACACCGCGCCGCCACCGGGTCGCCCTCCCGCGCGGCCTGGGTGACCTGTGAGCCGGTGATGCCCTCCACGCTTCCCCCGGCGAGCTTGAGCAGCCGCGCCGCCGCCCCGGGCGAACGCCGGGCGAATTCGCGGGCTTCGGCCGCCAGGGCACTGCCGCTCGCGTACTGCTCCCAGCAGCCGTGGTTGCCGCATCCGCACAACCGGCCGTCGGGTACCACCCGGTAGTGGCCCGGCTCGCCGGCCATCCCCCACTGGCCGCGGTAGAGCCCGCCGTCCAGCACGATGCCGGCCCCGATGCCGGTGCCGACCGAGACGAAGACGACGTGCGCGTGCCCGCGCGCCGCGCCGAACCGCACCTCCGCCCAGGCGCTGGCGGTCGCGTCGTTTTCCACCACGACCGGCAGCCCGATGACCTCCTGGATCCGCAGGCGAAGCGGCTCCTCGCGCCAGGCCAGGTTGGGCGCGAACCGCACGCTGGCGCCGGCCTCGTCGATGAACCCGGCCGCACCCAGGCCAACGGCCCGCACCTGGTGGCGGCCCAGCAGCTCGGTGACGGTCTCGGCGATCACCTGTTCGGTGCGCGCCGGGCTGGATGAGGGGGTAGCCCGCCGGACCTTCTCAACGATCTTCCCATGCTCGTCGACAACCCCGGCGGCGACTTTGGTCCCCCCGACATCAACCCCGATCGTCAGGCTCATGCGGCGGCCCCTCCGGGGGGCCCGCCGATTCGGGCTCCGCCTCCGGGTCCTGCGCCGTCCCATCCGCCGCATCCGCCCATACCGTGCCGGACGGTCCCTGCCCGGGCTCGGTGGCGGCCGACCTGGCCGCCCTTCCGGTGGCGGCCAGAGCCGCCTCGAAGACGGACATCGTGTCCTGGGCGAGCGCCGTCACAACGTCGCCGACGGCCGCCATCTGCGACGTCACCCCCGGTCCCGATTCCCTGAGCACGCGGGCCGCCCGGCATACCGGGCACCACGCGCACTCGGGAGCCTCATCGGTGGGCATGGTGGCCGTTTCCCATACATCGGCGGACCGCCCGCGGTACCCGATCATCGAGCGGAGCTGCCCGCCGACCTCCCGGCTCACGCTGCGCGCGCCCGAGCGGACGAGCCACCGCTGGAAATCGCCGATCGGGTCCTGGCCGGATCGGCCCGGCTGCTGTGTCACGTCCTGTCTCCTCTCCCGGCCTCGGCCCGGTCCCTGAGCCCCTTCAGCGCGGTGTCGATGATGGTCCGCTCCGCTCTGCGCTTCAGCATTCCCGGCATCGGGATCCGGACATCCACCGCGAGGTCGTAGGTCACCTCTGTGCCTCCATCAGCGTCAGCCAGAACGTATCCACCGCTGAGGGCGGTGATGACCGATCCGGGCTCGGCGAGATCCCACCGCACCCCGGCGTCGCCGTCCCAATCGTAAGAGAGAACGTAGCTGTCCTTGACCACCCCGGCGTCCAGCCCGAACCGCACCCGGCTGGCCCGGCCGTCACCGCCGCGGCCAAGGACCTCGGCCGACCGCACGGCCGAAGCCCATTCCGGGTAGGAGGCGAAGTCGGCGATCACCGACATGACATCCGCCCTGGGCGCGGCGACGGTGATGCTGGAGGTCGTCCGGTCGGCCATGCTCGGAGCGTACCGCTACCACTCCAGCACATAGGGCTCCCCGGTGGCGCGGAAGTGGCCCACGTTGATGCATTCGGTGCGCCCGATCCGGACCCGGCGGGCCAGCGGCTGGTGCACGTGGCCGAACAGCACATAGCGGGGCTGGGTCCGCCTGACCTGCCGGAGCAGCGCCTCACTCCCCCGCTCCACCCTCCGGGCAACCGCGTCGTACAGCAGCTGGGGAACGGCCGGCGGGATGTGAGAGCACAGCACGTCGACCGCCCCGACCGCCGCTACCTTGGCCGCGTACGCGTCATCGTCGATCTCGTTGGGCGTCCGGTAGGGCGAGTGCAGCCCGCCGCCCACGAACCCGAACGTCCAGCCCCCGAGCTCTATCCGCTCCCCGTCGAGCACGTGGTGCCCGGGACGCAGGTGCTCGCCCCACAGCTGGGGGATGTCCACGTTGCCGTAGGTCAGGTAGGCAGGTTGGGGCAGCGCGGCGAACAGCTCCGCGTACTGGCGGGAGGCGGCATCCCGGATGTGCCGGGCGGGATCGCCGCCGAGCTGCCGCCAGAGCCCGGCGGACAGGGCCCGCGCCTCGTCGAACCTTTTCGCCGTCCGCAGCGCGACGAACTGCCGCGCCGCATCGGCGCCGAACAGGTCCGCGAAGATCCCCTGCCCGTGGTCCGCATAATCCACGAACAGCAGCAGATCCCCGAGGCACAGCAGCGCGTCCGCGCCCACCGCCGCGCGGCGCAGCGGGCCGGCCGCCCCGTGCACGTCGCTCACCACGTGAACCCGCATGCCGACACATTAGGGCGTGTCTCGCCGGTCTCCCGCGGCGTGCTCGAAGTCGGCGTGCGGTGGGGCGGGTCATCCGCGCCCGGATGGCAAGGCGCGAGAACGCCGCCAGGCGGGATGCGGGGACACGCGAGCCCAGCAGTCCTGTTGCCGGGGCCCCTAAGCTAAAGAGGCAGGTTCCGGGCCCGGCCGCAGGATGGCCCTGCCAGTCGGCGCGGGCCGGCGCAAGGAGGCCCCATGCGCGAGTACAGCACCCCGGCCGTCGTTGAGGTGCCGGCTTCCGCGCGCCTGACCGACACCGTCTTCGAGCGGGCCGAGCGCGACCCCGGGCTGGTGGTCCTGCGGCGCAAGACGAGCCCGGCGTCCTCCCGGACCAGGCACGGGGACCGGGAGACGGCGTGGCGGGACGTCACGGCACGCGAGTTCCTCGACGAGGTCGCCGCGCTCGCCAAGGGGTTCATGGCGGCCGGCATCGGCGAGGGCGACCGGGTCGGCATCATGTCGCGCACGCGCTACGAGTGGACCGTGCTCGACTACGCGCTCTGGGCCGCCGGCGCGGTCCCGGTGCCGGTGTACGAAACCTCCTCCGCCGAGCAGGTGGAATGGATCCTGAGCGACTCGGGCGCGCGTGCCGTCGTGGTCGAGACCCGGGCGCACCTGGAGCTGGTCACCGAGGTGCTGCGCCGGCTGCCCGACGTGCGGCGGGTGTGGGTGATCGACGCCAGCCCGCCGACGGCCGCCGGCGGCCCGGGCGGGCTCGCCTCCCCGGTCGCTGCCCAGTCGCTCGATGCGCTGGTGGCCGAGGGTGCTGGGGTCGGCGAGGCCGACCTCACCCAGCGCCGGACGTCGGCCGGGGCGGGCGATTTCGCCACGATCATCTACACCTCGGGTACCACCGG
This sequence comes from Streptosporangiaceae bacterium, assembly GCA_036005525.1. Lineage (GTDB taxonomy): Bacteria > Actinomycetota > Actinomycetes > Streptosporangiales > Streptosporangiaceae > UBA9676. The sequence goes on from DASYQM010000003.1 coordinate 39,196, forward strand.
CCGGCCGAAGGGGTGCGAGATCACCCACGGCAACCTGCTCGCCAACGCGCGTAACGCGGTCCGCGGGCCGCTGTCGGTGATCTTCGATACGCCCGGTGCGTCGACCCTGCTCTTCCTTCCCCTCGCGCATTCGTTCGCGCGCCTCATCGAGGTCGCCGTCGTGGAGGCCGGCGGCGTGCTCGGCCACACCTCCGACGTGGCCTACCTGCTGCCGGAGCTTGCCACGTTCCAGCCCACGTTCCTGCTCGCCGTGCCCAGGGTGTTCGAGAAGGTCTACAACGGTGCGGAGCAGCAGGCGTCGGAAAGCGGGATCAGGGGCGCGATCTTCCATGCGGCGGCGCGGACGGCGATCGCCTGGAGCAGCGCGTTCGGCACTCACGACACTTCCTCGGCCGACGGGCCGGGCCCCGCGCTGCGGCTACGGCACGCCGTCTTCGACCGCCTGGTCTACCGCAAGCTCCGCGCCGCGGTCGGCGGGCGGGTGGGGCACTCGGTCTCCGGCGGTGCGGCGCTCGGGGACCGGCTCAGCCATTTCTTCCGCGGCGCCGGGATCACCATCGTCGAGGGATACGGCCTCACCGAGACCACCGCCGCCTCCACGGTGAACCGCCCCAGCCGCAACAAGATCGGAACCGTCGGCCAGCCGCTGCCGGGCGTGTCCGTGCGGATCGCCGAGGACGGGGAGATCCTCCTCTCCGGGCACAACCGGTTCGTCGGTTACTGGCACAACGACGCCGCGACATCCGAGGCGCTGACCCCCGACGGCTGGCTGCGCACCGGCGACATTGGTGAGCTCGACGACGAGGGCTACCTGCGGGTGACCGGCCGGAAGAAGGAACTGATCGTGACCGCGGGCGGCAAGAACGTCTCGCCCGCCGTGCTCGAGGACCGGATCCGCGCCCACCTGCTGGTCAGCCAGTGCCTGGTGGTGGGGGACGGCCGGCCCTACGTGGCCTGCCTGATCACCCTGGATCCGGAGGCGGTCCGCACGTGGCTGGCCCGCCGCAACCGCCCCGCTGACACCAGCCTCGCCAGCCTGGCCGACGACCCGGATCTGATCGCCGAGCTCCAGACCGCGGTCGACGACGCCAACAAGGCCGTATCCAGGGCCGAGTCCATCAGGCGGTTCCGCGTGCTCGCCACCGACTTCACCGAGGAGGCCGGATACCTGACGCCGTCGCTCAAGCTGCGCCGCAGCATGGTCACGAAGGATTTCGCGGATGAGATCGAGGCGCTCTACTCCTGACTGACCAGGGGCGCCGGCGACGGAGCGCCGCCTAGCTGTACCGCCCGGCCAGGATCTGGTGCAGTCGCTGCGCGACCAGGTCCCACCGCCATTCCTGGTCGATCCAGGCCATGCCCTTCTCCCCCATGGCCCGGGCACCGGCTGGATCGGTGAGCAGGTGCACGAGCCGGCCGGCGACTTCTGCCGGGCTGCGCCCCGAGACGACGTACCCGGTCTCGCCGGCCCGGATGGCGTCGGGCGCGTTCCCGGAGTCGCCGCCGATCACGGGCAGGCCGGTCGCGGACGCCTCCAGGTAGACGATGCCGAGGCCCTCGACGTCCAGGCCGTGCCTGCGGGTGCGGCAGGGCATCGCGAACACGTCTCCGGCGTCGTAGTAGGCCGGCAGCTCAGGCCAGGGCACCGGTCCGGTGAAGATGACCGAGCCGGCCACACCAAGCCCATGGGCAAGCCGCCGCAGCCTGCCGGCGTACGGCCCGCCGCCGACCAGCAGCAGTGCCGCGTCCGGCACGGTGGTCCGGACCTCCGGCCAGGCCCGGATCAGCGTGTCCTGCCCCTTGCGGGGCACGAGTCGCGACACGCAGATCACCACCGGCCGGCTGGCGATCCCGAGACGGTCCCGGACGGCGGCACCCCCGGCACCCGGGCGGAAGGCCTCGGAGTCGACGCCGGGCGCGAGCCGGGTCATCCGCGCCGCCGCCGCCGCGGACAGTGCCCTCGCGAGCCGCGCCCGGGTGTATTCGCCGAGGTAAGTGACCGTATCCACGGAATCGCCGATGCGGCGGAGCAGGCTGCGTGCGCCAGGCAGCGCCGCCCAGCCCGCCTCGTGCCCGTGGGTGATGGCGACCAGCCGCCGCGCACCGGCCCGCCGCAGCGACGGCGCAAGCAGCCCCAGCGGCGCCGCCGCGCCGAACAGCACCGTGTCGCAGCCGTCGCGGCCGAGCAGCCGGGCCGCCCGGCGCGCCACCGACGGCACCGGCAGCATCAAGGACGTGGGATGACGCTCCACCGGGAACGGCTGGGCCGCATCGAACTCTGCCGCCCCCTCCCAGGCGGGCGCGTAGACGGTGACGCTGCCCTTCGGCAGCCGGACCGCGAGTGCATGCACGAAGGACTGGATCCCGCCTGCTCGCGGCGGGAAGTCGTTGGTCACGATCAGGACCTTCGGCATCGCGCTCCCCGCGTCGCGGGCACATCGGGTGCTCGGGGCGCGGCTGACGCGCTGCCCGCGACGGTAGCGGAGCGATTCTAGTGTTCCCGCCGCCGTCTGCCGGGCAAGGCCGTGTCTCGTGAATCCATGCCGTAGCAGCAGGCTGGAGATTTGCGAGACACGGCCTCGGTCAGCGGCCGGAGGTCACGGCCGGACGGCGCCGACCAGGTTCGCCGCGTACCAGGAACTGGACAGGCTGACCTTCTCCACGGTCATCCCGGGCTGCGGAGCGTCGATGAGCATCCCGCCGCCCACATAGATGCCCACGTGGCTGTCGCCGGCGAACTCCAGGATGTCGCCGGGCTGGAGCGCGGACGTCGGCACCGACGGCAGGCTGGCCTGTCCCTCGCTGGTACGAGGGATGGCGACCCCGGCCGCGGCCCACGCGCTCATGGTCAGCCCGGAACAGTCGAACCCGGACCCGCACGGACCGGTGCCGCCGAAGACATACGGGCAGCCCAGCTGCGCGTAGGCGAACGCAACCGCCTTCCCGGCCGCGCCGTTGGCGGGGACGTTGTTGGTGGCGCTGGTCGTGCCGCCCCCGCCGATCAGGTCGCTCTGCTGCTCTGTGGTGAGCGTGGCGAGCATGTCCTTCTGCTTTTGGATGAGCTTGTTCAGGTTGGCCTTCTGCCCCGCCAGCTGCTTCTTGAGCTTTGCCACGGCCGTCTCGGTCCGCTGCACGGTCTGCTTGGCCCCCGCCAGTGCGTTGGCCGCCGCGAGGAACTCCTGGAGCTGCTGCTGGCGGCTTGTGGACAGGTGGATGAGGATCGCCGACTGCGCCAGGACGGCCTGCGGGTCGTTCGAGGTCAGCGGGGCGAGCGACGAGTTCAGGGTGCCGTTCTGGTATGCGAAGGAAGCGACCTGCGCGATCCTGCCCTGCATCTCGTGGAACGCGGCCTGATCCTTGGCCAGCTCCTGGTTGACCATCTTCAGCCGCTGCCTGGCCCCGGACAGGTCCTGCGACACCTGGTCGTAGCGCTGGATGAGCACGTTCTCCTGCGCGGTCAGCTTGTTGAGCTTGGCTTTGACCTCACTGATCGTGGGCTGGGGCGACGCGCCCGCAGCTCCGGCGGTAATGATCAGCCCGGCGGCGGCGAATAGCGCGGCAGCGGCCGACACGCCGCGCCGAATGAGGGGAGACCGGATGAGTGGACGCGTACCCACGTAGCGACTCGCTCCTTCTCCCCTCCCGCCGAACCGGTGGGTCTACCCGGGCTCGGGCGGCTGAGCCAGCGCCCTACGGCCCCGGCCGGGGGAGGCCGAGGCCGACTCACCCGTGGGGGCTCCTCGGGCGGGGATACCGAGGACGGTCCTCCGGTGGTCTCCGGCTCCCCGGCCGCGGGGTGTGGCCGGGGCTTCGGCGGTGGCCGGATCACCGTCGCCCATCATGGGCGACTGCGGAGTGATCCAACCGGGGCCGACATTAGTAAAACGCACCCACTCCCGTCTCACATTTGGCTAATCCGGCGTGGCGCTTCCTGGCTTCCGGTTATCCACAGGCGCCGGGCACATGTACTCTCACCAGTCACGATGCCCGTGCCACCGGCCACTGCATGCGGAGCGGTGACACCAGCTTCGCGTCCGAGAGGACGCGAAGGGCGCGCCGTTCCGCCTCCCCGATCTCGGTCGTCCGGCCGAGCAGCGCCGTGACCACGCAATCGGCGCAGGCGACGTCACGCATCTCGCATCGCTCGCAATCAATCAGCATGATCCCTCCATCAGGCACGGCTTCCGCCGAACGGCCCGGCGGCCGCGACGGAAAACACGCTAAAAGGTGCCACTGACAATCCACCGCCACCGCCCATGCCGCTCACGCCAACGGGCCGACCGTGCCACGCACGCCAGCGGGCCGGCCATGCCCCGCACAGAAGCGGGCCGGCCGTGCCACGCACACGCCAGCGGGCCGGCCATGCCGCGCCCACACCAGAGCGACGGGCGTTCCGGGCCGGGCGGAGGTGCTCCGCGGACGGTCCGGGGCGGGGCGAATGTCGGCGCACCTGGGCGGGACTGTCGGTACCTCGTCCTACCGTTACCCCGTGATCACCTGGGAAACGGCAGCGGAGACGGCACTGGCACCGGATCCGGGCCGTCCGCTCGACGAAACCGACTTCGTCGTGGTCGACGTGGAGACGACCGGCTGGGCCCCGGCCAAGGCCCAGATCACCGAGGTAGCCGCGGTCAGGGTCAGTGGCGGTCACCTGCTGGGCCAGTTCTCCTCGCTGGTCAACCCCGGCAGCGCGATTCCCGAGCGGGTCGCGGCGCTCACCGGCATCAGCGACGCGCTGGTCGCGGCCGCGCCCCCGCTGGACCGGGTGATGCCCGCGTTCCTGGCGTTCGCGCGCGGCGGTGTGCTCATCGCCCACAACGCGCCGTTCGACGTCGGCTTCCTGACAGCCGCGTGCCAGGCCTGTGGCCTGCCCTGGCCGGATTTCCCGGTAGTGGACACGGTGGAACTCGCCCGGTGGGCGCTCGGCGAGGATGAGGTGCCCAACTGCAAGCTGTCCACCCTCGCGGCGTTCTTCGGGGCCCGCACCACGCCCCAGCATCGCGCCCTCGCGGACGCGCTGGCCACGGCCGACGTGCTGCTCGGCCTGCTGCCCAGGGTCTCGGCCGCCGGTGTCGGGACGCTTGCCGAGCTGAGTGCCGTGCTGGACCTCGCCAGGCGGCAATCCCGGTTCGGCCCGGCCTGGGTGCGCTGGCTCCGGCGGCGGGCTCGAGATCTGCGGCGGGCCCGCTGGGCGGTACGCTACCGGCGATGGCTGGGCATCGACGCCCGAGGAGGCAGACGTGGTCACCGCGATCGTCCTGGTGAGAGCCGACGTGGCGCGCATACCGGAAACGGCGGAAGCGATAGCCCAGATCCCGCAGGTCAGTGAGGTCTACTCCGTCACCGGCGAGTTCGACCTGGTGGCGCTGGTCCGGGTACGCGCGCACGAGGAACTGGCCGACGTCATCCCCGGCGCACTGAACCGGGTGCCGGGTGTGAATCACACCGAGACGCACATCGCCTTCCGCACCTACTCACGTCACGACCTCGAAGCCGCGTTCGCGCTCGGCTACCCCGAAACCTCCTGACCCGCCAGGCGCTGGCTGGTCTCCACCCAGCGGCCCAGCAGCGCCCGGGCGGCGCCCGAGTCGAGCGCGGCCGCCGCTTTGGCGCAGCCGTCGGCGAGCGCCTGCTGGAGGCCCGCGGCCCCGGGCACGCCTGCCGCGGCGGCGAGCGCGGCGGCGGCGTTGAGTACCACGGCGTCGCGGATGGCGCCGGCCTCACCGGCCAGCACCGAGTGGACCACGGCCGCGTTGTGCGCCGCGTCCCCGCCGCGCAGCGCGCCGGGCTGCGACAGCGGGATTCCCAGCGCGGCGGGGTCGAGCACGGTCTGGCTGACCTCGCCGGCGTGGACCACCCAGACGGAGGACGTGTCCGCCGTCGTCAGCTCGTCCAGCCCGTCGTCGCCGTGGAACACCATGGCCGAGCAGCCGCGCCCCGCCAGCACCCCGGCGATGACCGGGCCCATGCGCGGATCGGAGACCCCGACCGCCAGCGCCCGGGGGCGCGCCGGGTTGGCCACCGGGCCGAGGAAGTTGAAGACCGTCGGCACCCCGAGTTCGCGCCGGGGCGCGGCCGTGTGCCGCAGGGCCGGGTGATACAGCGGCGCGAACAGGAACGCGATCCCGACCTCCGCCACCAGCCGCGCGCTGGACTCCGGCGGCAGGCCGATCGCCACCCCGAGCGCTTCCAGCACGTCCGCCGCCCCGCAGGCCGAGGTGGCCGCGCGGTTGCCGTGCTTGGCCACCCGTGCGCCCGCCGCGGCGGCGACGATCGCTCCCATGGTGGAGATGTTGACCGTGCGCGCCCCGTCCCCGCCGGTGCCGACCAGGTCCACCAGCGGCCCCGGCACGCTGATCGGGGTCGCGCGGTCCAGCATGGTCTGGGCCAGCCCGCTCAGCTCGGCGGCCGTCTCGCCCTTCATCCGCAGCGCCACGCCGAACCCGGCGATCTGGGCGGGCGTCGCCGCGCCCTCCATGATCTCGCCCATCGCCCAGGCAGTATCGTCAGAGGTCAGGGCCTCTCCCCTGACCAGGGTGCCCATCAGCGCGGACCAGGTGGCAGGTGCGTCCATAAGTGCCCCTCGGGCCGTCAGGCCTTGGCCACAGCGCGCTGGCGCATGAGGCCGGCCAGGTCGCTGGCCAGCGCCCGCGGGTCGATCGGGTGGCTGATGACCGCGTCCGCACCGGACCAGGTGGCGAGCCAGCCGTCGTCCGGCCTGCCGATGATCAGCAGCACCGGCGGGCAGTCATGGATCTCGTCCTTGGCCTGCCGGCAGACCCCCATGCCACCGGCCGGCTGTGCCTCCCCGTCCAGCACCATGACGTCCGCCCCGCCCGCGTCGAGCAGCCGGAACAGCGCGGGCTCGGTGGCCACATCGATGATCTCAGCCTCGGGCACATCGGGCGCCGGGCGGCGCCCGATCGCCAGCCGGATCCGGGCGCGGGTGTCCGCATCGTGGCTGTAAACGACGACCTTCATGCAGTGGATCGTACCGACCCGTGGCACCGGCCGATGTTCCCCCGCACCGACACGGGGGGTCGGCCGACATTCGCCTACGGGATGTCGTAATAATGACCCTCGTGGCCACAGCATCCACGACGCAGATCCCGCCCCGGTCGCCGACCAGCCGGCCGAACCTGGTCAGCGTCGGCACCATCGTTTGGCTGTCCTCTGAGCTCATGTTCTTCGCGGCGCTGTTCGCGATGTACTTCACCATCCGCTCGGTCAATAAGAGCGAAGGGCTCCCCTGGCCGGGCGCCCATCTGAACCTGGCCCTGGGGACCATCAACACCACCGTGCTGCTGCTGTCGAGCGTCACCTGCCAGATGGGGGTTTTCGCGGTCGAGCGTGGCCAGATCCGGCGCTCGGCCAGCATCTGGAACCCGGCCAAGTGGGGCCTGCGCGAGTGGTACGTGCTCTCCTTCCTGATGGGCCTGTACTTCGTGCTCGGCCAGGGTTATGAGTACCTCAGCCTGATCCGCGACGGCCTGACGCTGCAGTCCAGCGGGTACGGGTCGGTGTTCTACATCCCCACCGGATTCCACGGCCTGCACGTGACCGGCGGCCTGATCGCGTTCCTTTTCCTGCTGGGACGCACCTACGCCGCCAAGACGTTCACCCAGGAGCAGCAGGTCAGCGCCATCGTCGTCTCCTATTACTGGCACTTCGTCGATGTCGTGTGGATTGGGCTGTTCACGACCATCTACCTCATCCACTGAAGAGCCACGGACCGCCACGTCCCCTGACCCGAAACCGAGGCAAGAAGTGAGCAGGATCAAGCCGCGGCGCAGACACCGGGCCGCCGGGTATGCCGTCCTCCTGCTGGGGCTGCTCGTCGTCGGCGTGGCCTACGCGGCCATCACCGGGGCCGGCGGCGCGGCCTCCGCGGCCACGCCCGGCGGCCCATCGCCAGCCGACATCGCGCGGGGCCAGGCGATATTCGCGGACACCTGCTCCTCGTGTCACGGCATGAACGCCCAGGGCACCGGGGCGGGCCCGAGCCTGGTCGGGGTCGGCGCGGCCGCCGTGGACTTCCAGATGAGCACCGGCCGGATGCCGGGCAAGGACTTCGACGCGCAGATGCCGCGCAAGCCGGTGACGTTCACCACCGAGCAGATCCACCAGGTCGCGGCGTACATCGCTTCCCTGGGCGGAGGCCCGGCGATCCCCTCGCCCGCCCAGGTGAGCACGGCCGGCGCCAACCTCGGGCTGGGCCAGCAAATCTTCATCACCAACTGCGCGCAGTGCCACAACTTTGCCGGTGCGGGCGGCGCGCTCACCTACGGCAAGTCGGCGCCGCCGCTGACCCATTCGACCCCGACGCAGATCTACGAGGCGATGCTGACCGGCCCGGAGGCCATGCCCGTGTTCAGCGACACCACCGTCACCCCGGCCCAGAAGCGCGCCATCATCGCCTACATCACCAGCGTCCGCGCCGAGCCGAACCCAGGCGGGTTCAGCCTGGGCCGGGTCGGGCCGGTGACGGAGGGCCTGGTGGCGTTCCTCGGCGGGATCGCCGTCCTGGTCTTCATCGCGATCTGGATTACGATGAAGAAGCGACGTGAAGCATGAGTGAGATTGAAGGCAGCGGCCAGTTCCCGGCCGGAGACGGCGAGGAGGGGTCAAGGGCCCCGCACCGGGTGATCGGCACTCCCCCGCCCGCCCGTGCCAGGACCCTGCTGGAGACGCCGCCCGAGGAAACCCCGCCGGAGCGCTGGCTGCCGGCCGAGCCGTCGTCCGACCCGGCTCAGGCGAAGCGCGCCGAGCGCGTCGTGGCCGCGCTGTTCGTGCTGTCGATGCTGGCCAGCATCGGGTTCATCGCCGCCTACGTGGGGCTGCAGGTGCGCTCGGTCGACGGCACCCTGCGCTCCAACCTGGCCCTGGGAATATCGATGTCGGTCGCCTTCGGGGCGCTGGCGGTGGGCGCGGTCGTCTGGGTCCGGTACCTGATGCCGAGCGTGGAGCAGACCGAGGAGCGCCATCCGCTCGCGTCGAGCCCCGAGCAGCGGGCGGAGTTCGAGAAGACCTTCACCGAGGGGGCCGAGGCCAGCGGTTTCATCAAGCGGAAGCTGCTGCGGCGGACACTGATCGCCGCCACAGTGCCGCTCGCGGTCGCCCCGATCGTCCTGCTGCGCGACCTGGGACCGCAGCCGGGCACGAGCCTGCGCCACACCGTCTGGCGCAAGGGGATGCGCATGCTGGTCTACGGGCCGAACACCCCGCTGCGTGCGGCCGACTTCGCCATCCCCGGCCAGATGATCACCGTTGTCCCCGAGGGGTTCCAGGACAACCAGGACGCACTGGCGAAGGCGACCACCATCATCATCAAGTTCGCGCCCGGCCAGCTCCGGCCGCCCACGGTGATGAACTGGACCGTGGACGGCATCGTCGCCTACTCCAAGATCTGCACTCACGTCGGGTGCCCGGTCGCGCTGTACGAGCAGACGACCCACCACATTCTGTGCCCCTGCCACCAGTCGACGTTCGACGCGACCCGCGGCGCCGAGGTGATCTTCGGCCCGGCGGCCCGGCCGTTGCCGCAGCTGCCGATCGGCACCGACGCGCAGGGCTTCCTGATCGCCGAGAGTGACTACCACGAGCCGGTCGGCCCGAGTTTCTGGGAGCGGGGATGACCAAGAGCAAGACCACCGAGGCGCTCGAGACCACCGGCGTCTTCCTGGATGACCGGCTGCGGGCGGCAAAGGCGACGACCGCGTTCCTGCGGAAGCTCTACCCGGACCACTGGTCGTTCCTGCTGGGCGAGATCGCCCTCTACTCGTTCATCATCCTGCTGCTGACCGGCACCTTCCTGACCTTTTTCTTCCAGCCGTCGATGACCGAGGTGATCTATCACGGCACCTACACGCCGCTGCGCGGGGTGCGGATGAGCGACGCCTACGCCTCCACCCTGAACATCAGCTTCGACGTGCGGGGCGGCCTGCTGATGCGGCAGATCCACCACTGGGCGGCGCTGCTGTTCCTGGCCGCGATCATGGTGCACATGCTGCGGATCTTCTTCACCGGGGCATACCGCAAGCCACGCGAGTTCAACTGGCTGATCGGGATCGTGCTGTTCACCCTCGGCTTGTTCGAGGGCCTGTTCGGCTACTCCCTCCCGGACGACCTGCTGTCCGGGACCGGGCTGAAGATCACCCAGGGGGTGCTGCAGTCGATCCCGATCGTCGGCACCTACGGGTCGTATTTCCTGTTCGGCGGGGAGTTCCCCGGGCACCTCATCATCCCGCGGCTGTACGTCATCCACATTCTGCTGATCCCCGCGCTGCTGCTGGCGCTGATCTCGGCGCACCTGTTCTTCATGTTCCACCAGAAGCACACCCAGATGCCCAGCAAGGGCCGCACCAACGCCAACGTGGTCGGCGCCCCGACCTATCCCTACTTCGCCGCCAAGACCGGCGCGTTCTTTTTCTTCATCTTCGCCGTGCTGGCGCTGCTGTCCACCTTCGCCCAGATCAACCCGATCTGGCTGTTCGGCCCGTACAACCCCTCCGGCATCACCGCGGGCTCCCAGCCCGACTTCTACATGGGCGCCCTGGAAGGCGCGCTGCGGATCATGCCCGCCTGGGAGTGGAACGTCTTCGGGCACACGCTCGCGTTCAACGTGTTCATCCCTGCCCTGGTGCCGCTCGGCATCATCTTCACCGGCGCCGCCCTGTGGCCGTTCCTCGAACAATGGGCCACCGGCGACAGACGGGAGCACCACGTCAACGACCGGCCGCGCAACGCGCCAACACGGACCGGGGTCGGCATGGCCGCCGTCACCTTCTGGGGAGTGCTGTGGCTCGAAGGCGCCAACGACATCATCGCCGACCAGCTCCAGATCCCGCTGTTCACGCTGACCTGGATCGCCCGATTCGCCGTCATCCTCGGCCCGATCATCGCCTACTGGGTGACCAAGCGGATCTGCCTCGGCCTGCAGCGCAAGGACGCCCACCTGCTCGAGCACGGGGTCGAGACCGGCATCGTCCGCCAGCTGCCCACCGGCGCGTACGTCGAGGAGACCCGGCCGGTGTCGGAGGATCTCCGGGCGGTCCTGGAGTACAACCAGGTGGGCAGGCCGCAGCTCACCGCGCCGCGGGCGGGCGAGGACGCCGACGAGGTCCCGGCGCTGGACGCCCGCACGCCCATGGGGAGGGTGCGGACGCGCATTAACCGGGTCCTCACCGAGGGCATCCCGGTCGAGGCCGACGGGCACGGGGACGGCCATGGGGACGGGCACGCCGCGCCCGCTGCGGTCACCGCCGGCGAGCAGGGAGCCGACCGGCCCGACCGGCCGGAGCGGGAGCAGGGCGGCACGGACGGCGAGGACACCAGCCACTGACACCCGCGGGCCGGTTCGGCCGGCCAACCGCGGCGGCGAGCGGCCGTTGACCGCCGGCACCGCGTGCCTGCGAAGCCCGCTCACGCGCTTGGCCGGCGGCGGTGGCGGGTTCCACCCTGTGGGCGGCGGCCGGCTCAGTGCGCGTAGGACCCGCGGTAATACTCGAAGACGAAGCCGATCGCCGACAGCAGGACGAACAGCATCCCGATCAGGAAGAGCCACCATCCGATCGCCGCGCCGAGCGCCGCGACCGCCGACGACAGCCCGGTGATCAGCGGCCACCAGCTGTGCGGGCTGAAGAAGCCGAGCTCGCCGGTCCCCTCGCTGATCTCGGCCTGGGTGTTGTCCTCCGGCCGGGGCGGCAGCCGGCGGCCGGTGAACAGGATGTAGAAGCCGGTGAGGAAGGCCAGCCCCACGGCCAGGGCCAGCGCCGTGGTCCCGGTCGGGTCCTTGGAGAAATACCAGTAGACGACGTCAGCGGCGGCAAAGAAAGCGGCGCAGCCGACGAACAGGTACCCCTCGACCTTCATGCGACACCTCCGTCCTGGCGCGGGATCGCGAGCGCCTGCTCGCCGCGCATGCCCCGGCTCACTGTGGCGCCGAAACGGACTTACGCCCGGGCCGCCCCGACTTGATCTGTGGGTAGTGCAGGTCGAAGGCCGGCCGCTCGGACCGGATGCGCGGGATGGACGTGAAGTTGTGCCGCGGCGGCGGGCAGGACGTCGCCCACTCCAGCGAGTTCGCGTATCCCCACGGGTCGTCCGCGGTGACCCGCTCGCCGTACCGCGACGTCTTGTACACGTTGTAGATGAAGAAGAGGGTGGACGCGCCGAGGATCCACGAGCCGATGCTGGAGATCTGGTTCAGCGTAGTCACGTCGGGCGGCAGGAAGGGGTAGTTGGCTATCCTCCGCGGCATCCCCTCGACGCCGAGCCAGTGCTGGACCAGGAACGTCATGTGGAAGCCGATGAACAGGGTCCAGAAGTGCCAGACCCCCAGCGTGTTGTCCAGCTTCTTGCCGGTGAACTTGGGCCACCAGAAGTAGAAGCCGGCGAACATCGAGAACACCACGGTGCCGAACAGGACGTAGTGGAAATGGGCGACGACGAAGTAGGAGTCGGTGACCTGGAAATCCAGCGGCGGCGAGGCGAGGATCACCCCGGTCAGCCCGCCGAACAGGAAAGTCACCAGGAAGCCGATGGCGAACAGCATCGGCGCCTCGAAGGTCAGCTGCCCGCGCCACATCGTGCCGGTCCAGTTGAAGAACTTCACCCCGGTCGGCACCGCGATGAGGAACGTCATGAAGGAGAAGAACGGCAGCAGGACGGCGCCGGTGGAGAACATGTGGTGCGCCCACACGGTCATCGACAGCCCCGCGATCGCGATGGTGGCGGCCACCATGCCCTTGTAGCCGAACAGCGGCTTGCGGCTGAACACGGGCACCACCTCGGTGATGATGCCGAAGAACGGGATCGCCACGATGTAGACCTCGGGATGGCCGAAGAACCAGAACAGGTGCTGCCACATGACCGCACCCCCGTTGACCGAGCTGAACACCTGAGCGCCGAGCTTGCGGTCGATCTCCAGCACCAGCAGCGCCGCCGCCAGCACCGGGAACGCTATCAGCACCATCACGGACGTGAGCAGGATGTTCCAGGTGAAGATCGGCATCCGGAACATGGTCATGCCCGGCGCGCGCATGCAGACGATCGTGGTGACAAAGTTGACGCCGCTCAGGATGGTGCCGAAGCCGGACAGGGTCAGGCCCATGATCCACATGTCGCCGCCGATCCCCGGGGCGTTGATCGAGCTTGTCAGCGGCGAGTACGCGTACCAGCCGAACGCGGCTGCCCCGCCCGGCGCCACGAAGCTGGCGAGCAGGATCAGCCCGCCGAAGAGGAACGCGTAGTAGCTGAACAGGTTCAGCCGCGGGAACGCGACGTCCGGCGAGCCGATCTGAAGCGGCATGATCTCGTTCGCGAACCCGACGAACAGCGGGGTGGCGAACAGCAGCAGCATGATCGTGCCGTGCATCGTGAACAGCTCGTTGTACTGCTGGTCGGACACGATGTGGGTGTCCGGCCCGAACAGCTGGGCGCGCATGATCATCGCCATCACGCCGGCGGCCAGGAAGAAGCCGAACGACGTGATCAGGTACAGGTGCCCGATGATCTTGTGGTCGGTGGTGGACAGCCAGTCGGCGAGGACGGAGCCCTTGCGCGGGTTGCGCGGCGGCGTCACCGGCAGGATCGTCGGTCGTTCGAGCGTGGTCACTGAGCGCTCCCTGCTGCCTTGCTCTGCGCTAGTTGCTGTGCGCTGATCCACTGGCGGAACTGCGCAGGGGTGACAATCTTCACTACGAACAGCATCCTGCTGTGGTAGAGACCGCACAACTCCGTGCAGCGGCCGATAAACGTCCCGGTCCGGGTCGGGGTGACCTCGAAGTGGTTCGGATAGCCAGGGATCACGTCGCGCTTGAACTCGAACGGGACGATCCAGAACGCGTGGATGACGTCGGTCGAGGTCAGGTTGAAGCGCACGGTCTCATTGGTCGGGATCACCAGCTGCGGCAGCTGCCGGGGCGCGCTCCCCGGCGTCCACGGCTGCCCGTTGACCGTCACATGACGGGTCACCGACCCCGGCACCTGGTACTGCGGGTACTGGAACTGCCAGCTCCACTGGTAGCCGACCACGTTGACCACCACGTCGGGGCTGGCGGACAGCTTGTTGATGTAGTTCTCGTCCCGCGCCGTGAAGTAGAACAGGACGCCGATCATGATGAACGGCACGATCGTGTAGAGCATCTCGATCGGCAGGTTGTAGCGCACCTGGTACGGCGGCCGGTCCGTGCGCTTGCGGTGGAAGATGATCGCCCACAGGATCAGCCCCCACACGACCGCCCCGACCGCCCACGCGGCCGCCCAGGAGCCCTGCCAGAGGGTGAGCGCGACCTGGCCCTGCTTGGTGACGGGGACCGGGAACCCCATCCGGGTGAAGGCGTTGGACGCGCATCCGGCCGTGCCCGCGACGACCGTGGCAAGGACCGCGGCGAGCGGCACCGCGCGCCGCCACCGGCGGGCTCGTCCCCGGCGTGCTGAACCTGCCGCCGTCTGGCCGGGCGCCAGGCCCGGAACACGCGCGCCCCGACCGCGTGGGGCACTGGGGGTGGGACTCACAGGTTGCCTTCCCAGCGGATGACACCCGGCTGCACGGGCCGGTCACATGGCTCGTCCTACAGACTGTCGTGGAAACAGTATCGTGTGCCGGGACCGGGCGGGCGGGGACCCCCTGCCGTGTCGGGCCCCCTTGTTGCCATGGTCACCACGGTGAGGCAGCGCCCGCCGCGCGAGGATGAGATGCTAGCCGCATGACCCCCCCGGCCGACCCGGATCCGGTGCTCGTCATCGACGCACTGGGCCGCAAGTGCCCCATCCCGATCATCATGCTCGCCGGGCGGATCCGCGAGGTGCCCATCGGGGGGACGATCGCCGTTCTGGCCGACGACCCGGCAGCCAAGACCGACGTCCCGGCCTGGTGCACCATGAAGTCGCAGGAGTTCGTCGCCATCACCGAGCTGCCCAGCGGCTGGTCCTTCCTGATCAAGCGCAGCTACTAGGAGACCGGTCAGGCGCCGCCGGGGGCTGCGGTCAGCCGTAGTGGGCGGCGATCTCGGCGGCCGCCTCCTGGCCGTAGGCGCCCGCGAGCCGTTCGGCGGCCAGCGCCGGCTTGAGCTCGTACTCCTGCGGGCCGTCCGCCTCCAGCACCGTCACGGCCACCAGGTTGCCGAGCTGCGCCGCGCGTTCCAGGGACAGCCCCCAGGCGATTGCCGCCAGGAATCCGGCGCGGAAGGCGTCTCCGGTGCCGGTCGGGTCCGCCTTGCGCTGCTCGGGGACGGGCCCGACCAGCACCGGCGGCTCGCCCGACCGCTCCACCCGGGCTCCGGCTGGGCCGAGCGTGGTTATCCGCACCCCGACCCGGTCGAGGACCTCCGCGCCGCTCCATCCGCTCTTGCGCTCGATCAGCGCTTCCTCGTACTCGTTGCAGAACAGGTAGGCCGCGCCGTCGATCAGCCCGCGTACCCGCGGGCCATCGAGCCGGGGCAGCTGCTGCGACGGGTCGGCGGCGAACGGTATGCCGAGCGCGCTGCACTCCCGTGTGTGCGAGAGCATCGCCTCCGGGTCGCTCGCGCCGATCAGCACAAGATCAAGGCCGCCCTCGCCGGCGGCCAGCGGGGCCAGGTCGATCTCGCCGTCCTCGCTCATCGCACCCGGGTAGAACGAGGCGATCTGGTTGCCATCGAGGTCGGTGGTGCAGATGAAACGGGCGGTGTGGTGGCGGGTTGACTCGCGCACGCCGGCGCAGTCCACCCCGTGCTCGCTGAGCCAGTCGTGGTAGGGGCCGAAATCGGGGCCGACCGCACCGACGAGCAGCGGCCGGAGCCCGAGCATGCCCAGGCCGAAGGAGATGTTCGCGGCCACCCCGCCGCGCCGGATCTCCAGGGCATCGACGAGGAAGGACAGCGATACCCGGTCGATCTTCTCGGCGATGAGCTGCTCGACGAAACGGCCGGGGAACGTCATGAGGTGATCGGTCGCGATCGACCCGGTTACGGCTATGCGCACGGCGGCACTCTAGGCGATAGGCGCGCCCGGCCGCATTGGGTGCGGCCACAGCGCCGGTACGCGGGATCGGTGGCGGCCACTGCAGCCGGTACCCACTGGCCCCATCGGACGCGGGCGGGCGTGGTGGGACCTTAGTGGAACGAGTCGCCGCAGGCGCAGGACCCGCTCGCGTTGGGATTGTCGATCGTGAAGCCCTGCTTCTCGATCGTGTCGATGAAGTCGATGGTGGCACCGGTGAGGTACGGGGCACTCATCTTGTCGGTCACGACGTGCACGCCCTCGAACTCGGCGTCGATGTCGCCGTCGATCTCACGCTCGTCAAAGTACAGCTGGTAACGCAGACCCGAGCAGCCGCCCGGCTGAACAGCGATGCGAAGCCGCAGGTCGTCGCGGCCTTCAGCGGTCAAGAGGCTGCTCACCTTGGCTGCTGCCGCGGAGGTGAGGATGACACCCTGGGCTGTCGCCTCGTCCTGAACCGTCATATGGGTTAGCTCCCGCATCGGACTGCCGCCGTGACGACGGCTCTTGCTGGTCTCTCAACACAACCATAGGGCGTCCGGAATCATTCCGGGGACATAGGGGCCCTCTTGGCACAAACGATTGCCGCGGTCTGTGCCGCGAAACTAGGTGGCGAGCCAGGTCACGGCCGCCAAGGGCCGCCGATTACAGGCCGGGCGCGCCCCACACCGGGAACCACCGGCCCAGGTCCGCCTCGATCTTCAGGTCCGCGCCCACCGCGCCCCGCACCTGGAGCTCCAGCGCGTTGTCGCGGCGCTCGTCCCCCAGCGGCGCGAACGGGTAGAACGTGCCCCGCTTGTACAGGTAGACGATGCCCAGCCGCCGCCCGGACTCGCCCCGGAAGCTGACCAGGGTGCAGAGCAGCTGCGGACCGAAGCCACCGTCCACCAGCGAGGAGTTCACGGCGTGCAGGTCGGTGACGAGCGCCTCAACATCATCGGCGGCGTGGCGGCAGACCAGCCAGGTGAACCCGTAGCTGTCGTTGGTGACCTCCACCTGGCCAGCCTCGGAGCCCATGCTCAGCAGCTCACGGACATCCCTCTCGATGTCGCTGAACGCGCGGCCTTCCGCCGCCCGGAAGCACACCGAGCCGGTGCCGGTCGGGACCAGTCCCATCGCGGCCTGCAGGGTGATGGCGGCGGTCGGCACCGCGAAGAGGTCGTCCAGCTTCGGTGGGACCGGCTTGGTCCGGCCGAGCAGGGTGTCGAGGAATCCCACGGCTACCGGGCGAGCTGCTCGGAGATCTCGGACAGCTGCCGGAGCCGCCGGTCCAGCGAGGGATGGGTAGAGAAGAGAGTGGCGAGGCTCGCCCCCGCCTTGCCCGACAGCGCGGGCGCGAAGTAGAAGGCGTTCAGCGGCTCGGCCTTCCGCAGGTCCTTCTGCGGAATCCTGGCGATGTCACCGCTTACCTTGGTCAGCGCGCTGGCGAGGGCGGACGGCTGCCCCGTGAGCAGCGCGCCAGCCCGGTCGGCGGCCAGTTCCCGGTAGCGGGACAGCAGCCGGATCAGCAGGAAGCTGATCGCGTACACCACGATCCCGACCGCCAGCATGACCAGCAGGACGATCGCGCCGCCGCCGTTGTTGTCGTTGTTGCTCCGGCCGCCGCCGCCGCCGAACAGTTGCCCGTAGAACGCGAACCTGACCAGCAGGCCGGCGATGATGCCCAGGAACGAGGCGATCGTCATGACCGCCACGTCCTTGTGCGCGACGTGCGACATCTCGTGTGCGATGACGCCTTCAAGCTCGCGGTCGTCGAGCCGCCCGTCCATCAGCGAGGTGGTGACGCAGAGCACCGCCTTCTTGGCGTTACGCCCGGTGGCGAACGCGTTCGGCATCGGCGAGCGGGCTATCGCCACCCTCGGCTTGGGCATGTCCGCGAGCGCGCACAGCCGGTCGACGATGCCGTGCACCTTGGCTGCCATCGGGCCGTCCTGCGGCCCGACCTCCACGGCCCGCGCCGCGCTCAGAGCGATCTTGTCCGAGTAGAAGAACGAGCCGACCGTCAGCGCGAGCCCGAGCGCGATCGCGAAGAAGGCTATGGCCCCGCTTCCCACACCGAACGCGCCGAGCAAGTAGATCAGGGCGATGACGAAGGCCACGAAGACCAGTCCCAGCAGGAACATGGTCAGGGTCATCCGCGTCGTCAGTCCTCTATCAGGCGCATAGCGTGTCTTCGCCATCGCGCCGCCTCCGTTTCTGGGACCAGTTCCGGCCACCTGACCTGGGGCCGTCCCATTAAGTATCACGCACGAGGCGCACCGAAAATTCCGTTCTGGACTATGCCCAGGGCGGACAAATCCCGGGTCAGCCCCCGTGCAGGGCTCATGCCCCAATAGTCACGGGGAAACCTGAACCAAAGCTGAAGATTTCCTCTCAGCCCGGGATCAGGCCCTCACCGGTGATCAACTCCCTGACGTCCTCCAGGTCCGCGTCCGCGAACGGCAGGATCAGCTCGGACGGCTCGATCGCATCCTCGGCGAGAGGGCTCCCGAGCGAGCGGACACGGTCGAGCAAGGCCGCCAGCGCCGCCCGGAACGCCCGCTCGTCTCCTGCGTTCACTGCCCGTTCCAGCGTCGCGTCGAGGACGTTCAGCTCGTCCGTGGCCGAGTCGTCTACCTGGAGCTGACCCTCGCCCAGGATCCGGACGATCATGAACTGTCACCAGACTGCGGCTGCTCGGCAGGCCTGGCCGGGCTGACCTGCGGCTGCTCGGCGGGACTGGCTGGGGTGGCCGCCTGCGCCGCGCCGCCGTCTTCTGCCGGGCCGCTTTCGATCTCCCGCGCCGGCGCGGCCCCGATCTCGCCCTTGAGCCGCTCCAGCTCAAGTTCCACGTCCTGGCCGCCGCGCATCTGGTCGAGTTCGGCCTGGATGTCGTCGCGCTGCGTGCCGGTCACGTCATCCAGCGCACCCGACGCCATCAGCTCGTCGATCGCGCCCGCCCGGGCCTGCATCTGCGCGGTCTTGTCCTGGGCCCGCTGGACGGCCATGCCCACGTCGCCCATCTCTTCGGAGATCCCGGAGACGGCCTCACCGATGCGGCTCTGCGCCTCGGCCGCGGTGTAGGTGGCCTTGATGGTCTCCTTCTGGGTGCGGAAGGCCTCCACCTTCGACTGCAGCCGCTGCGAGGCAGCGGTCAGCTTCTCCTCGTCGGCCTGGAGCGAGTGGTACTGGGTCTCCAGTTCGGAGTACTGGCTCTGCAGGGTCGCCCTGCGGCTGAGGGCTTCCCTGGCCAGGTCTTCCCGGCCAGATCCCAGCGCCTGCTTCGCCTGCCCCTCCAGTTTGGTCTGCTGCTGCTGGAGGGTGTTCATCTGCAGCTCAACGCGTTTGCGCGAGGTGGCCACGTCGGCGACGCCCCGGCGCACCTGCGTCAGCATGTCCAGCTGCCGCTGGTAGGAGTAATCCAGGGTCTCGCGTGGGTCTTCCATCCTGTCCAGGGCCCTGTTGGCCTTGGACTTGAAGATCAACGAAACCCGCTTCATCACGCTCATGGGCGCGACCTTCCCCTTCATCGTGTACGACCGCCGCCGCCCAGCCCTGCGGCGCCGCCAGCGCGCGCCCCGTTCTTGCGACAGCGGCCTCGGTAGGGCTGGCCCACCCAGCCTACGCGGTGATCCCAGTGGCAGTCATTACCACCCTGAGGACGCATCCCGGCTCCGGCCGCTGTCCCGCACACCCGCCCGGCATCGCTGTCAGCCGCCGCCCTCGTGCCCGCCCCGCATCGCTGTCAGCCGCCGCCCCCACGTTCGCCCGCATCGCGCCCGGCCCTGTGCTCACGCCGTCCCGCAGCGCAGTCATAGGTGGCGTTGATCCCGGTAAGCTGGCCGCGTGTTCCGACGACGCCAGCCCACCACGGCGGACTCCCCCACCGAGGACGCCGCCGCCGCGCCCGGTGCCGACGCGGCCGCGGTCCGCCCTGGGACCACGGCTAGCAAAGGCAGGCCTACACCCAAGCGCAGCGAATCCGAGCGGCGCCGCCGCCCCTTCAACGCCCCCGGCGACAGGAAAGAGGCGAACCGCCAGTACCGGGATCGCCAGCGCCAGGAACGCACCCGCCGGATGCAGGGCGTGCAGCGGGGCGAGCAGTGGGCACTCCCCCCCAGGGACCGGGGCCCGGTCAAGGCGCTCGCCCGCGACTATGTCGACTCGCGGCGCCGGCTGAGCGAGTTCTACATGTACGGCCTGCTGGTCCTGCTGGCGCTGCTGTTCGTACGGAACGCGCTGGTGCAGAGCATCGTCCCCCTGCTCGTCCTGATCGCAGTCATGATCATGCTGGTGGAGGGGATCTTCATCGGCCGCCGGGTGCGCACCCTCGCCGAGGAGCGCCTGCCCGGGGAGAGCACGCGTGGCGTGCGGCTCTACGCCGCCATGCGGGCGTTGCAGATCCGGCGGCTGCGGATGCCCAAGCCTCGGATCAAGCCCGGCGAGAGTTTTTAGATGGAGCACCGGCATCTGGGCCGTAGCGGCCTGAGCATCAGCGAGATCGCCTACGGCAACTGGGTCACGCACGGGTCGCAGGTCGCCGAGGACGCCGCGCGCGCGTGCGTCGAGGCGGCGCTCGACGAGGGCATCACCACCTTCGACACCGCCGATGTCTACGCGGGGACCCGGGCCGAAGAGGTGCTCGGCCGCGCGCTGCGCGGGGTGCGGCGCGAGTCGGTCGAGATTTTCACGAAGGTGTACTGGCCGACGGGTCCCGGGCCCAATGACCGCGGCCTGTCGCGTAAGCACATCATGGAATCGGCTCACGCCTCGCTGCGCCGGCTCCAGACCGACTACCTGGATATGTACCAGGCCCACCGGTACGACCACGCGACCCCGCTGGAGGAGACACTGCGCGCCTTCGACGACCTGGTCCGCCAGGGGAAGGTGCTCTACGTCGGGGTCTCCGAGTGGCGCGCCGAACAGATCGAGGCGACGCTGCGGATCGCCGGGGAGGCGGGGTTCGACCGCATCATCTCCAACCAGCCGCAGTACAACATGATCTGGCGGGTCATCGAGTCCGAGGTCATCCCGTTGTGCGAGAAGGAGGGGATCGGCCAGATCGTGTGGTCGCCGATCGCGCAGGGTGTGCTCACCGGCAAGTACCAGCCGGGCGACGCGCCCCCCTCCGGGTCCCGCGCGACCGACCCGAGCGGGTCCTCGTTCATCCAGCACTACCTCACCGACGACCTCCTCGGCCGGGTGCAGCAGCTCAAGCCGGTCGCCGACCAGGTAGGCCTGAGCCTGGCTCAGCTGGCGATCGCGTGGGTCCTGCAGAACCCGAACGTGGCCGCCGCGATCATCGGCGCGACCCGCCCGGAGCAGGTGCGGGAGAACGTGCGGGCCTCGGGGGTCCGGCTCGACGGCGAGCTGATGAGCAGGATCGACGAGATACTCGGCCCTGTGATCGAGCGGGACCCGGCCCGCACCGACAGCCCCGCCCGCCGCCCCTGACCGCCGTCCCTTGCGCACGGCGCCGCTCGGCGGTGCGCTGGCGTGGGCCGCCTAGGGCATCCCCTAGTCCTCGGGGTGCAGGCTCATCGGGCCGTACTCGGCCCGGCCCTCTTCCAGCAGCGTCACCTGATCAACGCCCGCTTCCAGCAGCTTGCGCCAGCTCTCACCGAGCCAGGTCTCCGCGTCGCTCTGGCTGCTGAAGGTCTCCTTCGGCAGATCCCGTGCCGTGGCCAGCGTCCCGTCCATTTTCTCGAACCGCCACGTCCACGCCATGTCCCGGCGACCTCCTCCGTACTCCGAGCGACCTCCCGTGCTCCCAGCGACCCTACGGTATTCCGGTGATCTCCAGGCTCGCACGTCCCGGCCGTGGGCGCCCACCCCGCTAACCCGGGCACCGTCATTATCAGTGCGGGCACGAATGGCGCGAAGCCTGCCGATCAGGGATTCAATGTGGAACGCCCCGAGTCGGGCTCATCCACCGTGTTAGGTTTTAATCCGCCAGCCCTGCGCCCGCGGGAGGGCCGCGTCACCGGCCTTCGTTCAGTGATCAAGGTGGTGAAACATGACGCGCGTTGTCGTCGTTGGCGACCTGATGACCGATACGGTCGCCCACGCTGCGCTTCCCCTCGCCAAGGGCAGCGACACTCCCGCCACCGTCACCATGCATGGCGGCGGTTCAGGTGCCAACATCGCCGCGTGGCTGGCCGTGGATGGTGCCGAGGTGGCCTTCGTCGGGCGGCGTGGTGCCGACATCGCCGGGCGCAACAGGGACATGGAACTAATGGGCTACGGGGTGGACGCACGGCTGGTGATGGACCCCGAACGGCCAACGGGCATGTGCGTTGTGATGATCACCCACAAGGGGGATCAGACCATGCTCTCCGACCCCGGCGCCAACGCCGTCCTGTCGCCCGATGACCTGCCCAAGGACCTGTTCACACGCGGATGTCACCTGCACATTTCCGGCTACACGCTGCTGAACGAGGGCTCCAGGTCGGCCGCCGTGACCGCGATGGAGCGGGCACTCGAGGCGGAGATGAGCGTCTCGGTCGACGGTGCCTCGGCCGCCCCGCTCGAGCGGCTCGGCGCCGAGCCGTTCCTGGACATGTCCGGCGGTGCCACCATGCTGTTCGTGAACAGCGCACAGGCGGCCGTGCTCACCGGGCGGGACGATCCGATGCAGGCGATCCGGGTGCTGACCGCCTGGTACCCGCAGGTGGTGGTGAAGCTTGGGCCGGACGGCGCCGTGTTCGCCAACGGGCGGGACCCGGTCCGGGTTCCCGCGCAGCCGGTCGAGAAGTTCGTGGACGGCACGGGCGCCGGGGACGCGTTTTGTGCCGGTTTCCTTCCTCCCTGGCTGGGCAAGAAGCCGCCGATGGAAGCACTGGCAAGCGGCTGCCGGCTGGCGGCGCGCGCGCTGGCGCTGGTCGGCGCCCGCCCCGTGCTCTGACCTCCGCGGGCCCCGCAGGCCGCGCTGCCCTGCGATCCCCGTGGTTCATGATCACGGACGATCGCGTGCGAATAGCACCTAAAAGTGTCCGTGATCATGAGGATGAGCCGTGACCGGGTTCCTTGACGGGCTGTTCTCGCTGGAGGGCCGGGTGGCCCTGGTGACCGGGGGCAGTTCGGGCATCGGCCGGGCAATGGCCGGCGCGCTGGGCCGGGCGGGCGCGCAGGTGGTCGTGCTGGCGCGCGGCGAGGCGGCGCTCGCGGGCACCGTCGCGTGGCTGCGGGCCGACGGCTCCGACGCCGCATCTGTCAGCGCCGATCTCGCCGACCGGACCAGCGTGGAGCGGGCCGAGGCCGCGGCCGCCAGCCCCTTCGGCGAGCCCGACATCGTGGTGAACGCGGCCGGCCTCAACATCCGCCCGCCGCTGGCCGAACTGACGGCCGACGACTGGGACCGGCTGATGGCCGTCAACCTCACCGCCCCATTCCTGCTGGGCCAGCGCTTCGGGCCCGCGATGGCCGGCCGCGGCTGGGGACGGATCATCAACGTCGCCTCCCAGCAGGCGGTCCGCGCGTTCGGCAACAGCGGCGGCTACGGCGCCGCCAAAGGCGGCCTGGTCTCACTCACCCGCTCCCAGTCCGAGGCCTGGGCCCCCCACGGCGTGCGCTGCAACGCCATCGCCCCCGGCTTCGTCGCCACCCCCCTCACCGCCGACGTGGCCAGCGACCCAATCCGTTCGGCTGCGCTCGCCGCCCGGACCATGATCGGCCGCAACGGCGAGGCCGCCGACTTCGAGGGCATCGCAGTCTTCCTCGCCAGCCGCGCCAGCGACTACATAACCGGCCAGCTCATCTACGTAGACGGCGGCTTCTCCGCCACCTGAGCCCCCGCCACGCGGCTTCGTTAGGCATGGTTGACGGTTGCAGGCGGCACAATGGCGGACATGGCCAGACGTACCACGACAACCCCGCCCCCAGAGGATTTCGAAGAACACATCCTCGACATCGACGTCGCCGAGGAGATGCGGGGCAGCTACCTCGAATATGCCTACTCGGTCATCTACCAGCGCGCGCTGCCGGACGCCAGGGACGGCCTGAAGCCGGTGCAGCGCCGGATCCTCTACCAGATGGGCGAAATGGGGCTGCGCCCCGACCGCGGCCACGTCAAGTGCGCCCGCGTGGTCGGCGAGGTCATGGGGCGGCTGCACCCGCACGGCGACAGCGCCATCTACGACGCGCTGGTCCGGATGGCGCAGCCGTTCTCGATGCGCCTGCCGCTGGTGGACGGGCACGGGAACTTCGGCTCGCTTGGCGGCGACGACGCACCGGCCGCGATGCGGTATACCGAGGCCAGGCTGACCGCGGCGGCGCTGGAGATGGTCGGCTCGATCGACGAGGACACCGTTGACTTCCAGCCGAACTACGACGGCACCGAGACCCAGCCCGAGGTGCTCCCGGCGGGGCTGCCCAACCTGCTCGTCAACGGCGCCTCCGGGATCGCCGTCGGCATGGCCACCAACATGGCCCCGCACAACCTCGGCGAGGTGATCGCCGCGGCCCGGCACCTGATCGCCAGCCCGGAGGCGGGCCTGGACGAGCTCATGCGGTTCGTGCCGGGCCCGGACCTGCCGACCGGCGGCAAGATCGTCGGCCTGGATGGGGTCAGGGAGGCGTACGAGACCGGGCGTGGTACGTTCCGCACCCGGGCCACGGCCAGGGTCGAGAAGATCACCCCACGGCGGACCGGGATCGTGGTCACCGAGCTTCCGTACGGCGTCGGCCCGGAGAAGGTGATCGCCCGGATCAAGGATCTGGTGCAGGCCAAGAAGCTGGCCGGGATCTCCGACCTGAAGGACCTCACCGACCGGCAGCGTGGCCTGCACCTGGTGATCGAGATCCGCAGCGGCTTCCACCCCGATGCGGTGCTGGAAGAGCTGTACCGGCTGACGCCGATGGAAGAGACGTTCGGCATCAACAACGTCGCGCTCGTGGACGGCCAGCCGAAGGTGCTCGGCCTGCGCGATCTGCTGCAGATCTACGTCGACCACCGCGTCGAGGTCGTGCGCAGGCGCAGCGAGTACCGGCGCCGCAGGCGCGCCGACCGGCTCCACCTGGTCGACGGCCTGGTGATCGCGCTGCTCAACATCGACGAGGTCATCGAGGTCATCAGGACCAGCGAGGACGCCGCAGCGGCCAAGGAACGGCTGATGTCGGTGTTCGACCTGTCCGCCGTCCAGGCGCAGTACATCCTGGACACGCCGTTGCGCAGGCTGACCCGCTACGACCGGCTGGAGCTGGAGCGGGAGCGGGACACGCTGCAGGCTGAGATCGCCGAGCTGACAGCGATCCTGGAGTCGGAGGACAGGCTTCGCGAGGTGGTCTCCGGGGAGCTCGCCAGCGTCGCCAAACGGTTCGCTGACCCGCGCCGCACCGTCCTGCTCGAGGGCACGGGTGCGGCCAGGACGGCCGCCGTCCCGCTCGAGGTCGCGGACGACCCGTGCCTGGTCCTGCTCTCGTCCGCCGGGCTGGTCGCCAGGACCGCGACCACAGCCCAAGATGCCGAACGTGAGGACCGGGGCGGGCCGAGTGGGGCTGCCCCGGGCCCCCGGGCGGCCCATGACGCGATCACCGCGGCGGTGCAGGCGACGGCGCGCGGCAGCGTGGCCGTGGTGACCTCGCTGGGCAGGATGGTCAGACTCGGCGTCCTGGAGATCCCCGCGCTGCCGCCAAGCGCCCACTCCCCCGGCCTGTCCGGCGGGGCGCCCATCAGCGAGTTCGTGGTGCTCGAGCCCGGTGAGAGGGTGGTGGGTCTCGCCGCGGCCGACGCCGCAAGCGCCGGGCTCGCGCTGGGCACGGCGGCCGGGATCGTCAAGCGGGTCGCGCCGGACTACCCGGGCAGCTCCAGCGAGTTCGACGTGATCGCGCTGAAGGATTCCGACCGGGTGGTCGGTGCGGTGCAGCTGACCAGCGAGGACCAGGACCTGGTGTTCATCACCAGCGACGGCCAGCTGCTGCGGTTCGCCGCCCGGACCGTGCGGCCACAGGGCCGGGCCGCGGGCGGGATGGCGGGCATCCGGCTGTCACCGCGCGCATCGGTGCTCTGGTTCGGCGCCGTGACCCCGGCCGGCGCCGCGCGGGCGGCCGGGGGCAAGGGGGGGTTGCCCGGCGGCGACCCGGCGGCGGGGCCGGTCGTGGCGACCGTGGCCGGCACGACCGGCGCCCTGCCGGGCACCGGGGGTGTTACCGCGAAAGTGACTCCCTACCGGGAGTACCCGGCGAAGGGCCGGGCGACCGGGGGGGTGCGCTGTCACCGGTTCCTCAAGGGTGAAGACGCCCTGGTGCTGGCGTGGGCGGGCCCGGCACCTGCTCGCGGGGCGACGGACGCCGGGGTGCCGGTGGACCTGCCGCCGGCCGACCCGCGCCGGGACGGGTCCGGGGTCCGGGTGCGGCAGCCGCTGGCCGCGCTCGGCGGGCTGGCGCCGCCATCCTGACGCGCCTGTGCCCCATCCGGCCGCCGTGATCATGGGATTACTACTGCTAGAACGATAGTGATGTCATGATCACGAACGGCGCCGGGGCCATCCCGGAACCCCGGACAGCCCTCAGGTGTCGATGCGCGATGGATCGAGCTCGGACGCCCCGCCGACGATGAAGTCGCGCCGCGGTGCCACCTCGCTGCCCATGAGCAGATCGAACATGGCGGTGGCGGCGGCGGTGTCCTCGACCCTGATCCGGCGCAGCGTCCGGTGACGGGGGTCCATGGTGGTCTCCGCGAGCTGGCCCGCATCCATCTCACCCAGCCCCTTGTACCGCTGCACGGGCTCCTTCCAGCGCTGGCCCTTGCGTTCGAGTTCCAGCAGCGTGCGCCGCAGTTCGCCGTCGGAGTAGGTGTAGCGGTACTTCTGCTGGCCCTTGCGCGGGCTGGACAGCTCGATGCGGTGCAGCGGCGGGACAGCGGCGAACACCCGGCCCGCATCCAGCATGGGGCGCAGGTACCGGTGGAACAGGGTCAGCAACAGGCACCTGATGTGCGCGCCGTCCACGTCCGCGTCGGACATGAATATGACCCGCTGGTACCGGGCCGCGTCCAGGTCGAAGGAGGCGCCCGAGCCGGCCCCGATCACCTGGATGATCGCGGCGCACTCGGCGTTTTTGAGCATGTCGGCGACCGATGCCTTCTGCACGTTGAGGATCTTGCCGCGGAGGGGCAGCAGCGCCTGGAACTCCGAGTCGCGCGCCAGCTTGGCGGTGCCGAGCGCGGAGTCACCTTCGACGATGAACAGCTCGCTGCGGTCGTCCGCGCTGCGGCAGTCCACCAGCTTGGCCGGGAGCGCCGACGTGGCCAGCGCGTTCTTGCGGCGCTGGTTGTCGCGGTGCTCGCGGGCCGCGATCCTGGCCCGCGTCGCGGAGGCCACCTTTTCCAGCAGCGCGCGCGCCTGCTGCTTGCTGGCCCGGCTGCGCGACTCGAAGAACGCACGCAACTCGGCGGCCACCACCTGGGCGACGATCCGTGATGCGGCCGGAGTGCCGAGCACCTCCTTGGTCTGGCCTTCGAATTGGGGCTCCGGCACCCGGACCGCGATCACGGCGGTGAGTCCCTCGGCCACGTCGTCCTTGACCGGCGGCTCGTCGCCGTTCCGCAGCAACCGGGCCGCGCGCAGCTGCTCGTTCAGCGTCCGCACCAGTGCCCGCTCGAAGCCCGTCACGTGGGTCCCGCCCTTGGGGGTGGCGATCACGTTGACGAACGAACGGGTCACCGTGTCGTATCCGGCATCCCAGCGCAGCGCCACGTCGACGGTCAGCTCGCGCTCCACGTCCGCCGGCGTCATGTGCCCCTGCTCGTCGAGCAGCGGGACCGTCTCGGTGAACCGCCCCGAACCCCCGAGCCGGATCACGCCGGTGACCGGTTCTCCGGGCGAGAGATGCGCGCAGAACTCGCTGATCCCCCCGTCGAACCTGAACTCCTCCTCGCGCTCCGCGCCCTCCGGGACGGGCTCGTCGGGCGCGGCTGACAGCCCCTCGGCGGGGACCTCGGCGAGTGTCAGGCCGGCGCCCGCGAGCGCTGCGGGGATGTCGTCACCAGGAGGCCGCTCGTCCCGGATCCGGATGGCGAGGCCGGGTACCAGGTAGGCGGTCTGCCGGGCCCGCTGCCTCAGCGCGTCAAAGCTCCACCGGGAGTCGCGCACGAACACCTGCGGATCGGGCCAGAACCTGATCCGCGTGCCGGTCACCTTCTTGGCCACCCGGCGCACCTTCCGCAGGCCAGGGCGGGCGGTGAAGGATGCCTTCGGCCCCGGCCCGGCGAACTCCCCCGGCACTCCCCGGCGGAAGCTGGCCGCCCATTCGTGTCCCTCGCGGTCGACGCTCACGTCCATCCGCACCGCCAGGGCGTTGACCACCGAGGCCCCGACCCCATGCAGGCCGCCCGAGGCGGTGTACGAGCCGCCGCCGAACTTGCCGCCGGCGTGTAGCCGGGTCATCACCAGCTCGATGCCGGTGAGCTTGGTCTTCGGCTCCACGTCGACGGGGATGCCGCGGCCGTTGTCCCGCACTTCCGCCGACCCGTCGGTGTGCAGGACCACCTCGATGACCGTGCCGTGGCCAGCCAGCGCCTCATCCACCGCGTTGTCGAAGATCTCCCACAGGCAGTGCATGAGGCCACGGCTGTCGGTCGAGCCGATGTACATGCCGGGGCGCTTGCGGACCGCCTCCAGGCCTTCCAGCACCGATAGGTGACGCGCCATGTAGGCGTCGGTGGCGTGCGCCACGGCAGGGACCGACGGCCCGATGGGGGCGGCGGGTTCGGCGGTCACGGGTTTCTCCTCGAAGGTGGCGGCCGGGATCTCACCGGCATGAACGGCAGACTACCGGCCCCCCTCTGACAGCACGCGGAGCCACGCCGGACCTGCCCCTCACCTGGGACAATGCACACAAGATACCTGTGATCAGCGGTGCGGGCGGCCACCGGGAAGATGATCGTTCGCTCTCGGCGTATGTCGCCGCGGCATGGGAACGTGAGGATCTGCCCGGGTGTTGGGTAGCGATAGAAGGACAACGAAAGAGGCTCGCCCGCCGGATTCCGCCGGCGGCACGACATGAGGGAGGCGACATGACCGGTGCTATGGCCCCCAGCCAGCCGCTAAGCGCCATGGACCTGTGCGACCGCTGCGGTGCCCAGGCATACGTGCGTGTCGTGCTCCCCGGTTCCGGCGAACTGCTCTTCTGCGCCCACCACAGCCGCCAGCACGCCGAAGCGCTCGCCAAGATCGCCGCCGAGATCCAGGACGAGACGCAGCGGCTCTCGGAGAACTGACGGGGTTATCCCGCGCCGGCCCTGCCGGACCGGCCCAGCTGCCCGGGAAGTGCCAGCGCCGGGTGCGCGTCCTGTTCTGAGACAGGCTCAGCGGTAAATTCGCCTCGTTCTTGGACGCCCGGGAGCCGAGATCCATGATTGTCTTGAGTGATGGAGGCTTTTCGGGGGATTAAGTGCTCCTCGTTCTGGGATGCCTTGGTGCTGCGGCTCATGCTGGAGGAGCATGGCGTCCAGGTTCATGTGCCGGATCAGGGCGTGGTCTTGAGCATGGTGGCCTCGGGGGAGCTCGACGGGATCAGGGCCGCGGTGGAGCAGCTCGGCAACGAGTTCCCGCGCTCAGGCTCGGTCATCATCGAGGGCGAGGATCGCGATCGCAGCGCCGAGAACGGGCGGGCGACGGCGCTCAGCTACGACATCGCGGAGGAAGCGCGCGCCGCCCACCGGGCTCAACCTCAGGAGGCCACCCGGCCGCCCGGCGGCACGGCGCAACGCCAGGACGCCCCTCCGCAGCCCGGCGGCACGGCCCAACGCCAGGACG
>DASYQM010000004.1:0-8351 GCA_036005525.1 Streptosporangiaceae bacterium
GCGGCCGCGCTACCGAAGTCACTGACACGGTCTGGGACCAGGCGAAGGCTGGTGCCGACTCGCTGGATCAGGGTGGGCGAGCGGACCAGAGGAGGTCACGTGCCCATCCCGGCTGCCGCATCTGGGGAAGGGAAGGGACAAGGTGCTGGCCCTCAAGCAGCGCACGCCCGGCCTGGTCATCCAGCCAGCCCACGACCCGGCCGCCGCCCGGCGCCTGACCGACAGCACACAAGTGAGGAGATTGGCTCACATGCAGTTCACCAACACGATCACGATCATCCGCCGGCCGGCCGAGGTGTTCGCTACCTCGCCCACTTCGAAAACCTGCCGCTGTGGAACTACGCGATCAGCGACACCCGGAAGACCAGCAGCGGCCCGGTGGGAGTCGGCTCGCGCTACCGGCAGACCAGGACCCTTCCCACCCGAAGCGAAGAGACCTTCGAGGTGACCGAGTTTCGAGCCGGACCGCAGGCTATCCATCCGAGGCAGTCTTGGGCCATTCCACGGCGACGTCACCTACCAGCTCGCACCGGCGGGAAGCGGCACCTCCCTCACCACCATCATGAACCTCCAGCCCTCCGCTCCGCTGCGGCTCCTCGCGCCGTTGGCTGCCTCCCGCGTCAAGTCGGCGGTAGCCACCAACCTCGACACGCTCAAGCAGCTGCTGGAGACAGGCGGCCAACCCGCCGATGGATGAGCGCACAAATAGCCGCTGAGCGAGCCCGCCGGGTCTCGTGACCTGACGGCCGATCCCCGATGGTCTCGACGCGCCGGAGGTGTACGGCCTCCGGCGCGCCTGAGGAACTCCGGATCGCACCCATCGCGGCCGCTGGCGGTGCTTCCCGGCCTTCGAGTGTGCGTCATCGGTCCCTCGCTACTCCGCGTAGGGCTGGTCCTTCCCTCGGGCGCTGTAGCCGATGTTCCAGATGTAGCCGTCCGGGTCCGCGAACGAACCGCCGTACCCGCCCCACTCCAGCTTCGCCGCGGGCTTGAGGATCTTCCCGCCCGCCTTCTTGGCCTCGTCCAGAACCTCGCCGACGCGGTCCTCGCTGCGCACGACGTAATTGAACACCACGCCGCCGAAGCCGCTGCCCTCCGGGCTCGCGCCCACCATGTCGGCGAGCCCGTCGCGGCCATAGAAGCCGACCAGCGAACCACCGTGTGGAACGAAGAACACCGAGATCTTGTAGTCGTTCTGGACCTCCCAGCCCAGCCCTTCCGTATAGAAGCGCTTGGACCGCTCCATGTCCTCCACACCAAGAAGAATCGAGCTCACGTGCGCTTTCATGCCTTGTCTCCTTTGGGGCTTGAGGGTGATGCACATGACCGTCACGCTACGTACGGCCCGGTGACCCGCGCTTCTCGATTCCTGACCGGTTGGTGACTCGTTTCGCTACGCACGACAGCATCCCCGCGGCAGGCCGACCAAGACGCAGAGGCACGGCCGCGCCGAAGCAGGCCGGGCCGAAGCCGGGCCGGGGGCGCCGGTGCTGACGAAGGCCGCCGACGGCACCAGCCGGTGGGCACGCCCAGCCTCGACCCGGCTGATGCCAGCACCGGGCTGCGCCGTGGATGATGAGCACCGGGACGGTGATGCCCGCAGCTCGGCCCGGTGGTCGGCGTGGAACGACGATCTCCATATCTCGGCCCTGGCCATCGGCGAGGCGGCAACGCAGCTTGTTGGCGATCAGCGCCGGTGAGACCTCGTTGCCCAGGTGGGTGGCGAAGCAGCCCACCGGCTGCGTGAACTGCTCGACGAGCTGCGCGGCTATCCCGGCGGGCAAGGCGGGCCGCCCGCACTGATCGATGTCGTGGTGCCGCTGCGCCACCGCCGCGGGGACAGCGAACTGTCGTTCTTCAGTATCACCGCCGTCATCGGGACACCGATAGATGTGACCGTTGACGAGCTGGCCATCGAGTCCTTTACCCAGCCAACCAGGCCACGGCCGCCGCCCTGCACGAGCCGCCGTCACCAACCGGCAGCACCGAGTGCCAGCGGCTGTTGCAGCAGTGGCGTCGCGAAGGTGTTGTCGACGCCGACGATTGCCCCGGCGTGGCGACCGGCGGCGCACAGGGCGGGAAGGTCGGCGATGTCGAGCAGCGGGTTGGAGGGGGTCTCCAGCCAGAGCAGGTGCGCGCCGGTGACGGCGGCCTGGACGGTGGCGGTGTCGGTCAGGTCAACGCGGTCGACGGCCCAGCGCCCTTGCTACTGGCCGTCGGCCAGGAGCTCACCGACCCCGAAATAGCAGTCTGTCGGGGCAACGATGCGGGCGCCGGCTGGCACGAGGTCGAGCACGGCAGCGACGGCGGCCATGCCGGAGGAGAAAGCCACGGCGTGGCCGCCCTCCACCTGGCCTACGGCTGTCTCCAGGGCCTCCCAGGTCGCTGTGGCGTCGGTGCGTGAGTAGGCGCGGCGGTCGTCCTCAGTACTGTCGGCATGGAAGTTGGACGCCAGCACGATGGGAACGTTGAGCGGCTCGCCGGCTGCGTGGCTAGGGCGACCGGCGCAGATGACTGCTGTTTCCGGGTGCAGGCCGGCGGGTGTGGCCGACTGGTCAGGTGTCATGGTTCTCCCGTCTCTCGATAGTGCAGTATAATGCCTTAAATGAGGCAGTCAGAATTGGAGGCGCGGGCTGGGGCGGACAGCGTCGCCCGGGCGATCGGCGGCCGGGTCCGGCAGGGACGGAACAGCCGGGGCTGGACGCTGGACCAGCTGGCCGGGCGGTCTGGCGTCAGCCGCAGGATGCTGGTCAGCATCGAGCAGGGCTCGGCTAACCCGAGCATCGCGACGCTGCTGCTGATCAGTGACGCGCTCGGTATCGGGCTGCCCGCGCTGGTGGATATGGACCGCTCGCCCGGACTGCGGGTCACCCGGGCCGGCAGCGCCCCGGTGCTGTGGCAGGGCAAGGCCGGCGGGCAGGCCGTGCTCGTCGCCGGCACCGAGCCACCGGACGTCACCGAACTGTGGGACTGGACGCTCGGGCCGGGCGAGAGCCACTCAAGCCCGGCGCACGCGGCCGGAACCCGCGAGCTGCTCCTCGTCCTTGACGGCCAGGTCGAACTCCGAGTGGGCCAGCACGCCGAGGTACTCGCCTCGGGAG
Source organism: Streptosporangiaceae bacterium (assembly GCA_036005525.1). Taxonomy (GTDB): domain Bacteria; phylum Actinomycetota; class Actinomycetes; order Streptosporangiales; family Streptosporangiaceae; genus UBA9676. The sequence continues at coordinate 3,102 of DASYQM010000004.1, forward strand.
ACTCGGCCTCGTTCGCCGGCGACCTGCCCCACGGATACGTGAACGCCAGCTCGGCGCAGGCCGCGCGTTTCGCCCTGACCGTGTTCGAGCCGGGCGTTGGCCCGGGATCACGATCGGAGGCTACCGATGCCTGACGCGGGCATGCTTGAGGAATTCCTGGCCGGCGCCTGTGTCGACGCCGCGGTGTTCGCGCTGCGGCCCGACTACCGCGCGATGCTGCTGGCCGTCGGCGGGCTCGTCCCGGGCCAGGGCGACCAGGCGAGCGACGCGCTGCTCCAGGCGGCGGAGACCGCCGCCGCTAAGGCGCTCCGCGACCGGCCGGTGGATCAGCTCCCGCACGTGGCGGCGTGGCGGGAGGCGTACCGGGCGTTCGGGGCCAAACCGCAGCGCACCCGCAACAGCCTGGAGGCGCTGCTGCGCCGGGCCGTGTCCGGGTTGCCCCGGGTGAACCGGCTCACCGACTGCTACAACGCGGTCTCGGTGCTGCACCAGATCCCGCTCGGCGGGGAAGACCTGACCCGCTACGCCGGCCCGCCGCGGCTGATCCGCGCCACCGGCGACGAGCCTTTCGACACCGTGGCTGACGGCGTCGCGGTGACCGAGCACCCCGACCCCGGCGAGGTGGTGTGGTGCGATGACGCCGGGGTGACCTGCCGGCGCTGGAACTGGCGCCAGGCCCGCCGCACCCAGCTGCGCGAGGACACCAGCACGGCGCTGTTCATCCTCGACGCCCTCGACCCGGTGACCAGCGAGGCGCTGCACGCCGCTGCCGCCGACCTTCTCGCCCGCCTGGCCCGGCTCGGACCGGACGTCCGGGCCGCCCGCCGCCTGATCGCTGCCGGCCCGGCGCCTGATGAAGGAGACTGACATGCTGATCCACCCGTGGGACGCCGCGCTCGACAGTGCCGAGTGGCAGGACTGGCTGGCAGCCACGGACAGGTTCGGGATGCTGGCGGTCAATAACCTCGACCCGGCCCGGGCCCCGCTGGTGCTTCCCCTGCACTTCACCGTCGCCGGCGATGAGCTGCTCATGCACCTGGCCCGGCCGAACCCGGTCTGGCCGCACCTGGAGGCGGCCGCCGAGGTCCGGCTGGCCGTGATCGGCGACTACGCCTACATCCCGACGTACTGGCGGGCCAAGGCAGGCGGCCCGGACGAGGACGGCGTGCCGACCAGCTACTACGCCGCGGTGCAGTTCGTGTGCCGGCCCACCGTGGTCGATGACCCCCAGGGCAAGGCGGAGATCCTCACCGCCCAGCTCGCCGATTTCCAGCCCGAGGGCCGCCACGCCGTCGTGGCGCCTGGCGCGGCGCCGTACGGGCGGATGCTGTCCGGCATCCGCGGCGTCCGGCTGGCGGTGCTGCGGGTGGACGCCAAGTTCAAGTACGACGACGCCAACCCTGTCGAGCACCGCCAGCGCGTGATCGGCCGCCTCGAGCAGCGCAGCCACGGGCTCGACGCCGGGGCCGCGGCCCAGCAGCGGCGACGCCTAGCCGCGATCGGTGACTGGAAGACCCGCCGGGAGCGACCGTGACCCCGCGCGCTGCGGTGCCACCGTGGGGGCTGGCCACCGCGCGATGCTGTCGGTCCAACTGGCTCCGCCCTGTCGGTACACCTGATCCCGGCCGGAACCGGCTGGCTCAGGCTCAAGCATGGAGCACTCATCTTCCTGGCACCCGGGCCTGCGCAGCAAAGACCTTGCGCCGGGGCCGAGCTATGGACCGATCCGGACATGACCCGAGCTACCCTGCCAGATAGCCTGACACGCCCAAGGGGCAATATGTGCGCATCCGCGCCAGGGTGGAAGCCGTTTATCTCGCGTTCCGATTCGGCGACCTGCGGGTGCTTCGCAGCGGAAGTACCACGCCGGCGATCACCCTGCGTGACGGCTACTGCGTCGCCTGAGTGGTCACCAGCGGACAGATCGCAGCGGTCGTCGCACCAAGCAGTTGAGGGAAATGACAGGTCGGTGAGAAAAAGTCGGCGACAGATCGATGAGACAGCTCGCATCAGGGCCAGGTCAGCGTGGTGTTCGGCGACAAGAAAGTTGAGAACCTACATTCCGTCGTTGTTGTTGCTGTCGGCGCGCCGCACCCGGATCGCCATGATCGTGATGACCAGGGCGAGCAGCATGACCCCGGCCGCGGCCAGGAAGGTGCGGGAGAACCCGGTGGCCAGGGCATGGTGGTAGATCGCGGTGCGTGCTGCCTGGCTGAGGCGCGGCGGATGGCCGGCCTGCGCGGCGGTGGCGGCGTGGGCAGTCGTGGCCTGGATGCTGTTGGCGACGACGGTCCAGGCGACCGTGCCGAGCACGGCCAGCCCGATCGCGCCACCAACCTGCTGGCCGGTGTTACGCAGGCTGGCCGCGACCCCGGATTCCTCGTCGGCGACCCGGGACAAGGCGATCAGGGTGGCGGGCACGAACAGCAGGCCGAGGCCTGCGGCGATGACCAGGATCGGGCCCAGCACCGCGCCGGCATAGCTGCTGTGTTCGCTGAGCCGCGACAGCCAGTACATGCCGCCGGCGGCGGCGGGAGTGCCGGCCAGCAGCAACGGCCTGGCGCCGATCCGCCCCACAATCTGGGCGGCGACGCCGGAGGACACCAGGATCCCGGCGGCCAGCGGCAGGTAGGCGACGCCTGTTTTCAGCGCCGAATACCCCCAGACGGACTGCATGAACACGGTCAGGAAGAAGAACAGGCCGAAGAATACGGCGCCTACGCACACCATGACCAGGTTCGCGCCGGTGCGGTCACGGTCGCGGAGCAGGCGCAGCGGCAGCAGCGGGTTCTCGCTGCGGCCCTCGATGACCGTGAACGCGGCGAGCAGCACCACCGACGCCGCGAGCGATGCCACGACCTTGGGATCGGCCCAGTGGGAGACCCCGTCTGGGGTGGTGGCCGCGTTCGACAGCCCGTAGACCAGGGCGGCAATCCCGCCGGTGCCGGTGATCGCGCCGGGCAGGTCGAACCGGCCCCGCTGCCGCGGCGACTCAACGAGTACCCGCGGCGCGGCGATGGCCGCCGCCAGCCCGATCGGCACGTTGACGAACAGCACCCACCGCCACGACAGATAGGTGGTAAGCAGGCCCCCTGTGAGGAGGCCGACGGCACCGCCGGCCACGCTCATCGCGGAGTAGACGCCCATCGCCCGGTTGCGGGGCGGCCCTTCCGGGAAGGTGGTCGCGATCAGCGCGAGCGCGGTCGCCGCGGTCACCGCTGCGCCGGCTCCCTGTACGGTACGTGCCACGAGCAGCCACGCCTGGGAGGTGGCGAACCCGCCGGCCAGTGACGCGGCGCTGAAAACCAGCAGCCCGGCGATGAACACTTTGCGCCGGCCGAGCAGGTCTCCTGCCCGGCCGCCGAGCAGCAGCAGCCCGCCGAAGGCCAGCGCGTAGGCGTTAACCACCCACTCCAGGCCCGAGCCCGAGAATCCGAGCTCCCGCTGGATGTGCGGCAGCGCGACGTTGACGATGGTCGCATCCAGCACCACCATCAGCTGCGCGGTCGCGATCACAACAAGGGCCAGGCCGAGCCGGGGGCCGGCGGTGCCGGTCATCGCGGCGTCCGGCGCGGCCGCCCGCCTGGTTACCGATCGTGCCTGGGACATGAATGGTTCTGCTCGTTGGGCTGGGCGGAGCTATTTCTCTGCCGCCTGGGATGCGGCGCTGGCGTGCCACGTGTCCAAGCGGCGCCCGTCACGACGACTCGCATGGGCTCACTGGCGGGTGAACACGGCGTGGATGGTGAGGGTGTTGTTCATCGATGTCCCGCCCATCAGATTCCAGGTGAGGCCGAAGTCGGCCCGGTTGATGTGCACCTCGGCGTCGAGCCAGACCTCGCCGTCGCCCGGGACGGACGCTGCCGCATCGAACGACAGCGGCCGGGTCCGGCCGCGCACGGTCAGCGCGCCGGTCACGGCTACATCGTGGCCAGACGGCCGGATACCGTCCGCGGTGAAGGTGATGTCCGGGTGGTTGCCGGTGTCGAAGAAGTCGGCCGAGCGCAGGTGCTTATCACGCTGGGCGTTTTTCGTGTCGATGGACGCCGCGGCCACCGTGACGGTGCCGCTGACCTCGCCGTCCGGGGAGACGGTGCTGTTCCCGCTGACCTCGCGGAAGACGCCGTTCACCGGAGCCAAGCCCCACATGCTCCTGCTCTTCAGCCGGATGCTGGACTTGCGCGGATCCAGGACCCATTCCCCGGCGAGGGCCCCGCCGGTCAGCAGAGCCTGCAGCGCCGGTGCGGTCACTTGTCCTGGCGGTGCCTGCATGATCGTCTCCTTTCACATCGAACAGGTCACGGCGGGTCTGGACCTGTTCGCTGGATGATGTGTTCGTCTCAGCAGTACGACAACGCAGCCCCCCGGAATGTCAGGCGGCGTGCCAGCCTCACATTCCGGCGCGCTGTCTTGTCGACCTGGTGAGTGCAGATGCGACCGAGAGAGGCGACCGGAACCATGACCACCCGATCCGGGCCGGGACACGGCCGGCCCGACCCGGGCCTGAGCGCGATCATGAGCGAGCGGCGTCAGCTGATCAATCTCGCCTACCGGCTCCTCGGCTCCCTGGCCGATGCCGAGGATGTCGTGCAAGAGACCTACGCCCGCTGGTACGCCCTGTCCCGGCAGCAGCAGGACGCCATCGAATCCCCCGGCGCCTGGCTGACCAAGGTCGCCAGCCGCATCTGCCTCAACCTGCTCGGCTCGGCACGCGCCCGGCGAGAGACCTACGTGGGCGAATGGATCCCCGAGCCGCTGCCCCAGCAGGCGGAGTTGATTAGCGGGCGGCCGGGCGGCACCATGGCCGACCCGGCCGACCCGGCCGACCGCATCACGCTGGATGAGTCGGTCAACATGGCCTTCCTGGTCGTGCTCGAAGCGATGACCCCGGCCGAGCGCGTCGCGTTCATCTTGCACGATGTCTTCAGCTACCCCTTCGCCGAAGTGGCCCAGATCGTCGGCCGCACCCCGGCGGCGTGCCGCCAGCTGGCCTCCTCGGCCCGCCGCCGCATCCGCAACTCGCAGGCCCCCGCGACCCCGACCGCCCAGCAGGCCGCCATCGTCAGAGCCTTCAAGCAGGCATTGGAAGCCAAGGACATCGACGCCCTCATCGGCCTGCTCGACCCCGGCGCCACGGCGACCGGCGACGGCGGCGGCCTCGCCGGCGCCGTCCTGCGCCCAATCGAAGGCGGCGAGCAGATCGCGCGCGCCTTGGTCGAAATCGCCAACCTGGTGCCCAGCACCATGTCG
>DASYQM010000005.1:0-1946 GCA_036005525.1 Streptosporangiaceae bacterium
CCGCACCCACTCCAGGTAGTCAAGACAGTCGGCATCGGTGCGGAACCAGGCCTGGAACTCGCCCACCGACCGGGGATAGTGCCGCCCGCCACGAGGCCCGGTCACCCCGCCATGCTACTCCGGTTAAATGGAGACCCCTTATCCAGGTACTGGTGATCGCCGCACTCGCAGCAGATGAGCTCAAACGCGCCTGTGTAGCCGCCTCCTCCCCGGCCCTTCACGATGCGGGCCGGCTGGCGCCGCAGGCTCGCCGTGCAGCCGTGGCCGGGCTGGCGAGCAGCGGGGAGCGTCGTGAGATCCTGGTCGTCACTGCGCGGCCGCGAGTCACGGGGATCGTGCGGTCCGTGCGATGCGGGAATGGCACTCGGACGATCAGGCGACCGAATGCTGGTGACGATGTCCGTGTCTCCAGGGCTCACCGGGGCCCACCCCAGACCGGTAGTCTTTGCCATCTGCCGGGGTCTGGAGCAGCACGACAAGCGGCAGTTTCGCAGAATGATCGCGTACAGGCAACCCGTGCGGTGCACGCAGGACGCATCAGCTAGCCGATCCCGATGACCAACCCGCTGCACGCCGTCCAGGTGCTGGGCGCGCGACGTCCAGGCCGGGGACTGGTTACCCCCGGTCAGGAACGTGAGCCCTGGCCTGGGTCCAGGGAAGCCCGTCAGCTGCCTGTTCTGCCAGGAGAGGCCGGGCGGGGCGCCCTGGCCCATGCGAGCGGGTCGAGAGTTCCGTCGATGGCGGCCTGGGCGACATCGGTGAGGCGAAGGTTGTCGTTGCGGGCGTAGGCCCGCAGCCGGGAGAAGGCCTCGGCCAGGTCGACGCCGGCGCGTTCTGAGATCACGCCCTTGGCCTGCTCGATCACCACGCGGCTGGTCAGGGCACCGGAGAGCTGCTCATTCAGGCGCTGCGCCTCGGCGCTAGCGCGATGCTGGGCGATGCTGAGGGCGGCGAGGTCAGCAAAGGCCCGGGCGACGATGACGTCCGCCTCGGCCATCGGGGCCCGCGTGACGCTGAGCAAGTTCAGCGCGCCGAGGGTCACCTCCCGCAGCCGCAGCGGCAGGGCGAGCGCCGACCGGAAGCCGGCTCGGAGGGCGGCGGCGGAGAACAGTGGCCAGCGGCCGGCCCCGGCCTGCAGGTTCTCGTGCCCGACGGGCTCGCCGGTGCGGAAGGCGTCCAGGCAGGGCCCTTCCTGGGCCTGGAGCTCGAACAGCTCCAGCAGGCGCATCGCCTCGCTAGAGGAGGCCACCAGCCCCAGGCTGCCCGCGGGAGAAGCCAGCATCACCCCGGCGGCGGAGACGCCGAGCAGATCGACGCACCGGTCCGCGACCCCGGTCAGCATGTCGACGATGTCATAGTCGTCGACAAGGGTGTCGGCCATCTCGACCAGTGACCGGACCACGTCGGCTTCTCGGGTCATCTCAACTCCCCTCCTGAGCGCCCAGCGGCCCGTCGCAGCCGGCGGGCGCCGGATCAGAGCCCGGGCCGTGACGTCCATCGTAGTGGCGGCCTGTCCCCGCGCCAGCGGGCCGGGCGAGCGCGGTTCATCCCAGCCGCAGCCTGCGGGCGATGACATCCTGGGCGACATCGGCGAGCACGCGATCGCTGCTGAACGCGAATGCCCGCAGGCGGATGAGGGCCTCGGTCACGCTGATGCCCTCCTGGACCGAGACTATGCCGGCCGCGTTGTGCACCGCGAAGTGGAAGTCGGCGCCGGCCTCCAGCTCCTCGGCCACCGCGCCGAAAGGTGCTCCGGCCTGGGCCTCCAGTACCCAGCGGGCGGCCACGTCGGCGACGACCAGCGCGTCAGCGTGCTGATCGCCGCTCAAAGGGCCGGGGCAGTCCCGGTAGAGACTCCGCCGCAGGCGCCGCGCGCGAACTGCTACGTGGAGCGGTGGATACGCACCGCGCGCGCCGAGTGCACCGACCGGATGCTGATCTACGAC
>DASYQM010000006.1:0-17713 GCA_036005525.1 Streptosporangiaceae bacterium
GCCGGAGGGGAAGCCGCTGATCGGCGAGCTGGGCGAGCTGGTGATCAGCGCGCCGATGCCGTCGATGCCGGTCGGCTTCTGGGGCGACGCGGACGGGAGCAGGTACCGCGACTCGTACTTCGCCGACTTCCCGGGGGTATGGCGCCAGGGCGATTTCTTCAAGATCAACGCCCGCGGTGGCTGCTTCGTGCTGGGACGCTCGGACGCCACCCTGAACCGGCACGGGGTGCGGATCGGCACCGCGGAGATCTACGCGGTGCTCGCCGGCATCGACGAGGTTGCCGACGCGGTCATCGTCAACCTCGACCTGCCGGGCGGTGGGTTCTTCATGCCGCTGTTCGTCACGCTGACCGATGGCCGCGTGCTCGACGACGCGATCCGGCAGAAGATCCGTGATCGGCTGCGCGAGGAGTACACCCCCCGGCACGTCCCGGACCGGATCATCCAGGTTCGCGAGATCCCGGCCACCCTCACCGGCAAGAAGATGGAGGTGCCCGTGCGCAAGCTGCTGCTCGGGGTGCCTCCCGAGAAGGCCGCGAACGTCAACGCGATGGCCAACCCGGACTCGCTGAAGGAGTTCGCGAGCTACGCCCGCATGCAGCAGGACTACTCACTGGGCTGAGCCAGGAAGGACGGCAGCGGTGGAGTTGAGTGACTCCGCGGCTCGCCCTTGAAGCTGGACGGAGCGCCTATGCCGCATGCCCTGACCGAGCTGAGACTCACCGCTGTTACCAAGCCCGTCCACGTGCCGGAGCACGACATTCGCAGCGATGTCTGCGTCGTGGGTGCCGGGATCGCGGGGCTGTCCGCCGCCATCGAGTCCGCCCGGCTGGGCCGGGACGTGGTTCTGGTGGACTCGCTCCCGCTGATCGGCGGCCAGATGGTCCATTCGCTGGTCGGGCTCTTCTGCGGGGTGTTCGGGAACGCCCCCCGCTACATGCAGCTGACGCATGGCGTTTTCGACGATATTTTCCGCGACCTGGGATCAACCGGTGACCTGCATTTCCAGCGGGGGCACACGACAACGGTCTACTACAACGAGGTCGCGCTCGGGCGGTGGCTGGAAAGGAGGATCCTCGCACTCGGGGTGCGGACCATCCTGGGCACCGTCCTGCAGCAGGTGGATGTCTACGACGGCCGGATCGAGCGGATCTCGCTGGCCTCGCGCTACGGGAACGTCTCGGTCACCGCCACCGGCTTCGTCGACGCCAGCGGCGACGCGGCGCTGACGTGGGAGGCCGGGCTTCCGTGCTGGGTTCCCGAGCGGCCGATCTACGGTTCACAGTAGGTCATCGTCGAGAACGTGGCCGAGAACAGCAAGCCCGACCCCGGCGAGATGGACGCCTGTTTCGCCGCCAGGGGCGCTGACTACGGGCTGCTCCGGCGCGGCGGGCTCGCCTTCTACTTCCCCGGGCGCGGAACCGCCGTGCTGAACGTGACCCACATCGAGGCGCCGCTGGACCCGGTCCACGCCTCGCAGGCGCAGCTCGCCGGGAAGGCGCAGGCCGATGGGGCGATCGCACTGCTGCGCGCGGAGTTCCCGCAGGCATTCGGAGAAGCCCGGGTCCGTGCCTACGGCTATCCGGGACGGCGACAGACCCGCTGGATCAAGGGCCGACACCAGCTCACCCTCGACGAGGTCCGGGCCGGGACCCGGTTTCCGGACGCGGTGGCCCGGACCGCCTGGCCGATCGAGCTGCACGACCGCGCCGACGGATACGTGTGGGAGACGTTTGAGGCCGATCACGTCCACTACGTGCCGCTGCGCAGCATGATCCCGCCTGGCATGCACAATCTCGTGGCGGCTGGCCGGTGTGTCGACGGCGACGCCGCCGCGCTGTCCAGCGTGCGGGTGATGGGCCCGTGCGCCGCCATGGGTGCCGGCTCCGCACACGCGCTCGACCTGGCGAGCAGCGGCAGCACCCACGACGTCGACCCGGACCGGCTGCATGAGCGGCTGGCGCCGAATCTCGACTAGCCCGAGCACGGCCGCTGCCGGCAGGCGCCGGACCGGCGATCCGGCCGCGCCAGAGATCACCCGCCGCTGAAGCGCGGCTGGCGTTTGTCCGCAAAGGCCCGGAGCCCTTCCTCGAAATCACCCGAGGCGGCCATCTCCTGCTGGATCTGGGCCTCCAGTTCGAGCTGCTCCTCCATCCGCTGGTAGAGCCAGCTGTTGAGCTGCCGCTTGGTTCCCGCGTAGGACCGGGTCGGACCGTCGGCGAGGCGGACCAGGAGGTCCCCGGCGCGCGCCGCGAGTTCGCCGTCCGGCCAGACCTGGTTGATCAGGCCCCATTCGAGGGCCTGGCGGGCTCCCACCCGCTCCCCCAGCATCGCCATCTCGGCCGCGCGCGCGAACCCCACCCGCGCGGGCACCAGCAGCGACGACCCACCGTCCGGCACTAGGCCGATGTTGACGAACGCGAGCAGGAAGTACGCGGACTCGGCGGCGACGACCAGGTCGCAGGCGAGCGCGAGGGAAAGGCCGATCCCGGCCGCGGCGCCGTTCACCGCCGCCACGACCGGCTTGGGCATCTCCCGGATCGCCCGGATGATCGGGTGGTAGCGCTCGGTCAGCACGCGGTACACGTCGCGGGGGTCGTTCCGGCCCGCGACCGGCCCCTCCTTGAGATCCGCGCCGCTGGAGAACGCGCGCCCGGCGCCGGTCACCAGAACCGCGCGGACGCCGGCCTCCGCCCCGACGTCCGTCAGGGCGGCCCGCAGGTCGAGCGCGAGCTGGGCGTCCCAGGCGTTCATCCGTTCGGGACGGTTGAGCTCGAGCCAGGCCGCGGCGCCGCGCCGGTACAGGTTGACCGTGTCGTACCGGTGAGCAAGCTCGAAGTCAGTCACAGCGGCGATCGTAGCGCTATCGCCTGCTCAGGTTGGCTCGCGGGAATGCCGTGCCCGCACCGCAACTGACAGGCCCCGCCATCGTTGCTAGCATTGCTAGCAACGCGAAGGAGGTGGTTCCGCTGACGGCAGTGAGTGTCCGGAACCTGGACGAGCGGGTGAAGGAGCGGTTGCGGATCCGCGCGGCACATCACGGCCGGTCAATGGAGGCCGAGATCCGCGCCATCCTGACCGACGCTGTGAGCGGGCCAGGCGAGGCCGCTGGCTTGATCGACGCGATCCTCGATCGCTTCGGTGAGCTGGGCGGCGTCGAGCTCGACATCCCCGCACGGGCCGACCGGGCGCGGGCAGCGGATGTCCGTTAGATGATCGTCGCAGACACCAATGTGGTGTCAGAGCTCATGCGGCCCTCGCCGTTCCCAGCTGTCCGTGACTGGGCGCGCAGGCAGCCCGCGGGAGAGCTGTACACAACGGCGATCACGGTCGCCGAGATTCGCTATGGCCTGGCACGCCTCGCCGCCGGGCGCCGGAAGAATCGCCTGCAGGCGGCGGCGGACGATCTTTTCGCCGCGTTCAGCGACTATGTGCTGCCCTTTGACGCTGCTGCCGCCGTTCACTATGCGCTGATCGCGAGGCACCGCGACGAGGCCGGCCTGCCGATCGCGGGATTCGACGCCCAGATCGCTGCCATCTGCCGTGCCCGTGGCGCCGCCCTGGCCACCCGCAACATCAAGGACTTCCTGGAGACCGGCGTGGACGTGGTCGATCCATGGCAGCCACGGTGACCGCCTGCTCTTCGGTGCCGAGAAGGGCCGGCGGGAAGCCTACGGCGAGCGCGGCGACGGCGGCGTCCAGATAGACGGTGAGGTCGGCGTCCGCCCGGGCGCACCAGCGGTCGTAGGCGGCGCGGCAGACAGCCAGTGTGGCCCGCCCGACGGCGAGCGGGTACAGCGAGCCGGCCGGCTGGCCGATCCGGGTGGCGGCGAAGTCGCTGATCGCGCGCTCCCACGCGTCGTAACGGACGGCCGCGCTGGCCTGCAGGGCCGGCACAGAGATGATCAGGTTCATCCGGGCCCGCAGCTCGGGGACGTCCTCCGCCCGGTAGTGGTTGGCCGCCACGACCGCCTGCCGGATCGCGTCCATCATGGCCACCCCGGCCGGGACCGCCGCAAGCGCGGTGCGGATGGCCGCGACCTCGGCGTCGAACTCGCCCCACAGCACGTCGGCCTTGGAGCTGAAATAGCGGAAGAACGTCCGCCGGCTTACCCCAGCCTCGGCCGCGATCTGCTCGATCGGGGTTTCCTCGAACCCCTGCTCGGTGAAGAGCCGCAACGCGATCAGCTCAAGCTGCCGCCGGCTGGTGCCGGGGGGCCGTCCCCGCCGCCCGGCTCCGGCCTGGGCCTGCCCGGTCATGGTGGGCACCGGGCTGGCTACGGGCCGAGGCCCTGCGTGAAGCCCGGCGGGACGAGCACGTCGTCCGGGGCAAGGTCGCCGATGGACGCGCGCCCGAGCCCCAGCAAGGCCGAATCGATTCCGCCGCGCAGGATGTCAAAGACGTTCCTGACCCCGGCCGACCCGTTCGCCGCCAGCCCCCACAGGTAGGCGCGGCCGATCATGACTGCCCGCGCCCCCAGCGCGAGCGCCTTGACCACGTCGCTGCCGCGCCGGATCCCCCCGTCTAGCAGCACCTCGACCTGGCTGCCCACCGCGCCGGCGACCCCGGGCAGGGCCCGGATCGAAGCCGGGGTGCCGTCCAGGTCGTTGCCGCCGTGGTTGGACACGGAGACGGCAGTGGCGCCGGCGTCGGCCGCTCTCCGCGCGTCGTCGGGACGCATGACGCCCTTCACCATGAACGGGCCGTCCCAGTGCCCGCGCATCCAGGCGATGTCTGCCCATGATGGCGGGGGGGTCTGCATCCACTGGCCGTATGCGGCGAAGAAGGACAGCGGGGATTCCCCGGGAGGGCTCAGGTTGGGAACGGTCAGGTCCGGCAGCCTGCCGCTGCGAAGCCAGCTCGCCACGTAGCCGGGCCGGATCAGCCCCTCGGGGGCGAACCGCAGCACCGTCCGCAAGTCCATCTGCTCCGGGATGGCCGGGCTGCCCCAGTCCCGGCCGTTCGCGAACGACCAGTCCAGGGTGACGATCAGCGCCTTGGCGCCCGCATCCCTGGCCCGCTGCATCCGCGCCAGGTTGCTCTCCCGGTCGCCGATCCAGAACAGCTGGAAGAACGTCTTCGGGTTGGCCGCCACCGCGTCCTCGACCGCGACGCTCGCGAACGCGCTCAGCCCCAGCGCGGTGCCGGCCTCCGCCGTGCCGCGCGCGACCGCGACCTCGCCTTCGGGGTGTACCGCCTGCACGCCGGTGGGAGAGGCGATCACCGGCAGCGAGATCTCCTGGCCGAGCACCGAGGTGGCCATGCTGCGGGTGGCAGGCCTGTCCGCGATGCGCGGCGGCGCCAGCCCCAGTTCGCTGAAGGCGGCCACGTTGTCGTGCAGGGTGATCCCCTTCTCGCTGCCCGCTTCCAGGGCGAGAAACACGGACCGTGGGAGCCGCCGGCGCGCCCGCCGCCGCGCCTCGGCGACGGTCTCGAACCACTCCCTGGTGCTGGCCATGGGCCTCCTTCGGCGCCCTTGATTATGGCACAGTGTGACGTTAGTATCCGGTGCCGCACGCGAGAACAGGGGCCATGCCATGGGCGAACGCGCCGCGACCACCCGCACCGCGCAGGACCCGCGCCCCCTGTCCCTGGTGGACCGGCTTGAGCAGGGGCTGGCCGCGCCCATCTGCCTCACCTGGGAGCTGACGTACGCGTGCAACCTGGCCTGCGTGCACTGCCTTTCCAGCTCGGGCCGCAGGGACCCGCGAGAGCTTTCGGCGGCCGAGTGCCGGGCGGTCATCGACGAGCTCGGACGGATGCAGGTGTTCTACGTGAACATCGGCGGCGGCGAGCCGACGGTACGGCCCGACTTCATGGAAATCCTGGACTACGCGGTCGGCCACGGGGTCGGGGTCAAGTTCTCCACCAACGGAGTGAAGATCACCCCCGGCGCGGCCCGGCGGCTCGCCGCCACCGACTATGTGGACGTGCAGATCTCGCTGGACGGGGCCACCGCCGAGGTCAACGACCCGGTCCGGGGCACCGGTTCCTACGCCACCGCGATGCGCGCGATCGGCAACCTGGCCGCCGCCGGGTTCACCGGCTTCAAGATCTCGGTGGTGGTCACCCGGCACAACGTCGGCCAGCTCGATGCGTTCAAAGAGCTTGCCGACCGGTATGGGGCGCAGCTCAGGCTGACCAGGCTGCGCCCGGCCGGCCGTGGCGCTTCCGTCTGGCGGGACCTGCACCCCACCGCCGGTCAGCAACGGGAGCTGTACCGCTGGCTGCTGGCCCGGGGCGAGCAGGTGCTCACCGGCGACTCCTTCTTTCATCTCGCCGGGTACGGCGATCCGCTGCCCGGCCTGGGCATGTGCGGCGCCGGCCGGGTCGTCTGCCTGATCGACCCGGTGGGCGACGTGTACGCGTGCCCGTTCACGATCCACGAGGATTTCCTGGCCGGCAACGTGCGCGACGCGGGCGGTTTCACCCGGGTGTGGCGGGATTCGCCGCTGTTCACCGGGCTGCGTGGCCCGCTGGAGGGGGGCCCGTGCCGCTCGTGCGGGATGTTCGACGCCTGCCGGGGCGGGTGCATGGCCGCCAAGTTCTTCACCGGTCTTCCCCTGGATGGCCCCGACCCCGAGTGTGTGCTGGGACATGGAGAGCCAGCCCTGGCGGCAGCGGATCCCCTCGCCGCCCCGGCCCCGTCGGCTGACCACTCACATCGCCGGAGGCCGGTGCCGGTGTCGATCGGCCGCCGCCCGCCGCTGCGGGCCTGCGACGAGCATCCGCTGGCCGGGGAGCTGTGACCGACCTCGCCGCGCTCACGTCCCCGGAAGCAGGGGAACTGGCCGCCGCGCGGGCGGTTCTGGCGGTCCCGGTCGCCTCGACCGAGCAGCATGGCCCACACCTGCCGCTGTCTACCGACGCCGACCTGGCCGCCGCGCTGTGCACGGGGCTGGCGGCGGCGCGGCCCGGCGTGCTGGTCGCGCCGCCGCTGGCCTACGGCGCCAGCGGTGAGCACGAGGGCTTCCCCGGGACCCTGTCGATCGGTGCCGAGGCCCTGGAGCTGCTGCTGGTCGAGCTGTGCCGGTCGGCCACCCGGACGTTCTCGCGGGTGCTGCTGGTGTCCACGCACGGCGGCAACGCCGACGCGGTGCGGCGGGCCGAGCGGCGGCTGCGGGCCGAGTCCCGCGACATCCTGGCGTGGCTGCCCGCCTGGGAGGGGGATGCCCATGCCGGGCGGGCCGAGACCTCGCTGGAGCTGGCCCTCGCGCCGGACCGGGTACATCCCGGGCGCGCGGAGGCCGGCAACACGCAGCCACTCACCGAGCTCATGCCCCTGCTGCGCCGCTCCGGTGTCGGGGCGGTCAGCCGCAACGGCGTGCTCGGCGACCCGGCCGGGGCCTCCGCCGCCGAGGGCGCGACGGTGCTCAGCGCCCTCCTGGCCGACCTGCTTGCCACGGTGGACGCCTGGATGGGGCGGGCGCCGTGACAGCCCCCGCGCCACCGCCGTCCCGCCCCGACGGCACGGTCAGCAGCAGAACGGATGCTCCCCGCGGGACACCGTCGCCCCGGGCCGCCCTCGTCACGGGCGCGGCACGGGGCGTCGGCGCCGCCACCGTCGCTGCCCTCGCCGCGGGCGGGTGGTGCGTCATCGCCGTCGACCGCTGCGCCGACGACCCGGCGCTGCAGTACCCGCTCGGGACCCCCGCGGACCTGGACCGGGTGGTGGAGGCGGCCCGGCCCGCCGAGGGTGATGTCGTCGGGTACGTGGCCGACACCCGTGACCCGCGCGCGCTCGCGGCGGCGGTCGGCGAGGCGGAGCGGCGCTGGGGCGGGCTCGACGCGGCGATAGCCGTCGCCGGGGTCATCGCGGGCGGGGCCCCCGCCTGGCAGGTTCCGCGCGAGCGGGAGGCGGCCCTGCTCGACGTCAACCTCGGTGGGGTGCTGAACCTCGCCCGGGTCGCGGTGCCGGCGCTGCTGCGGCGCCCCGCGCCGCGGCGGGGGCGGTTCATCGCCGTCGCCTCGGCGGCCGCCACGCGCGGGATGCCGATGCTCGCCGCGTACAGCGCGGCGAAGGCGGGCGTGGCGGGCTTCATCCGCGCGCTCGCGGCGGAACTTGGCGGCACCGGCGTCACCGCGAACGCGGTCAGCCCGGGGTCCACCGCCACCCCGGCTCTGGACGAGAGCGCCAGGCTCTACGCCCTGCCGGCCGCGGAATCCTTCGCGATCCAGCAGCCCCTCGGCCGGCTGCTGCGGCCCGAGGAGGTGGCGGCCGTCATCGCGTTCCTGGCCGGGGAGGACGCCAGCGGCATGACCGGCGCCATCGTCCCGGTCGACGGTGGCCTGGCGCTCTGAGCCTGTCTGGGCTCTGGAACCCCACGAGCCGAGCCCGGGGACGGTGTGATATCACCGAAGGTGCCAGCGAGCGCTGGGCCGGTTGCTGGCACGTGATTCCTCAGTTCCCGGGCGTGAAGGGAGAAGCCGTCGTGGCCACCGTCCGCACCGCGACCACCCGCTGGGAGGGCCCGCTCGACACGGGCAAAGGGTCCGTCAGCCTCGACTCGTCAGGACTGGGCAGCTACGAGCTGACCTGGCTGTCCCGGGCCGAGGCGCCGAATGGGCGCACCAGCCCCGAGGAGCTCATCGCCGCCGCCCATTCCGGCTGCTTCTCGATGGCGCTGTCGTTCGGCCTGTCGCAGGCCGGGCACCCGCCGACGAGCATCACCACCTCGGCGGACGTGTCGTTCGGGCTGCCGGAGGGCATCAGCGGCATCCGGCTGACCGTGCACGCGGTCGTCCCCGGCATCACGGCGGCGGAGTTCGCCGCCGCGGCCGAGGACGCCAAGAAGAACTGCCCGGTCAGCAAGGCACTGACGGGCACCAACATCGAACTGACCGCGACCCTGGACGAGTAGCGGGCGAAGAAGCCGCAGGACAGCTCGATCAGGTGCCCTGGCGGGTCCCTTCGGCGCCCAGCAGCTTCGCCCCGGCCGCGGCTAGGTGCCCAGCAGCTTCGCCTTGGCCGCGGCGAACTCGTCGTCGCTCAGCACGCCCTGCTGGTGCAGCGAAGCGATCTGCTGCAGCTGGTCGGCCATCGACGGCCCGGCAGCGGGTGCGGCATCCGGTGGCGGGGCTTGCTGCTGCGGCGGGGCGTATTGCTGCTGGTCCTGATACTGCGGCTGCTGCTGCTCGAGCTGGTCGATGCGCTGGTTCTGATAGGCCTCGTTCGAGGCCTGCTCATTGGCCTTGTTGGCCATGTGCTTGCCCGCCACGTAGGCGCCCCCGCCGACCACGGCGGCGCGCAGGAGCGGGCGGCGTCGCATGAACATTCTGTCTCCTACTGCTCGATGGGAACCGGGTGGCTCGTTACTCGAAGTCTCCGCCCTCGGGCAGCGACAGGCCAAGCGCGACCATGATTTCCGGCGCGGCCGCCACCACCCTGGGGCCGCCGACCTGCGGCGCGATCGCGCGCATCACGCCGAGGATCTCATTCGGGGTCGCCCCCGCGTCGAGCGCGTTGGACACCTGCCACAGGTAGGAGGCGGGCGGGGCGTCGACCGCTATCAGTGCGGCGATCTTGACCAGGGAGAAGGCGCGGGCATCCAGGCCGCTGCGCTCCTGCCATGCCTCCCGGAGCTCCAGCGCCGATTCCAGCACCTGGAGGTCGCCCAGGGCAAGACCGGTCAGGGCATCCTTCGTAGCGTCATCAACGTCGGCCTTGGCGGGCATGCCCATAGCCTGATTCCTTTCCGTGGTGCGCCTGCGGAGGCGGCTGCGGTGCCCCGCGCAGGCGACAGCGAACGCTGTCATCGCGCAGCCACTGACCAGGCTCGCCGCACCTCGCGTCCCACGCATCACCCGGCGTGGGTGACATGGCCCGGGAGGCCCGCGAGGCCCGGGAGGTCCGGGTGGGCCGGGCAACCCGGCCGGTCCGCCCGCGCCCGTCCGGAGCCGGGACTAGCGTGTCACCCAACGCGGCGCGGGCGGGCGGCCGCACACGGCGGAGGGTCTGGGGAGATGTCATTCAGCGGGTGGCCGGAAGAAGCTCTGGAGTTCTACGAGGGGCTGGCGGCCGACAATACGAAGACCTACTGGACCAAGCACAAGGAGATCTATGACGCTACGGTGCTGCGCCCGATGACCGAGCTGATCGAGGAGCTGGCCCCGGAGTTCGGCGACACGAAGATCTTCCGGCCGTACCGCGACATCAGGTTCAGCAAAGACAAGACCCCCTACAAGACGCACATCGGCGCGATGGTCGGCAGCGGATATGTCCAGTTCTCCGTCCAGGGCCTGGCGGCCGGCAACGGCATGTACGGCATGGCCCCCGACCAGCTCGACCGGTACCGCCAGGCGGTGGCCAGCGATCGGACCGGCGGCGAGCTTGAGGACGTCATCGCCGCCGTCGAATCCGCCGGGATCGGCGTCACCGGGCGTGACGTCCTGAAGGCCGCGCCGCGCGGCTACCCCGCCGACCACCCGCGGATCGGCCTGCTCCGCTACAAGGGGATCGTTGCCTGGAAGGAATGGCCGGTGGAGAGCTGGCTGGAAACCGCGGCCGCCCGTGACCGGGTGACCGCCTTCCTGCGGGCCACCCGGCCGCTTAGGGCCTGGCTGGACACCAACGTGGGCCCTTCGGCCACCGGCAGCACCGCCGGATAACCCGGCGTCGCCAACACGAGGCTTCCCGCCGGAACCGGGCCGTGGCTACCGGCCATGCGGACCGGCCGTAGGAACCGGCCGTGGAATAAGCCGTGGCGAACGGCCGCGGGACTGGGTGCGTGGGCCCGGCCCGTGGACTCGGTTCGGCCTGGGCGGGCCGGTGATGCTGGCATCCCTTCTGACCTGGTGGTGGCCTTCGGCGAAGCAGCGGCTCGCACCCTTCTGCCCGCACCTCGCCGGCGAAATAATCACCGGTAAGAGGTGAGAAATGACGCCGGACCACACAGGCGAGCAACGATCCGCCGGCCGCACCCTGGCGCCACGCGCAGCATTCTGGTGTGCGCTGAGCGTCTGGGTGCTGACGCTGGCGGCGGCCGGCACCGCGCTGATCTACAACCACGTCCACCCGCTGCCAGCCAGCCTGAGCAACGCGATGGGGAACGCGGCGGCTGGCACGGTCGCAGTGGCGTTCATCGTGGGTTTTGCCACCGTCGGCGCGCTGCTGGCGTGGAAGCTCCCGGCGAACCCCATCGGCTGGCTCCTGTGCGCGACCGGCCTGTCTTATGCGGCAGGCGCCTTCGGGCTGCTGCTGCTGCAATTTCCCCGCACCCGGATCTGGGCCCACTGGATGGGCTGGATCTGGCTGTTCGGCGTCGGGTTCGTTGTTTTCGTGCTGCTGCTGTTCCCCACCGGGACGCTGCCGTCGCGCCGCTGGCGGCTGGTGACATGGGCAGCCGCGGCCGGCCTGGCCGCGTGGGTTCTCGGTAACGCCTTCGCCCCGGCGATCATCACCGCCGGCTCGCCGCCGCTGGACAACCCGATAGGCGTGGGCGGGCTGGCCGGGCACCTTTTCCAGCTCCTGGCGGTCGGTGGCGCGGCACTGAACGCGGCGGCAGGCCTGGCCGCCATCGTGTCCCTGGTGTTCCGCTACCGGCGGGCCCGGGCTGTGGAGCGTGAGCAGCTGAAGTGGCTCGTCTACGCCGGCGGGCTCATCGTGGCGGCGGTGATCGCCGAGATACCGATCGAGCGGATCCTGGGGCCCGGCGACGCGGCGGTCAACCTCCAGAACGCCACCAGCAGCGGGGCGGTTGCCCTGGTCCCGGTGGCCATCGGCATCGCCATCTTCCGGTACCGCCTCTACGACATCGACGTCGTCATCAACAAGACCCTCGTCTACGGGTCGCTGGCCGTGTTCATCACCGGCGTGTACGTCGCGATCGTGGTCGGCATCGGCTCGCTGGCGCAGCGCGGCGCGCGGCCGAGCCTGGCGCTGTCGATCGCCGCGACCGCGGTGGTGGCGATCGCGTTCCAGCCGGTACGGGAGTGGGTCCAGCGATTGGCCAACCGGCTGGTCTATGGCCGGCGGGCCACCCCCTACGAGGTCCTCGCGGACTTCGCGGGACGGATGGCGGGGGCTTACGCCGCCGAGGACCTGCTGCCGCGGATGGCCAGGATCCTGGCGGAGGGCACCGCGGCCACCCGGGCGGATGTCTGGCTGAAGAGCGGGGAGGTGTTCCACGACGGCGCCACGTGGCCGACCGACGCACCGCCGCTGCCACCGGCCCGGGCCAGCGCCGTCGACGTGCCTGCCTGTCCGGCCGCCGACCGGATCCTGCCGGTGCGCTACGAGGGCGAGGTCCTGGGGGCGCTGTCGGTGTCGAAGCGGCCGGGAGAGGCGCTCACGCCGACCGAGGGCAGGATGCTCGCCGACCTGGCCGGCCAGGTCGGCCTGGTGCTCAAGAACGCCGGGCTGCGGGACCAGCTGCTGGCCCGGCTGGAGGAGATCAGGGCCTCGCGGCTGCGCCTGGTGGCGGCGCAGGACGCGGAACGGCGCCGGATCGAGCGCAACATCCACGACGGCGCGCAGCAGCAGCTCGTGGCGCTGGCCATCAAACTCAGCATCACCGAATCGATGATCGGCACGGACGCCGAAGGTGAGCGGGAAATGCTGGCCGAGCTCCGCCAGGATGCGGCCGGCGCCGTTGCGGACCTGCGGGACCTCGCCCGCGGCATCTACCCGCCGCTGCTGGCCAGCAAGGGCCTGGTTGCCGCACTGGAGGCGCAGGCCAGGAAGGTGCCAGCGCCTACCGCGGTGACGGCCGACGCTGTTGAGCGGTATCCACAGGAGCTGGAGGCCGCCGTCTACTTCTGTGTCCTTGAGGCACTCCAGAACGTCGCCAAGTACGCAGGTGCCAGCCACGCCGAGATCCGGCTGGCCGCCTCGGGAGGCGACCTGACATTCGAGGTGGCCGACGACGGCGCGGGCTTCGATCCGGGAATCAAGGCCTACGGGACTGGCCTGCAGGGCATGGCGGACCGGCTGCACGCCCACGGCGGCTCGCTCGTGGTGCGGTCCGCGCCCGGCGCGGGCACGACCGTAGTCGGGCGGCTCCCATGCCGAGTGCTCGAGGCGGCCGGGTGACAACCGCCGCAGCCCGCTGGGTGGCCGGAGGCGTCCTGCCATTGACGGTCGCGGCGCTGGCGGCCTCGGCCGCCCTCGGTGTCGCCGCACATGAATGGCGGGACGCGTTCGCTTTCGCACCGGTCCTGCTGGCCTTCGCCGGCGTCGGAGCGTTCGTGGCGAGCCATCGCCCCAGAAACGCCATCGGCTGGCTATTCCTGGCGGAAGGCCTGGGGGCAGCGCTCGGCCTGGCAGGCCTGACCTACGCCAAATATGCGGTGCGATCCGGCGCCCCGCCGACGGCCGCCCGCTGGGTGGCCTGGGCGGCGGTTCTCTTCATCGAGGCCTTCGTTCCCCTGTTGCTCGTGCTGCTTCTCTACCCGGACGGCCGACTGCCTTCTCGCCGGTGGCGACCGGCCGTCTGGCTGATCGTGGGTGCGAACGCGCTGCTGCTGGCGGTCGCCGCGACCTCGAATGCGGCTTTCGATGCAGCCGCGCCAGCCGGGCTGGCCGCCCCGCTCGCGCTGATACCGGACCGCATCGCCGACCCATTGGTGAACAACCTCGAAGTGATGATGCTCCTCCTGTTGCTCCTGTCCGCCGCCGGCTGCGTGGTGCGGTACCGCCGGGCCGGTGGAGTCGTCCGCCAGCAGATCAAGTGGTTCGCGTATGCGGGCATCGTTGCGGCGCTCGGGTTCGTGCTTCTCGCTTTGGTGTCAAGCGACCCGGTCATCGCGTTCATCGTGCTCGTGCCATTGGTCCCTGTGGCAGCTGGGATCGCGATCATGAAATACCGCTTGTACGACATCGACGTCGTGATCAGCAAGACGATCCTCTACGGCTCGCTGGCGGCGTTCATCACGCTGGTCTACGTCGTCATCGTGGCCGGGATCGGCTCGCTGGGGCCCGGTTTCCTGCAGGCCGGGTCACGGCCGAACCTGGGTCTGTCGATCGTGGCGACCGCAGTGGTGGCGGTGGCCTTCCAGCCGGTCAGGGAGCGGGCACAGCGGCTGGCCAACCGGATCGTTTTCGGCAAGCGGGCCACCCCCTATGAGGCGCTCAGCGAGTTCGCGGGCCGGATGGGCGGGAGCTACGCCGCCGACGACGTTCTGCCCCAGATGGCGCAAATCCTGGCCGAAGGCACCGGAGCCAGCCGCGCGGTCGTGTGGCTGAAAGACAGCGACGGGCTGATGGCGGGGGCGAGCTGGCCCGCCGAGACGGGGCCACCGCAGCGCCTGGCCCTGGCCGACGGGGAGCCGCCAGTGATTGCCGGGGCCGGCCGGGTCGCCCTCGTTCCCTACCAGGGGGAGACGCTCGGAGCGCTGTCAGTCGCGAAGCGGCCGGGGGAATCTCTCACCCCGGTCGAGGGCAAGCTCATGTCCGACCTGGCGGCCCAGGCCGGGCTGGTGCTGCACAACATCGGCCTCACAGAGCAGCTCCGCGCCAGGCTGGCGGAGCTGCAGGCCTCACGGCTGAGGATCGTCACCGCCGCCGACGACCAGCGGCGGCGGATCGAGTGCGACATCCACGATGGCGCCCAGCAGCAGCTGCTGGCCATCGAGTCCAAATTGGCCCTGGCTCAGTCGCTGGTCGGCCAGGACGAGGAGCGGGAGCGGGCGCTGGTCGCCCAGCTGAAGGCCGAGACCAGCGGCACGCTGGAGACACTGCGGGAACTCGCCCGCGGCATCCACCCGCCGCTGCTCGCCGACCAGGGCCTCATCGCCGCCGTGACCAACCAGGCCGGCAAGGCGCCGGTGCCCGTGGCGGTTGACGCCGACGGGGTCGGCCGCTACCCCGCGGAGATCGAAAACGCCATCTACTTCTGCTGTGTGGAGGCGCTCCAGAACGCGACCAGGCACGCCCCGGAGTCGGCGGTAAGGATCAGCCTGGCCGGGGACCAGCGGCAGGTGATGTTCGCGGTCACCGATGACGGCCCCGGCTTCGACCCAGCTGCTCCCGCGGCCGGGTCGGGGCTGCGGAACATGTCTGACCGGCTGGCCGCGCTCGGTGGTTCCTGCCAGGTCCACTCCCGTCCCGGCCGGGGCACCACGGTCACCGGCCGGATCGGGTTCGGCGACCCGCCGGGCGGAAGCGGCGGCCGGGCGGCCGGGCCCACGCCGGCCGGAACCGGCGACACGGTACCGCTCACCGGCCGCATGGGGTAGAAAACTGGTCATACCGGCCGGCCCATGACCGCCCCCTGGGCATGCGCGGACGGGAGGGGAGCAGGGATGGCCACGCACACCGCCGCCCTGGTGCGAATGAACCGGTGGGTGATTCTGGCCGGCTACGCGCTGCTGACGGCGTGCACCCAGCTGCTGTGGCTCGCCTACGCGCCGATCACCACGCAGACCCACCATGCCATGAACGTGTCGTCGGCAGCGGTGGGTGATCTCGCCATCATCTTCCCGGTCATGTACGTCATCCTGGCGCTGCCCGCGGGCCGCTGGCTCGACGCCCGGTTCGGGCAGGCCCTCGGCCTGGGGGCGGTCCTCACCGCAGGCGGCGGGCTGCTGCGGCTGGCCGGGCCGTCGTCCTATGGCTGGGCCCTGGCCGGCCAGGTCGTGATCGCGGCCGGCCAGCCGTTCGTCCTCAACTCGATCACTAAGGTCGCCGCCCGGTACTTCCCGGCCGGGGAGCGGACGATGGCGATCTCGGTCGGCAGCGTCGTCTTGTTCGTGGGCATTCTCGCAGCGGCGCTCTCGGGCGGGCCGTTGCTGCGTGCGGGGGGCCTGACGCTGCTGCTGTGGGTGCAGGCGGCGGTGGCGGTGCTCGCGGCCGTGTGGGTGCTGGCCGCGGTCAGGACACCGGCGGCCTTCCCGGGTGACCCGTCGGTCGCGGTGTCGCTGCGCTGGCTGCGGGGCGACCGGTTCATGTGGGTGCTCGCCGGGCTGCTGTTCGTCGGGATGGGCGTGTTCAACGCGGTCGCGACCTGGCTCGACTCGATCCTCACCCATTTCGGGCACGGCGGCGCGAGTGGCGGCCTGATCGCGGTCATGACCGTGGGCGGGATCGCCGGCGCCGCCCTGCTGCCGGGCATCGTCGCGCGGCGTGACCAGCGCCGGAGCATGCTGGAGGTCGCGGTGGTGGTGACGGCGGTGGCGTTCGCGGTGATGGCCGCCGTGCACAACCCGGTCGCCGACGGCGCCGTCCTGTTCGTGGCGGGCTTCTTCCTGCTGGCCGGCCTGCCGGTGGTGCTGGACTGGTCGGAACTGCACGCCGGGCCGGAACGCGCGGGCGGGGCGGCGGGGTTCCTGTTGCTGGCGGGCAACCTGGGCGGGGTGGTGCTCGCGCTGATCGTGCAGGCCGTGGTCGGCAACCCGTACCTCTCGCTCGGCGTCCTCGTGCTGGCCGGCCTGGCCGGGCTCGTGCTGGCCACCAGGCTTCCCGCACGGGGCGCGGCCACGCAGGAGGGCGAATCGCCGTGACCGACGCGACCGACCCCATGGCGGATCTGGGACGCCAGCTCAAGCCCTACCGGGACCAGTTCCCGTCCTTCGCCGAACTGCCGGCGGACGGCATGGCCAGGACCGAAGTGGCCGCGCTGATCGAGCGGCTGGCTGCGGCCGAGGAGCACACCTGGCGGGACGGCTACGCGTCCGGGGCCGTCTACCACGGCGACCCGGAACACGTGGCGTTCCTCGGCCGCGTGTACACGGCGCAGTCGCAAAGCAACCCGCTTCACCCGGACCTGTGGCCGAGCACCACGAAGTTCGAGGCGGAGATCGTCGCGATGACCGCGTCGATGCTGGGAGCGGGCCATGCCCCGCCCGGGTCACCGGTGGTCGGCACGGTGAGCTCCGGCGGGACCGAGAGCATCCTGCTGGCGATGAAGGCCTACCGGGACTTCGCCCGCGAGCACCGCGGCATCGCAGCGCCGGAGATCGTCGCACCGGTCACCGTCCACGCCGCGTTCGACAAGGCCGCCCGGTTCTTCGACATGCCGCTGGTCCGGGTGCCGGTCGACGGTGAGTTCCGGGCCGACCCGGACGCGCTGGCCGCCGCCGTGACGGAGCGGACCGCCGTCGTGGTGGGATCGGCGCCGACCTTCCCGCACGGGGTGATCGACCCGATCCCCGAGATCGCGGCGCTGGCGGCCGACCGCGGCGTGGGCTGCCACGTCGACGCCTGTCTCGGCGGGTTCATCCTGCCGTGGGCGGAGCGGCTCGGCTACCCGGTGCCGCCCTTCGACTTCCGGCTGCCCGGGGTGACCTCGATGTCGGCCGACACGCACAAGTACGGCTACGCGGCCAAGGGCTCGTCGGTCGTGCTGTACCGGGGCAAGGAGCTGCGCCAGTGCCAGTACTACACGGTGACCGACTGGCCGGGCGGGCTGTATCTGTCGCCCACGTTCGCCGGCAGCCGGCCCGGCGCCCTGTCCGCCACGTGCTGGGCGGCCATGGTCTCGATCGGGGAAAGCGGCTACCTCGAGGCGGCGCGGCGGATCCTTGACACGGGGGCGAGGATCCGCGATGGGATCGCGGCCATCCCGGACCTCCGGGTGCTCGGCGACCCGCTGTGGGTCACCGCGTTCGCCGCCGGTGATGGCCTCGACATTTACCAGGTCATGGAGAACATGGGCCGCCGGGGATGGAGCCTGAACGGCCTGCAGCTGCCCGCCGCGGTGCACATCGCGGTCACGCTCCGCCACACCCTGCCCGGGGTCGCCGACCGCTTCCTCGCCGATCTGGCCGGGTCGGTCG
>DASYQM010000007.1:0-33537 GCA_036005525.1 Streptosporangiaceae bacterium
GCCTCGACGGGCAGGCCGAGGTCGGCGCTCCAGGCGACCCTCAGCCCTCGCATGTCCCGCGCCAGCAGGCGCGCCACTCCGGCGGGCTCGGCCAGCTCTGGCGGCGGCGTGTCCAGCGCGAACGGTACGCGCGGGTCGGGACCGGACAGGACGGCGAGCAGGAGCGCAGCATCGGCGACCGTGCGCGCCATCGGTCCGTGGACGGCGAAGGTGTCAGCCACGTCCGACAACGGCCAGGTGGGTACCCGGCCGGGCGACGGCCGCAGCCCGACCACGTTGCAGAAGCTCGCCGGGTTGCGCAGCGATCCTCCGAGGTCGCCGCCGTCGGCGAGGCAGATCATGCGGGCCGCCAGCGCCGCCGCCGCGCCGCCGCTGCTCCCGCCCGCGCTGCGGCTCAGGTCGAACGGGTTGCGGGTCGCGCCGAACACGCGGTTGACGGTGTGCGATCCCGCTCCAAACTCGGGCGTGTTCGTCTTGCCCAGGCTGATCGCCCCGGCTCCGGACATCCGCCTTACCACCAGCATGTCGAAATCCGGCACGTGATCCGCGAACAGCGGCGAGCCGTAGGTGGTGCGCACCCCGGCGGTTTCGGCGAGGTCCTTGTGCGCGACCGGCAGCCCGTGCAGCAGGCCCAGGACCTCGCCCCGGGCCATCGCCGCATCCGCATCCGCCGCCCGCGCCAGCGCCCGGTCGAAGGACCTAGTCACCACCGCGTTAACGGATCCGTCGAGCGCCTCGATCCGCTCGATATGAGCGGCCGTGACCTCGCGGGCGGACATTTCGCGGCGCCGCAGCATGCCGGCCAGCGTCAGGGCATCGTTCGCGCACAGGTCTGTCACGCTTTGCTCCGAGTCACGGTGAGGGCCCCGGTCAGGGATCGTAGACAGCGTGACCCGGCGGGCATCATTCGCACCCACCGCGACGCGACGGCTGACCTCGGCCATGCATAACGGCCGCGCCGACCACTCCGGCTGCCGGGCTCCGGGCCGGTCGCCGCCAGCGGGCGCCCTGGAACTCAATGCCGCGACAGCGCGGCGGCGCGGCCGTGATCGGGAACCGGCGTGAAAAGGCCAGAACCGGCCCCACCGTCCCCCGCGGCGCGGTTGCCGGGTTGAACCAGGTCGAGGGCGGGAGGCTCCCTTGGCCCCCTGGACCGGGACGGGGGGGAGATCCACGGTAGGGGAGAGGGGGAGGTCCCCCGTCCTCGACGGCTCGATCCTACCGGTCGATCCTGACGATGCGGTCGGCGCGGCGCCCGCGTCCGTCCCCCGGGCGGCCGGGCCCGCCGTTTGGCTGGGCCCCGCCGACCAGATTCCTACCGTCGCTAGACCCCGCGGGTCGCCGGACCCCGCGGGTCGCCGGACCTCGTGAGCAGTCGCCAGCCTCCCCGGCCGCCGCCAGACCTCGCGGGCCGCCGCCGGGCCTCGCGCGCCACCACGTCACGGCCGGTGGCCGCGTTATCCGTCTGCGCCTGGTTCCGCGGTGCCCGCCCTGAGCCGGGCGGCCTGGGTGGTGAGGTACCGGCGCTCGGGGATGCTCGTCGTGCGGGCCGCCGCCGCCCGGTAGTGGGCCACGGCCGCCTGCGGGTCGCCGGCCATTTCGAACAGATGGGCACGTACGGCGTCGAGCCGATAGTGGCCCGCGAGCGGTTCGTCGAGCGGCTCGAGCAGCTTCAGGCCGGCGGCCGGGCCGTGGGCCATGGCCGCCGCGATGGCTCGGTTGAGCGCCACCATCGGGTTGCCGGTCATCCGTTCCAGCAGCCCGTACAAGGCGAGGATCTGCGGCCAGTCGGTGTCCTCGACGCTCTCCGCACCGTCGTGGGCGGCCGCGATGAGGGCCTGCACCTGGTACTCGCCGACCACGCCCCTGGCCAGCGCACCGGTGACCAGGGTCACCCCCTCGGCTATCAGCGCCCGGTCCCACAGCGTCCTGTCCTGCTCTGCCAGCGGAATCAGCTCGCCGCCCGGACCGGTGCGGGCGGGCCGCCTGGCGTCGGTGAGCAGCATCAGCGCCAGCAAGCCCGCCACCTCGCCATCGTCGGGGAGCGCCCGGCGCAGCATCCTGGCCAGCCGGATCGCCTCGCCGGACAGCTCGGTGCGGTGCAGGTCGGCACCGATGCTGCTGGCGTACCCCTCGTTGAAGATCAGGTACAGCACATGCATCACCGAGCGCAGCCGCTGCGCCCATTCCTTGCCGGCCGGCATCAGGAACGGCACATCCGAATCCTTGATGCGCTGCTTCGCGCGGCTGATCCGTTGGGCCATCGTGGACTCCGGGACCAGGAAGGCGTTCGCTATCTCGGCCGTGGTCAGCCCGCCGACGGCGCGGAGCGTCAGTGCGATCGCCGACGCGGGCGTCAGCGCCGGGTGACAGCACATGAACAGCAGGATCAGCGTGTCGTCGCGGCCGGTCACGTCGGCGGCCGGAGGTTCGGCCATCGCGGCAGCGTCTTCGCGGCGTCGTCTCGCCCGCTCGCTGCGCAGCTGGTCGGTCATCCGCCGCACGGCGGCCTGGATCAGCCAGCCACGGGGGTTGGCCGGAATCCCCTCGGCGGGCCAGTGCATTGCCGCCGCGAGCAATGCCTCCTGCACGGCATCCTCGGCGGAGTCGAAGTCACCGAAACGGCGGATGACCACGCCGAGGACCTGCGGCGCCAGTTCGCGCAGCAGGTCCTCCGTACCCGCCCCAGTGGTCACAGGTCGCTGCTGGGCGCGCCCATCACCTGCCGTACCTCGATCGGCTGCTGGATCGGGATGCCACCAGGCCCGGGCGCGGCCGACGCCTTCGCCGCGATCTCAATGGCGCGCTCCTCCGACTCCACGTCGATCATCCGGTAGCCGGCGAGCAGCTCCTTCGATTCGGGGAACGGGCCGTCGGTCACCACCGGGGCGCCCGTGCCGTCGAAGGTTACGAACTTGGCCAGCTCCGGCCCGGCCAGGCCCTGCGCGTCGACGAGCTCGCCGTTGGCGGCCAGTTCGGCGTTCAGCGCTTCCTGGAAGGCGATGTGCGACTTGATGTCTTCGAGCGCCCATTCCGTCATGGGCACATCGCAACCAGCGCCGGCCCCGTAGTTCTGCAGCAACATGAACTTCGCCATCTCCGGCTCCTCACCACTCGCTGCGCCCATCGTGGCGCACTCACCGGGAGGACGGAGCAGCCGGCCCGTTCTCGACATGCCGGTCTTCCGTCAGGGAGCGGTGGCAGGCGAGCATGATGGCGAGGCCGCAGAGGCCGATCGCGAAGGCGAACAGATACCCGGCCGCCGCGCCGTGCGCGTCGATCAGGCTGCCCGCGACCGGTGCGCCGAGGGCGGTTCCCACCGACGCGGCGGTGGTCAGCCACGACGTCCCCTCGGTCCGCTGCCCGGCGGGGACAGCCATCTCGGCGAGACGGTAGGAACTGATCAGCGTGGCGGAGATCCCCAGGCCGGCGGCGCTGATGGCGACGGCCATCCAGACCAGATCCGGCACGAAGGCCAGCGGCACGACGCCCAGGACGGTCGCGGCGAGCGCGGCGGCCAGCCGGGAGCTGTGCGAGGCCCGCCACCGCCGCGCCCCGTACCAGACGCCGGCGATCGCGCTGCCCAGGCCGTACAGGCCGAGCAGCAGCCCAGCCAGCGGCTTGCTGCCGTGCTCCTGGGCGAACGCGATAGTCGCCAGGTCGACCGCCACGAACACGCCGCCCAGACACACGTGCATCCCGGTCAGCACTTGCAGCCCGCGGCTGCGCAGCGCGCTCCCGCGCCCGCGCGATGCGCGGGTGGCCGGTGGTTCGGTCCGCCGCCGCAGGGTGAGCCCAGCCACGCCCACCACGCTCAACGCGGCGGTGACCAGGACACCCGCGACCGGGTGGAAGTGGGTCACCAGCGCCACGACCAGCACCGGTCCCGCGATGAAGATGATCTCATCGGCGACGCCCTCCAGCGAGAACGCCGCATCGAGCAGGGAGGAGCCCGGCAGCAGGCGGCTCCACCGCGAGCGCACCATCGAGCCGAGGGCAGGCATCGTGCCCCGGCTGAGGCAACCGGTGAGAAACAGCGTCCACACCGGCGCGTGTCCCACCGCGCAGACGGCTAGTGCGGCCGTGGACACGGCGAAGATCATCACCAGCGGGCGCAGCACACGCGCCTGCCCGAACCGGTCAGCCAGCCGAGCGGCGTATGGCGTGACCACGGCGAACGCCAGCGCCCCCAGTGCCGACACCGCGCCGGCGACGCCGTAGCGGCCGGTGACGGCGACCACCAGCATGACCTGGGCCAGGCTGAACATGCCCATCGGCAGTCGGCCGATGACGCCGGGCACGGCGAACGACAGTGCGCCCGGCGTCCGCAGTGCCTCCCGGTAGCGGGCAACGCCCGACGCTTCCCTGCCGGGCAGGCCCGACGCTTCCCGGTAGCGAGCTGGCGTCTTCTGGTACCGGGCGGGGCCCGGTGTCTTCCGGTACCGGGCGGGGCCAGGCGAGGCTGTTTCTGGATGCGCGATAACTGTCATGCTCTGGAACCTAGGCGGGAAGCGGATCACGGGTAAGCTCCAATTCCATGCCGATCGAGTGGTCCGGTTTGGCGCCGGAGCTGCTGTTGACGCTGGATCGGCGCAGCGCCGATCCGCTGCATTCGCAGCTGGAAGGACGGCTGCGCGAAGCGATCCGGTCCGGGCGCCTGCGAACCGGGGAGCGGCTTCCCTCCTCACGGGAGCTCGCCCGCGAGCTCGGGCTGTCACGTGGCCTCGTCCAGGACTGCTACGCCCAGTTGCAAGCCGAGGGCTATCTCGAATCCCGTGTTGGCTCCGCCACCCGGGTGGCGGCTGGCGCGGGCACCCCGGCGGCCGCGCCCGCGCCGGCGGTGACCCGGCAGCCGGCCCGGCAGTCCCTGAAGGTGGACTTCCGGTCGGGCGTGCCCGACCTGGCGAGCTTCCCCCGCAACGACTGGGCATGGGCGCTGCGGGAAGCCTGCCGGACCGCGCCCAACGCGGCCTTCGACTATGGCGATCCGTCGGGCAGCCCGGTGCTGCGTGAGGTCCTGGCCGCCTATATGCGCCGGGTCCGCGCGGCCGCGGCAGACCCGGAACACATGGTCATCTGCACCGGGTTCGCGCAGGGGTTGAATCTGGTGTTGCGCGCCCTGGCCCGCAACGGGGTCCGCCAGGTGGCCCTCGAGGACCCGGGATACGCGGACACGGCCCCGGCCATCGCCGCCCTGACGGGAGTGGAGGCCATCCGCGTTCCCGTCGACGAGTCGGGCATCGACGTGTCCGCGCTCGCCAGGACCCCCGCCCGCGCCGTCGTCCTCACGCCCGCCCACCAGTGGCCCACCGGGGTGGTGCTGGCCCCTCAGCGGCGCCTGGAACTGGTGGCGTGGGCGGCCAGCCGCGACGCCACGATCATCGAAGACGACTACGACGCCGAGTTCCGCTACGACCGCGAGCCGGTGGGCGCCCTCCAGGGCCTCGCGGCGGACCGGGTGGCCGCGCTCGGGACCGTCAGCAAGTCCCTGGCGCCAGCAGTGCGGCTCGGGTGGATTCTCTGCCCGCCCGCGCTGGCCGCGGCGATCACCGAGGAGAAGGCGCTGAGCGACCGCGGATCGCCCGGCCTTGACCAGCTCGCGCTCGCGAGGCTGCTCGAGTCGGGCCGCTACGACCGGCACCTGCGCCACATGCGCGCCATCTACGCGGCGCGGCGGAGCGCGCTCGTCGGGGCGCTCGCCCGGCATGCCCCGGAGGTGAAGGTCACCGGGCTGGCTGCCGGCTTCCACGCCGTCGCCCACCTGGTGGAACCAGTCAGCGAACAGGCGGCCATCGCCGGGGCCCGCGCCCGCTCGGTCGGCCTCTACGGCATGAGCGCCTACCGCTCGACCGGGGCGGAGACCCCGGCACAGCTCGTCCTGGGCTTCGGCGACCTGGGCGAACGATCCATCCAGGCCGGCATCGCGGCCGTCGGCGACCTGCTCCGGACGACCGGCGCAGCGCCATCCCGGCAAGCGCCCGCCGGGTTGACGCGGCCAGCCACGAAATCTCGTTAGGTACTGTGTCGATTCCGGTGGCCGCAGTGCGAAGCATCAGCAGAGGGCGCGGCCGGAAGGACCGGGCCCTGGCGACGGTAAGGAGACAGCCCGATGCGGTTCCTGATGACGACCACCGCGGCCGACCCGCCGGACGAGAAGATGATGGCCGAGATGGACCGGCTGGTGGAGGAGATGACCAGGAAGGGTGTGCTGCTCGCGGCCGGCGGGCTGGACCCCTTGGGCACCCGTGTCACCTCATCGGGAGGGAGGATCACGATGACCGACGGCCCGTTCACCGAGGCCAAGGAGACCATTCTCAGTTTTGCCCTGGTCGAGGTGCGGTCGAAGGAGGAGGCGATCGAGCTGTCGAGGCGCTTCTGGCAGATCGCCGGCAGCGGCGAGGGGCAGATCCGCCAGGTCTACGGCCCGGAGTAGCCGCTGACCGGGCCCGGATTTGCCGGCCGGCCGGCGGCGGTGCTCTGATCGACTGGTGAGCGTCCCGGAGGCACATCGCGCGATCGAAGCGGTGTGGCGGCTCGAGTCGGCCAGGATCATCGCCGGTCTGGCCCGGCTCGTGAACGACGTCGGGCTGGCCGAGGAACTCGCGCAAGACGCACTCGTCGCGGCGCTCAAGCAGTGGCCCGACTCGGGCATCCCGCCCAACCCGGGTTCCTGGCTCATGTCCACAGCCAGGCACCAGGCCATCGACCTGATCCGCCGGAACGAGCGTCTCGCCCGCAAGCTCGAGCAGCTCGGTCACGAGTTCCGCCAGCGTCAGGAAGGCGCCGTCTTCGGCGGCGAGCCCGGTTTCGAGGCGGTCATCTCCGATGAGGGGGTGCAGGACGACCTGCTGCGCCTGATGTTCGTCGCCTGCCACCCTGTCCTGTCCACCGAAGCGCGGGTCGCCCTCACCCTGCGGCTGCTCGGCGGCCTGACCACCGAGGAGATCGCCCGCGCCTTCCTGTCCTCCGAGCCGACCATCGCCCAGCGGATCGTCCGGGCCAAGCGCACCCTGGCCAGCAAGCAGATTCCCTTCGAGGTCCCGCCGGCCAGTGAGCGTGCCGCGCGCCTGGCATCGGTGCTCGAAGTCATCTACCTGATCTTCAACGAGGGTTACACGGCGACCGCCGGGGACGACTGGATCCGGCCCGAGCTGTGTTATGAAGCGCTCCGCCTCGGCCGGATGCTGGCCGAGCTCAGCCCGGCGGAGCCGGAGGTGCACGGCCTTGTCGCGCTGATGGAGATCCAGGCATCCCGCATGCGGGCGCGCCTCAGCCCATCCGGGGAGCCGATCCCGATCCTGGAGCAGAACCGCGGGGCGTGGGATCAGCTCCTCATCCGCCGGGGCTTCGCCGCGCTGCTGCGCGCCGAGCGGCTCGGCCGGCCCCCGGGCCCCTACATGGTGCAGGCCGCGATCGCCGCCTGCCATGCCCGGGCACGCACCGCCGACGAGACCGACTGGGAACGCATCGCGGCGCTCTACGAGATCCTGGCCGCGCTCACGCCGACCCCCGTCGTGGAGCTCAACCGTGCGGTCGCCGTTGCTATGGCCTTCGGCCCGGCCCGGGGTCTCGAGCTCGTCGACCCGCTGGCAGCGCAGCCGGAGCTACGCAACTACCACCTGCTGCCGAGCGTCCGCGGCGACCTCCTCGCCAAGCTCGGCCGCAACGAGGAGGCCCGCGCCGAGTTCCAGCGCGCCGCCTCGCTCGCCCGCAACACGCGCGAGCGCACGGTGCTCCTCGAACGTGCCGCCGCGTGCGCACCGGGGCAGCGCGCGTAGCCGGAGTGCAGCAGATCCCGGCCCGCAGCCCTCGATTGCGCATAACGATGGGCCGGGCGGACCACCGGAAGACGCCCCGGCAGCGGTTGGTGCGCGCTGGCCAACTTCCGGCCGGAAGGCGAGTTCCCGGCGGGTGTCGAGAATGCGGAGGTCCGCTCCGACCTTGGGTTGAGCGGACGCGCGCGGCGCCCGGACCGGAGAGGAACCGGAGATGACCAAGGTAGTTGTGGCGATGTCGATGTCACTGGACGGGATAGCGGGTCCCGAGTCCGCCGACGCGGACGGGATGGCGATCTTCGAGGCGATCCTGGGGTGGCAGTTCCCGCTGCGTAGCTGGCGCGAGCAGCAGGGCCAGGAGGGCGGCGAGGACTCGGTGGACTCCCGGGTGTGGGCCGACAATTTCGCCCGGTTCGGTCCGCAGGTCATCGGCCGCAGGATGTTCGACTACGGCTATCCGAACTGAGGGGAGAACCCGCGCCGGTGCTGATCGGGCGGGGCATACGGCTGTTCGGGGACGCCCAGGTGGATCTGCGCTGCGTTGAGACCATCCATGGCGAGGGAGCGGTCCACCTGCGCTACGAGGTCCGGTGACCACACGGACTGGCCATGGCCAGGCCGGCCTGGCCGGCGACCGGCTAGCCTCCGGCCGGGAAAATTATCGGCACCCCTCGCTTCTTGCACCACCGTTCGGAGCGTGTGCATAGTTGCGGGCGGCCCGGCTCACACCGGCCGGGGCCACTGTGATCACAACGAATCTCCGGACTTGGCGCATGCAACGAGCCGTGAGGCGGTTGGGATGAACGACTCTGAAGGTACCGGGGCGCTGCGACGGGATTTAGGCCGTGCCTTGAAGGAGGCACGGCGTGCGGCGGGGTACTCACAAGCCCAACTCGCGCGCAAGACGGGGTATGCGCGCAGCACGGTGTCGACGGTGGAAAGCGGCGGCCAGAACGTCCCCCGGATCTTCTGGGAGCGTAGCGATGCCGCGCTGGGCACCGGGACTGCGCTCCTCGCCCGGTACGACCGGCTCCCGCAGCGGCGGCTCGCCGGGTTATCGCGGACGGCCGCGGGCGCGTGGGCACGGGAGGAGACGCGGCACGCCCGCCGCGGCCTGGGTGCGGACATCGTGGCGGACGCGGTTGCGGCCTACATGCGGCTGGGCTGGCGGGTGCATGACGGGGACGGGCAGGTCGATCTGGTATGCGGAAACGGTATTGAGGCACTGGAGGTGCCGCGGCCCGCGGGCGTGGTGGCTGTCCATTGGTGGCTGCATACCGGGGGCGCGCCGGATGAGATCCGCCGGCTGCCTGCCCTGCCTGGCCCACAAGACGCGCTGGCGGTGATCGCCGCTGGCGACCGGTACCTGTTCCTGGTCCAGTCGGGCGCGTGCCCGTGGGCCGGCCCAGATCTCGCGGTCGCGCCCCCGGCGGGCGGCCCGCCAGGGGTGGCGGTGCGCTGGCATGCCGGCGGCAGCAGGATCCCGGCCCCGCCGTCGCTGGACGGTCACGGGCAGCGGGTGGCGTGGGCGTACCCGCCGCCGAACCGGGTCCGGCTCGCCAACCCGATCGTGCTGCTTGACCTGCTCGCCAGGGCCGCCACGCTGACCCGGCACCGGCGCCAGCTGGGCTTCCCCGGCGGCATCTCCGTGGTGCCCGCGGCAAGCGCGGCGACCGTGTGCGAGCCCCGGCCAGACGAGCGGCATGGCCAGGTGCCGGACCGCCGGCTGGGGCAGGAAGGCGGCTTGCCCCTCGGCCGAGATGGCAGGAACGTGACGCAGCCGGTGACGGCACCTGCGGCCGTCACCGGCGTCATCCAATGATGCTCGCATGCGTGATACGTCTTCCAGAGCAACCGAGCCGGGACTGCGTGCCGGCTCCGGATCCCCGAACGCCGGCAGGGCCGCTGCCGCCCACGCCGCCCGGGTCGCTGCCGACCGAGCCGCCCGGGTCGCTGCCGGCCGGGCCGGCTGGGCCGAGCCCGTCAAGTGCTGGGCGGCCACGTTAACCGGCCATAGCCGCCGGTCGTGGTGCCGTGCCGCGGCGGGAATCACGGCTGCCGGGATCGCGGTGGCCGCCGCCGCGTGCGGTGACCACGCTGGCCCGGTGGGCTCCGCCGGCCCGGAGAAGCCGGACCTGGTGGTGGCGGTGGTGCCCGCCGAGGCGCAGGCGGGCCTGTACATCGCGCAGGCGAAGGGCCTGTTCACCAAGGCAGGTCTGCACGTGACCGTCAAAACGGTGCTCAGCGCACAGACCGTGATCCCGGCGATGCTGCACGGCGGCGTGGATGTGACCGGTGGCCAGTACGTGTCCTACATCGCCGCGCAGGCGAAGGGACGTGCGAAGATGCGCATCCTGGCCGCCGGATTCGCCCTCGGCCCGCATTCGAACGAGATCATTGCCCCGGCCAGCGCACACATCCGGACCCTGGCCGACCTGAAAGGCAGGACCATCGCCGTCAACCAGTTGAGCGGCATAAGCAGCGACCTCGTGTACGCCGCGCTGGCCTCCTATGGGATCACCCCCGCCCAGGTGCATCTCGTGGAGATGCCCTTCCCGGCCATGCCTTCAGCGCTGGCCGCCGGGAGGATCGCTGCGGCCTACGAGACCGAGCCGTACGTCACCGAGGCTGTGAAGAAATACGGCGTCCAGATGGTCGCCGACATGGACAGCGGGGCCACTGAGGACTTCCCGCTCACCGGATACGGCGCGCTCGCCTCCTGGGCGGCGAGATACCCGCGCACAGCCGCGGCGTTCACCAGCGCCGTCGTGCAGGGAGATGCGATCGCCAGCACGAATCTGGCCGTCCTCCAGCGCGTCCTCGCCAGGGCATTGCACCTGAGCCCGAGCATCACCGCCGTCATGGCCACTGGAGCCTTCCCCACCAGCGCCAACCCGGTGCAGATTCAGCGGGTTGCCGACCTGATGCTGCAGTACGGGCAGCTCACGCAGCGGTTCAACGTCAAGCCGCTGGTGGGAGGCTGACGTGACCCCGGCAGGGACTGACCTCACCGCGAACGTGGTGGCCCCATCCGACGAGACCGCCGACCTGTGCGGCAGCAGCGGCGTAGGGTTCGCCGGGCAGGTCGCTTCCCGCCTGGTTGAGCACGCACGGCTCCGGCCGGGCTGGCGGGTGCTGGACGCCGGCTGCGGCGCAGGCGCCGTCCTCGTCCGTGCCGCGCGGGCCGTGTCCCCCGGTGGCCAGGTCATCGGCGTCGACCCGGCCGCCAAGATGCTTGCCTGTGCGGGACGCGAGGCCGAGCGCGCGGGCCTGCGCGACCGCATCGTGCTGAGCCAGGCCGATGCGACAGCGCCCGCGTTCGGCCCGGCCAGCTTCGACGCGATCCTCGCCTCGCTGGTGCTCCATTTACTGGCCGATCCGGTCGGCGCCCTCGCACGGTGGCACGAACTGTTGGTGCCCGGCGGGACGCTGGCCTTTCCGAGGGCCGTGGCGACAGACCCGCGATGGTTCCCGGTCATGGTCGCGGTGGACTCCTACGCCAGCGCCGCTCCCGGGGTCGAGTCATCTGTTCATCGCCCCGGCCCGCTGCCGGCGACCACGGCGATGCTCGATGCCTGTGGGTATGCGGACGTCACCAGCGTGATCGAGACGGTCACCTTTCGCTATAACAGCCCACAGCAGTGGTGGGAAACCGCCGCGTCCGAAGGACCGTCGGTCAGCTGGCGGCACATCCCCGCCGGGCGGCTGGCGGAGGCGCGTGCCGAGGCCATCGCGCTGGCGGGGGAGCTGTGCGAGCCCGACGGCAGCCTCCAGCGCCGCGTCCGCATGGCGTTCCTGACCGCCCGCCGGGCTGAAGGCGGTTGACCAGATGAGCGAGTACCGCCCTGCCAATCCCGTCAATCCAGAACCCGCCCCTCCGCCCGCCGCTCAAGCCATGGGCCGCCGCGACCGGGAGGGCCTGGCGCTTCCGCCCGCCGGTCAGGCGATGGGCCGCCGCGACCGGGAGGGCCCGGCGCTGGCACTGCGGAACTGGCGGGTGCCGTGGCGGCTGATTGCCCTGATCGCCATCCCGACGGCGGTGGCGATGGTCTTCGCCGGCCTGCGGGTCGCTTCCGCGGCGGGCAGCGCCGCCACGTTCGGGCGTTCCGCGCAGCTCGCGGTGCTCGGCCAGCAGATCACGGGCCTGGCGCAGGCGATGGAGGACGAGCGCGACCTCACGGCCGTGTTCATTGCGGCCGGGCGGCCGCCGACCGGCCGGGCAGCTGTGCAGAGGCAGCACGCCGTGACCGACGCCTGGGCGCGGGCGGTCCGGGCCCGGACGCGAGGAGTCGGTGGCGCCTTCCCTGCCCAGACCCGGACCGACGCGGCTGCCGTCATGACCAGGATCACCGACCTGCCCGATCTACGCAGCTATGCGATGGCGAGCGATGCCCCCGCGCTCGCGGTGGTCACCGAATACGCTCTGGCCACCGGGGACCTGTTCACCTTCGATGACGACATAGCGCAGCAGGCCGGAAGCTCCGTGCTGGTGGGCAGCGTGCGTGCGCTCGGCTCCCTGTCACGGATGAAGGACCAGGCATCCCAGCAGCGCGCGATCCTCCAGGCTGCACTCCTCAAGGGGCGGCTCGAGCCCGGCGCCCTGGACGCACTGATCGCCGCGCAGGCCCAGCAGGCTACTGATCTCGCCTCGTTCGAGACCTCAGCCACGCTCGGTGAAACGCAGGTCCTGAACGACACCGTCGCCGGGCCACTCGTCGACCAGGCGCGGGCGCTGGAGCAGCGCGCGATCGTACTCGGCGGCAGTGGCCGCGCGCTGGGCCCCGTCCCTGGTGCCCTCCGGCACTGGTACCCGGATATGTCCTACACCGTCGACAGGATGCGCCTGGCTGAGCGGCAATTCGCCAACGGGATCGCCCTGCAGGCCAAGGCCCTCCACCAGAGCGCGATGCGGTCGGTCACGCTCACAGCGGCCGCCGCGGCAGTCGTCGTGATCTTCGTCTTGCTGGCAACGCTGGCCATCGCCAGATCAATGGTGCGACCACTTCGGCGGCTCAAGGCCGGCGCACTCCAGGTCGCCGAGCTGCGCCTTCCCGCCGAGGTCCGTGAACTGAGCACAACCGGGGATGCCAGCCAGGGAGTCGAGGTCGAGCCGATCGGCGTGCACTCCACCGACGAGATCGGCCAGGTCGCGCGCGCGTTCGATCAGGTACATCAGGAAGCGGTGCGGCTGGCCGCGGATGAGGCCCGACTGCGTGCCAGCGTCAGCGCGATGTTCGTCAGCCTCTCCAGGCGCAGCCAGTCGCTCCTGGAACGGTTGCTGAGACTGATCGACAGCCTGGAACTCGGCGAGCAGGACTCCGAGCGGCTGGCCGACCTGTTCCGGATGGATCACTTGGCCACGCGCATGCGCCGTAACTCGGAGAACCTGCTTGTGCTGGCGGGCCAGGAGGCGCCACGCCGGTGGGCGGACCCAGTCTCGCTCGCGGACGTGGCCCGTGCGGCGGTGTCGGAGATCGAGCAATACGACAGGGTCGTCCTGAACATACAGCGCGGCATCGGCGTGACCGGGAACGCGGTCGCTGACGTCGTGCATCTGCTGGCCGAGGTCATTGAGAACGCCACCACGTTCTCGGCCAAGGGCACTCAGGTGACCATGTCGGGCCATTCGCTCCGGAGCGGCGGAGTGCTGATCAACGTCATTGACAGCGGAATGGGGATGCTGGAGGAACAGCTCAGGCAGATGAACTGGCGCCTGGAGAACCCGCCCGCCGCGGATGTCGAGGTCTCCCGCCACATGGGCCTGTTCGCGGTGGCACACCTGGCGGCACGGCACGGCATCAGGGTGCGGCTGCGGACAGCAGCCCGCGGTGGCCTCATCGCACATGTGTGGCTGCCTGGCGCTGTGATCTCACGAGACATCGGGCCGGGGCCTATGGATGGCATCCACACCGCGCGGGCATCCGCAGTGGTTCAGGCCGTCACGCGGACCGCCAAGTCAGGCCGGGATCCTGCCGAGGCCGCCCCGCCGACAGAGCAGCGGTTCGCCGCCGCACCCTTGGCGGACACGCCGGCCGCCGCCGCACCCTTGGCGGACACGCCGGCCGCCGCCGCACCGCTGGCGGAGGGGTCTCCCGCAGTCAGACCCGAGGCGGAAGTGCCGCCCCCAACCGCCCCCCTGGCGGAAGAACCGCCTGCAGCGGCGCCACCGGCGGAGGCACCGCTCGTTGTCGTGCCGGATGCCGCGCAGTCCACGCCCGAGGCCCGGCTGCCGATTTTCGAGTCCGTGGAATCCGACTGGTGCCACGCTCGCCGCCAGCCACCCCCGCCCATCACTCCCCCGGCGGTGACCCCACACCACACGGCATTGGCACGGAAGCCACCCAGCGATGATGGCTGGCGCGCCGCGGAAACGATCCTCACCCCGGCGGTTGGCGGGGTCACCGCTGCCGGGCTGCCGCGGCGTATCCCCCGGGCCAATCTCGTGCCAGGCTCCGCGGGCAACCAGGAGGACAGGCCAGCGGTGCCCGCTGACCCGGCAGAGGTCGTGAGCAGCCGGCTGGCCGGCTTCCAGCGGGGCTCGCGCCGGGCCCGCGCCGCTCCTCCCGGCGCCCGGCCGCCGGACCAATGACGGTGCGCGCGGCGCGCGGCGCACGGCCGGCCCGGGAACGCGGGAGCGAGGGCCGCCCGAGCCCGCAACTATTCAGGATCACATCGGATAGGTGAGCGCGTTGGGCCAGTCAAACAGCCAAGTGCAGGATCTCAGCTGGCTCGTCACCGACTTCACCGAGCGTGTCCCCGGTGTGGAACATGCCGCCGTCGTGTCGTCGGATGGGGTCCCCCTGGCGGTGTCGGACGGGATACCTCCCGGTCGCCTCGAGAACCTGTCCGCGATCACCTCCGGCCTCAACAGCCTGGCAAGCGGGACTGCGCAGATACTCGCTGGCGGCGCCGTCACCCAGACCCTGGTGACCATGGAACAGGGGGTGCTCGTGATCGTGGCGATCAGCGACGGATCGAACCTGGCGGCGCTCGCCACGGTCGATGCCGACCTCGACCTGGTCGCATATGAGATGACGATGCTGGCGGAGCAGGCGTCCGGCGTCCTGACGCCGGACCCGCGCCGGCCACCGGCGGCCGCCGCGGAGCCGGCATGAGCGCGGTCCCGGCCAGCCAGCGATCGAGCCACGGAACCCTGGTTGCCGGGGCAGGCCTGATCCCTGGCCGGTACCGTCGGCGTCGAGCAGGCATATCCGGTTACCTGCCTGTCCGGCCGCCACCACCCGTGACACGCGGCCGGAGGGTCATGCGGGGTCGCCCGGCAGGAGAGCAGGAGACGGGCGCCCACATGGGCGCACGTCCGGATAGTAAGGAGTATCAGTGCGTCCAGGGCAGGATCTGAACTGGTTAATCTCGGCCTTCGCCGATCGTGTTCCTTCTGTTGCGCACGCGCTGGTCGTCTCCTCCGACGGCCTTCCGCTGGCGTTCTCGCAGGGCTTGCCGCCCGAATGGGTAGATCAACTAGCAGCCGTCGCCTCCGGCTTACCAGCCTCGTCGAGGGTGCAGCCCGGATTTTCGGGGGAGGTGCGGTCAACCAGACCGTGGTGGACATGCGCCAGGGCCTGCTGATCGTGATGTCCGTCACCGGCGGCTCGACCCTCGCGGTGCTCGCTGCCTCTGATTGCGACATGGGCCTGGTCGCCTACGAAATGGCGTTACTGGCAGACCGGGCCTGGCGCGCCCTGACGCCCGAGCCTCGCTAGACGGCTCATGCCGTCAGCGTGCGGCTTCGAGGCTGATGTCTGTGAGTGAGGTCGCGTTCGCGGCCGCCAGCGTGAGGAACCCGGCGGCTCGCCGGAAGATCTCCCCCACGGTCCGGCCCGCGAGCTGAGCCCGGTACGCCCGGTACCGGGTCATCTCCCACGCCTGCGCGCGCGGCGGCAGCGACGCGAGCGCGGGTTCGGGCACCGGCTTCCATGTCCAGCCCGTAATATGCCCGTTGCCCGCGCCGGGATCGGGCGCGCTGGTTTCGACGAACTCAGCAAGATCGACTTCTTGGCCGATCTGGTTCCGGACGAAGCGCAGCCCGGCCAGGGTTCCCTCGATCAGCTGGCGCTCTGCCAGGGTCCGGCCCTCCATCACGCCGTCGTAGGCTCCCGGGTGATGCCGCACCAGCGTGGCGTCGACGAGGGTGACCCACCACACCGCTTCACCGATCGCCGCAAACGCCCGCGCCCGGTTCCAGGCATTCACCACGGGAAGTCGTTCTGCCGTCTCGCTCATCGCTGTGATCGACCACTGGAGCGCGCTCGCATCGACCGCCGGATCGCCCATATGCTGGCGGTTCCACGCGGCCCGGCAGTCAACTGAGCAGAACCGGGCGTGCTCGCGCCGCGGCACAAACAGAGTGGCGCACTGCTCGCAGTCCCGACGCTCAGCCATCGGCCCATGGTACGCGCAACGCTTACCTGCGCCGAACGCAGCGACGCGTGCAGAGCGCGAGGTGGCGTGTTCAACAAGGGATCCCACCCGCGGCTCGTGCCCGCCGCCCGCCTGTGCGCCAACCCGTCGGCGACGCTAAGAGGGTCGCGGGAGGACGCAGGCAATGCCGCAGCGTGAAGCCGAGAAGTGCTCGCCGGGAAGCGACAGTCCTGTCGCTTCCGGCTTCCTGCTCTTCCTAGCGGACGCGCCGGCCACCGACAGTGGCGATCACTTAGCGCTCCCTCCGCCGGCGGCGGGTCTTCCCCACGGCGTCTTTGCCAGCAGTGCTCTGAATCGTCCCCTTATCGCACCACTGACACTTGCTTTGGGGCCCGGCCGGTTGGCGGCCTCTGGCTGGGGTTGCGCGTGAGCCGTGGCGATCTTACGGATTGCCTCCGAGGTGCGCTTCCCGTTGGCCGAGTCGCGCTCGACGATCATCCTGGCCGCATCGGCTTGAGATGCCGTGACATGCACTTCTTCCGGCATCAGCCATCGCCTCCTTCGCCCTCGGCCTCCCCCTGCGATGGTACGTCAACCTGCGTATTACCCGACAGGTCCGATTCCGCGATGACCTGCACATCCTCGCCAAGTTGTTCGATCTGCTGAACCGCCGGCTCCACCACAGCCGTCAGGGCTGCCTGCACGAAATCCTTCTCCTCCTCGTCAAGCAGGTC
This sequence comes from Streptosporangiaceae bacterium, assembly GCA_036005525.1. Classification (GTDB taxonomy): domain Bacteria; phylum Actinomycetota; class Actinomycetes; order Streptosporangiales; family Streptosporangiaceae; genus UBA9676. The sequence continues at coordinate 16,889 of DASYQM010000007.1, forward strand.
CGACGTCAAGAGCGTTCCGAGCTGGGTCACCCCCAGCCTCGCATGAGCCCGGTCGTCGGCCACGGCCAGCTCGGCTGCCCAGCGCAGGATGCGCATGACCTCCTCACGCTTCGACCGGATCTCCAGCTCCTGGGCGCCGCGGCGGGTGATGGCCTGGCCGAGCAGAACGCCCGCAAACGCGAGCAGGGGGGTGCCGAAGCTGAGCACCCAGATAGCCCACGTCGGAAAATACGCCACACGGTTACCATAGGGGTGATCTTGGGCCACGGTATCTGACATGCGTGTGGCCACACTGGCGGCCGTCACTGGGACTGGTCACTGGGTTAGCCGGGCGGGCCGCCGCGCGACGGCCGGCCGGGCCTGCGCATCGCTCCAACCCGGCCGGGTAGCCGCCCGGCGTCGGCGAGGGCGCGGCGCAGCAGGAACTCGATCTGGGCGTTGGTGCTGCGCAGTTCGTCGTTGGCCCATCTGGCGAGGGCGTCGTGGACGGCCGGATCGAGCCGTAGCAGGATGCTCTTGCGTTCGCTCACTGGCTTGCTGTGCCTGGGGTTACTGGTAGAGGGACCCGGTGTTGACGACCTGCTGGGTGGCCTGCTCACTGCACAAGACCACCAGCAGGTTGGACACCATCGCTGCCTTGCGCTCCTCATCAAGCTCGACCACGTCTTCTTCCTCCAGCCGCCGCAGGGCCAGCTGCACCATGCCGACCGCACCCTCAACGATCCGCTGCCGCGCGCCAACCACGGCAGATGCCTGCTGCTGGCGCAGCATCGCCTGGGCGATTTCGGCGGCATACGACAGCCGGGTCAGCCGCGACTCGATGACGCTGACGCCGGCCGGGGCGACCCGGTCAGCGATCTCGGCCGACAGCCGCTGCGTGATCTCATCGGCATTGTCGCGCAGCGACAGCTGTGCATCGCCCTGGCTGGTGTAGGGGTAGCTGGAGGCGACGTGCCTCACCGCGGTCTCGGTCTGGATGGCCACGAACTTGGTGTACTCATCGACGGAATAGATGGCCTTGGCCGTGTCCCGCACCTGCCAGACGACGACGGCGGCAATCTCGATCGGGTTGCCGTCCGCGTCGTTGACCTTGGCCTGCGCGGTCTCATGGTTGCGGATCCGAGTGGACACCCTGATGCGGCGGGTAAATGGGTTCACCCACTGCAGCCCGGGATCGCGTACCGTGCCGCGGTACTTGCCGAATAGCTGGATGACGCGCGCCTGGCCTGGGACGACGGGCGTCAGACCGGCCAGCAGCAGCGCGGCGATGATCAACACGATGATGCCCGTCCAGACCAGGGTTGTCGCGGTGTCGCCGGTCTGCTTGCCCGAATACCACAGCACCGCCACGGCGGCGAGCAGTGCCGCGACACCGGCCACCAGGACTTTGACGCCGCGTGTCGACCAGGCCGCATGCTCGGCCACCGGTGCCGGAGCCAGCTCCTGACCTGTTCTGAGTGAGGCCTGCGCAGCCATCCGTCCCACCTCCGCTTGATGTGCCTGATATTACATATCTAGCATATTGATATCAGTTTAAGACTGCAAGTGCCCCCGCCGCCTGGGCACAACGGTTCCCGCCGCCTGGCCGCAACGAGAACGCGATAGGCTGGCGGCGGGCTCAAAGCCAGCAGGTTCGGCCGCTGAGGTGGCGTCCTCCCATCTGACTAACCCGATGACGAGGAGCCCCAGGGGGGCGCATGGCTGAATATCACTTTGTCAGCACATGGCAGATCCAGGCACTCGTCGAGCGAGTCTGGGATGAGATCTACCACGCTGAGCGCTGGCCAAGCTGGTGGAAGTACGTGGCCGTCGTGGAGGAGCTGGACCCGGGTGCTCCCGACGGGGTCGGCAAGCGTCTGCACCTGTTGTTTCGTACTCGGCTGCCGTACCAGCTCGGCTTCGACCTGCGCGCGACCCGCGTCCAGCCGCCGACCAGGCTGGAGGCCGAGGCCACGGGGGAGCTGGAGGGCACCGGTCGTTGGACGTTCACGCCAGCGAACGGCGGCACGCTGGTCCGCTACAACTGGGACATTAGAACCACCAGGTGGTGGATGAACCTGCTGGCGCCGGTTGCGCGGCCGGTGTTCAAGTGGAACCACGACGAACTGATGCGTGAGGCGGGCGAGAGCCTGGCTCGCCGCCTTGGCACGGACCTGGCGCTGCCGGATGCGCCGTCACGGCCGCATCGGCTCGCGGGGGTCGCGCGGTGGGCTGTCCCCGTAGCCGTGCTGGTGGCGTTGGCCCTGGTGAGATGGCGCAGGCGCACCGCGCCACGATGAGCCCGGGTGCGCATGGGCTCGAACCCCGCCCCGCTGGCGAAGGCAGTGGCACCGATTGGAGAACCTGCGGAGAGGCGTGTTCCCCCCGTTAAGCCTGAGACAGGTGTACGATCCTGCGGCGTAAATCTCTGACGTCCGGACCTTGCTTGGGGAGACGTTGTGCGATCAATATCGATCGCCTCCGGACGGGGGGCGATGGCGCGCTGCGCACGCGGTTTTGCCATCTGCGGGGTGGCGGTGCTCGCCGCTGTTGCGGCGATCCTGCCGACGGCCGGATCGGCGAGCGCCGGTGCCGGTGGTGCGTCACGGCCGACGTCCGCGCACCGGCACCTGGCATTGGCGGTAACGAATCAGGACTGGCCCGCCTACCTGTTCGCGGGGCGCCATCCGTCGACCACGACCGGGCCAACGGCGATCACGCCGACCAATGCCGGGAGCCTCACGGCCGCGTGGACGTTCCAGGAGCAGCCGCCCACGGGAAACCAGCCGCCCGGCGGGTTCAGCGCCAGCCCCACCGTGGCCGACGGAATGGTCTTCATCGGCTCCCAGACTGGTGACTTCTACGCGCTGCAGGAGTCGACCGGCCAGGTCGCGTGGACGCAGACCCTGGACTACCAGCAGCCCGGGAACAACGGCAACTGCAAGAACGCCCGCGGGATCGTGGGAACGGCCACCGTCGCGGCTGACCCGCAGACGGGGAACCCGACCGTTTACGTCGCGGGTGCTCGCTACCTCTACGCTTTGGACGCGGCAACCGGCGCGCAGAAGTGGAAGTCTCTGGTCGGGCCCGCGGGAAGTGGGAACGTCCTGGGCGCTTACTACAACTACGCGTCCCCGACGGTCGCCAACGGGCACGTCTACGAGGGCGTGTCCTCAAGCTGCGACAATCCGTTCGTGCGCGGCGGGGTCCAGTCCTTCAGCCAACAGACCGGCAGGCTGCAGCACAGTTTCTGGACGGACCCAGCCGGCAAGGTCGGCGCCAGCGTATGGAGCAGTGTGGGGGCGACCAGGCCCTACCTATCTGTGACCACCGGGGATCCGGCGTTCACCGGGACGGCCCTTTACCATGCGTATTCCTTCCTGCGCCTAGACTCAAATACTCTTGCGCTCCGCGGCGCGTGGCGACTCAACCTTCCGCAGGCGGCCGACTTGGATTTCGGCAGTTCGCCAACGTTCTTCGACGGCAAGGTGAACGGGGTGACGACCGCGCTCGTCGGGGCGTGCAACAAGAACGGCCGCTACTACGCGCTGCGCCGCAATGCCCTGAGCCGCGGGCCAGTCTGGTCGGTGCGAGTCGGCGCGGCTGCCCACACGAATAAGGGCATGTGCCTGGCGTCAGCAGTCTGGAACGCCCAGGCCGGCACGCTGTACCTGGCGGGTAACGCCACGAGCATCAACGGGCAAACCTTCTACGGATCCGTCCGGAGGGTGAGCCCACACACCGGAAAGACCAGGTGGGTCACAGGATTGGGTTGTGGCGTCCTTGGCACCCCCTCGCTCGATGCGGCTACCGGCGTGCTCGCGGTGGCCACCTGGACCCCATGCCACAACGGGTCGCCCGCCATCTATCTGCTCAGCGCTGCGACGGGTCAGATCCTGGGCACCTTGCCGCTGCAGGTCGGCGGGTTCGCCCCGCCTGTCTTCGCCGGTCCGTACCTCCTCGTCGCGGACGAGTCCGGGCAGGTCGTCGCCTACAGCCCGGCAGCGACGGCGGGCCACGTACGCTGCACCGGTTGGTGCAACGCGCCGCATCCGCAGACGCGCATACCGCCGATTCCAGTTCCGTGAGCCAGAGGTTGCGGAGGAATCGATCCCACGTTTGATGTGGGTGCATGGCGGCGGCCTGATGCAGGTGGGGCTAGCGAGTCAGACGAGCAGACCCCGAGCTGACCTTCGACGAGGGCCGGGCCATCGTCAGCTCGCGGCTCCCGCAGATCGGCGTCAGCAGCCGCGTCTACTACACCGCACGGCGACCGGGGAAGAGGAGCTGCTGGCGATAACCGACTCGAAGGTGGTCCGCTTCGGCCAGGCGAACCACGGCGACTGACAACACGCCGACTTGCGCGGCGGCCAGCCAGGCTGGGCACGGGGTTAGCGGGCGGCGAGGGCTTCCCCGGTCAACGATCTAACAGGCCCGGCAAGGCTCATGCCGAGCTATCTTGCCCATTGTTAGGTTAGGTTTACCTGACTTAGGCTATCCTGACCCAGCGTGCTGAACGGGCCGCTGCCGCGCCAGCCGCACTGCCGCGGGACCGCTGGGCGGGACCGCGGGGGGCAGGCGGATCGCCTGGCCAACAGGGGAAAGGATCTTCTGTGTCCGCAAGCCATCACGCCGCCCTCGGGGGCTTCGCGGGTCTTACGATCTTCCTTGGATTGCCACTGGGCCGCATCCTGGTGGTGATGGCAAGTGTGGCGCTGGCGGCCGTAGCCGGCTGTGGAGGCCCGCCACCGGCCTCCGCCTCAGCGGCGTGCAAGGACTTCACTACCTGGCATAGCGAGCAGGGCGGCAAGATCCTGGCTGGGAAGGACATGGCGCTGCTGCGGCGCGCCGTGTCCGAGGCGCCCAGCGGGCGCCTTTCCGATGACCTCCGCAGGCTGGAGCTGGACATCGATTCGCACCGCAACTTCATGCAGACCAACAGCGTCCCCAAGGATGTCCTCGTGGGGTCGGACGCAGCTCAGGTCGCGTCCGACTGCAAGTCAGTCAATCCAGGCTAGGACAGCGCGACGGGGATCACCCGGACCACTGCGGCGGGGTCGACCAGCCGCGCTCCTCGGGCGCCTGGTCCCCTGCGACGGGGTGGGCCTCCTCATGTGACCGGGGATGAGGCCCCGGGTGTCCGCAGGCGTGGCCGCAGCCGGGGCTAAACTGCGGCGGTGACCGTGACGGAGTGGGCGACGGTGGCGTCGCTGGCGACCGCCGTGGGCACCCTGGTACTCGCGGTAGCGACCTTCGCGTCCGTCCGCTCGGCGAACTACTCGGCACGCGCCGCGGACCAAGCTGCTCGCATCGCCGAACGGTCCGCCCGCATCGCCGAGCGTTCACTGATGGCGGCAGAGCGCCCGCTGCTGATGAGCTCGCGGTTGCAGGACCCGGAGCAGAAGATCCAGTTCCTGGAAGGCAGGTTCCTGAGAGTGGCGGGCGGCGCCGCAACGCTGGAAGTCGCTGACGGCGTGTCGTACATGGTGATCTCGGTCCGGAACGTCGGCACCGGGCTCGCCGTCATGCACGGCTGGCACGTCGAGGTGAGCGGGCAGCCACAGCAGACCCATCCGCCACTTGAGGACTTCACCACCCAGAGTCGCGACATTTACGTGGCACCCGGCGACATCGGATTCTGGCAGGGAGCGTTGCGTAATCCGGCCACAGCCCAGTTCAAAGACGTCGCCGCCGCCTCGAGGCTGGCGACCCGATGATGCTCAGCATCCTCTACGGCGACTGGGAAGGCGGCCAGCGAGTGATCAGCCAGTTCGCGCTACGCTACGCGCGCGACAAGTGGCTGACGTCATCGGGCAGGCACTTCAACGTCGACCGCCCCGACCCACGCTAGCGCGCCGTCGCAGGCGAGGGAGCGCATGGCGATACGGCGACCAGCTCAAGGGAGCGGAGGGCGGTCGGCGGGGTCGAAGACCATCGTGGTGATCATCAGCTCGATCGGGCACGCGAGCCGGGAACTCCTGGAAGCGGCAGGCAAGTCTCCGGCCTCATATGTGCAGGCCAGGGCCTGTTTCTGGTGGTGGTGGCAGGTCCTGGATTGGAACCAGGGTAGGCGAAGCCGACGGTTTTACAGAGAGTCGGCCGCCTCACAGGCTGCACGTCTCTGATCTGGGCGGATACGCCCTCAGTGTCCTCGTCGATGGCTTGCTGTTTCGCCATGGTTGCGCGATCGTCTGGTATGAGCACAGCGGCGGCTTGTGCAGGGCATGTCAGGTTCTGGGTACATCACCGGCCGTGGCGCCAGACTGCAGGCTCAGCCGCTGCTGCTGCGAGGTGGTGTTGGGCTGGTTCTAGGCGCGAACGGGCGGGTCAGTGTGTCGAGCACCGGGATCAGCCATCGCCACCATACCCAGGGGTCGCACGCAATCTGCTCATAGGTCAGGGCAACACTCTCGGGCGCCCCGTCCTGCCACGTGGCCACGGCGCCGACGCCGAGGACGGGCCAGCCGGAGGGCAAGACGACGAAACCGGCATGCACGTGCGAGCGCCGGGCGGTGAACTGGCCCTGCCCGACCGTTGTCGTGGGGCCCTGGTAGCTGCCGTCGGGGCTGTTGAAATTGGCGGCAATGGTTACCTGGGCGGCCACGCGGGGACGATGGGAGGTGACAGTCACGGTGACTTCGTCGGGGGTCAGGCCCGCCAGCGGCAGCGCAACCTGGCACTGCTGGGTGACGCTGATCGTGATGCCCGGCCCCGCCGTCTCCTGGTGCGCACCCGGGCGAGGGGCATCGGCGGGATCGGCGCGCATGCTACGCCACATGCCAGCTATATCCATGGTCGGTCATCTCCCTTGCCCATCCTGCAACCAGGCCCGCCCATGCCCTCTGCCCGCCTGGCGGCGCCTGTGCTGGCCAGGGCACCCCCGCTCCCGGGCTTCCCGGATCAACATGGAGCGCATGAATGGTATCCCGGGCAGGACGAGAGCGGAGCCCAGTGGCCTTGGGCGCGCGGCGCACGGGGCAGCTGCTGCTCAGCGAGAGTAGCTACGGGCGCATCTGGCAGTTCGCCCGGCAGAAAGCTCTCACGCATGCCCAGGTGGACTCGCCGCTGGCCCTCCGGCCATACGACTTGCGGCACAGTGGCGTGACCTTGGACCTGAACGCTGGCGTGCCCGCTCCGGAGGTCGCCCGCCGCGCCGGGCACGGTGTCGCTGTCCTGCTCCGCGTATATGCCGGATGCATCGACGGCCACGAGCAGCTATGGAACTCCCGCATCGATGATGCGCTCCTGGACGAGGACGACGGATGACGCTGTTTCGCCGTGGTTTCGCAGACAGCCACCAATCGCCGGGTCCAGCCGGGAACTCCCGGGAGGCGGCAAACCAAGCCCGGTCGCATATGTGCAGGCCAGGGCTTGTTTCTGGTGGTGGTGGCAGGTCCTGGATTCGAACCAGGGTAGGCGAAGCCGACGGTTTTACAGACCGCTCCCTTTGGCCGCTCGGGCAACCTGCCTCACGCCGCCCCGGAGGACGGCACAGTGAAGGATAGCGGACCTTGTCCCGGTCCACATCCAGCGGGCGAAGCAGCACCGCCCCGCCCCACGGGCCCTGGCGGGCGGGCGGGACGGGGCGGCCGGCCGGGCACTGGCGATCACGGCCGCTGACCGGCGCCTCCGGGAAGGCGAAGGCGGCACGGCCTGGGCCCGGCAGTGCCCGGAGCGGGCGAGCCGCGTTAGGCCTCTCCAAACGGACGCCTCAGCGGCGGGATCGGTTGACAGGATGGCATCAGCCGCCGTCGGCGCCGGCAGTGCCGCACCTTGGCGCGGCCCACGCCGGGAGCGCAGTAGCCTCTTGACCGTCGGTGACTGCCCGGCCGAAGAAAGGAGCAACCGATGCCCGCCGAGTCTTCTTTCGACATCGTCAGCCGCATCAACCGCCACGAAGTCGACAACGCCCTCAACCAGGCCGCCAAGGAGATCGGCACCCGGTTCGACTTCCGTGGCGTGGGCGCGTCCATCGCCTGGTCCGGGGATCACGCCGTCGACATCCGCGCCAACAGCGAGGAGCGGGCCAAGGCGGTGCTCGACGTGTTCAAGGAGAAGCTGGTCAAGCGCGGGGTCTCGCTCAAGGCCCTCGATCCCAGCGACCCGAAGCCCTCCGGCAAGGAGTACCGGCTCGGGGTCGGCCTCAAGGAAGGCATCTCCGCCGACGACGCCCGGAAGATCTCCAAGCTCATCAGGGACGAGGGGCCGAAGAGCGTCCGGGCGCAGGTGCAGGGCGAGGAACTGCGCGTCTCCTCCAAGAAGAAGGATGACCTGCAGTCGGTCATCTCCCTGGTGAAGGGCAGCGACTTCGGCCTGGCGCTGCAGTTCGTCAACTACCGGTAGGCCACTGCCGTCCGCACCGGCGAACACCGCCCATACCAAACGGCGCTGCCGCCTCACCCACCACGTGGCGCCGCGTCACCGCCGGGCCGGTCAGCAGGGCCTCCCCCGGGCGCGGGGCTCCCCGCGTCGTGTGTGGGCGGCGGCGGCACGGTCCACATCCACTCGCGCAGCCGGGCTTGCTCATGGGTGAGCGCCGCGATGTCGGTCTCGGCGTAGGAGAACTCCGGCGACCAGAACAGCGCATCGTACGGGCAGGCCTCTACGCAGATCCCGCAGTACATGCACAGCGAGAAGTCGATCGCGAAGCGGTCGAGGACGTTCCGCACCCGCTGCCGTCCGCGCCCAGCCGGGCCGCGCACCGGATCCGGGCCGCCGGCAGGATCCGGGCCGGCACCAGGTCCGCCGTCACCGCCCTGGGACGCAGCGGGCACCGGCACCGGGCCACCCCCGCCAGTGCCGTACTCGTGCCCTGGCACCGGCTCCTTGTACTCGTGCCCTGGCACCGGCTCCTTGTGCGACTCGATGTAGATGCACCAGTCCGGGCACTCCCGGGCGCACAGCATGCATGCCGTGCAGTTCTCCTCCAGCAGGGCGATCACGCCCCGGCTGCGGGCGGGCAGGGCGCCGGCGGCCGGCGTTCCGCCGCTCATGACGGCCCCCACCCATCCGGCACGCCCGGCGGCGCCCGCCGGCGCGCCCGGGGCACGCTCCGCTCACCGGGTTCCTTGGCACCCGGCCACTCCTTCGCGGCCCGGGCCGCGAGCACGAAGTCCTTGCGCAGCGGATGCCCTTCGAATCCGCCGGGGAGCAGCAGCGGTGCCAGGTGCGGATGGCCGTCGAAGATCACGCCGAACATCTCGTGCGTCTCCCGCTCATGCCACGCCGCACCCCGGTAGATCCTGGTGGCGGTCGGCAGCCGCGGCGCGGATCTGGGCAGGAGTGTGTCGGCCAGCACGTGATGGCGGCCGGCCAGCGAGTAGACGTGCACAGCGACGGAAAAGCCCTCACCGGCCTCGTCGACCGCGGTGAGCCAGTCGAAGAAGTCACAGTCCAGACGCTCGCGGGCGAAGGTGAGCACCGCGAGCCAGTGCTCGGGCGGGACCCGCAGCATGACCCCATGGTGATCCGGCTCGCACCGCACCCCGGGCGGGAGGCCGTCGCTCACCACCGCGATGATCTCTTCAGGCGTCACCGGCGCTCCCCCGCGAGCGCAGCACAACTGCCAGGCCTTCCAGCAGCGCCTCCGGGCGAGGCGGGCAGCCGGGAACGTAGACATCCACGGGAATGAGCTGGTCCACCCCCTTGGTCACGCAGTAGGAGTCCCAGTAGGGACCGCCGCTGTTGGAGCACGCACCGAACGACAGCACCCGCCGTGGCGGCGGAGTGTCCTGGAACGCCTTCAGCACGAACGGCGCCAGCTTGTCGGTCACCGTCCCGGCCACCACGAAAACGTTGACCGGCGCGCTCTGCTCCGTCCCCTCCCCGGCCGCGGCCAGGGCCCCGGCCCGCCGGAGTGCGGCCGCGACCTCGACCCCGCAGCACGCGAGGCCGGCGTCGAAGACGCGCAGCGAGTAGGCATCCCCAGCATCGACCGTGATGACGCCTGGGCCCGGGCCCGCCCCGAGCCCGGGCCGGCTCCCGGCGCGGGGCGGCGGAAGGTCCACGGCAGCCATTTGGCCAGCCTACCGAGGAGGCTGCCAGGCGCGTCAGGCGCGCACGACGCTGGCGCGGCGGCGCCGGCGTGCGCCCAGGATTCCCTGGCCCCGCCAGGCAACGAAAGGTCACGCGCTGGGAAACTCCGGTGAAACGTGGCGTGAACCCCGTGTCACCCCCACGCGTCCTAAATCATGGGGAGTATCATTGAATGCTGAACTGTCATACAGAGGGGCTCGTGGGGGGCTATCCGGGGCCGGCACAGATACCAGTGTGATCGGTGTCACAGTTCCGCGCGGGCGCCTGTGTACGACCTACCGTGACGCAGTGTCACGAGTAGCCTGAACCACGACTTGAATCATGAAGATCATGAATCCGGGGCCATCCGGGCCCGGGAAGCGCTTACGGACCCACGCCGACATCGGCGCCCGCCCGCGGCGCGTCGAGGAGGTCCTTTCACTGTGGCCAAGCAGGTCCAGCAACTTGACCGTGTCATTATCCGTTTCGCGGGCGACTCCGGCGACGGCATGCAGCTGGCGGGGGACCGCTTCACCCAGGAAACGGCGGCGTTCGGCAATGACCTGTCCACGCTGCCGAACTTCCCCGCCGAGATCCGCGCACCGGCCGGCACCCTGCCCGGCGTCTCCAGCTTCCAGCTTCACTTCGCCGACCACGACATCCTGACCCCCGGCGACGCGCCGGACGTCCTGGTGGCGATGAACCCGGCCGCCCTCAAGGCCAACCTCGGCGACCTTCCCCGCGGGGCCGACATCATCGCGAACACGGACGAGTTCAGCAAGCGGAACCTGTCCCGGGTCGGGTACGGCGCGAGCCCACTGGAGGACGGCTCGCTTGCGGCGTACAACATCCACGCGGTGCCGATCACCTCGATGACCGTTAAGGCCCTGGAGGAATTCGAGATCACCCGCAAGGACGCCGAGCGGGCCAAGAACATGTTCGCCCTCGGCCTGCTCTCCTGGCTCTACAACCGGCCGCTGGAGGGAACGATCAAGTTCCTGCAGTCCAAGTTCGCCGCCAAGCCCGAGATCATGAAGGCGAACGTCGCGGCCTTCCAGGCTGGCTGGAACTACGGCGAGACGACCGAGGCGTTCTCGGTCCAGTACGAGGTCAAGCCGGCCCACCTCGAACCCGGCACGTACCGCAACATCACCGGCAACCTCGCGCTCGCCTACGGTCTGGTGGCCGCGTCGCGGCGGTCCGGACTGCCGCTGTTCCTCGGCTCCTACCCGATCACGCCGGCCTCGGACATCCTGCACGAGCTGTCCAAGCTCAAGCGGTTCGGGGTCCGCACCTTCCAGGCGGAGGACGAGATCGCGGGCGTGGGCGCCGCGCTCGGCGCGGCGTTCGGCGGCGCGCTGGGCGTCAGCACCACCTCCGGTCCCGGCATGACGCTCAAGATGGAGACGCTCGGGCTGGCGGTCTCGGTCGAGCTGCCGCTGATCATCTGCGACATCCAGCGGGCCGGGCCGTCCACCGGCATGCCGACCAAGACCGAGCAGGCCGACCTGCTCATGGCCCTCTACGGCAGGAACGGCGAGTCGCCGGTCCCGGTGCTGGCACCCGCCACGCCATCGGACTGCTTCGACACCGCGCTGGAAGCCGTCCGGATCGCCACCAAGTACCGCACTCCCGTGGTCATTCTCTCCGACGGCTATCTGGCCAACGGATCCGAGCCGTGGCGCATCCCCGCCGTCTCCGACCTCCCCAGGCTGCGGGACGAGTTCGCGTATGCCAGCCCCAACGAGTGGCGCGGTGACGACGGCAAGGTCGAGTTCCAGCCGTTCCGGAGGGACTCGGAGACGCTCGCCCGGCCATGGGCCATCCCGGGTATGCCCGGCCTGGAGCACCGGATCGGCGGCATCGAGAAGGCCGACGGGGCCGGCACCATCTCCTACGACCCGGATAACCACGACAAGATGGTCCGGCTGCGCCAGGCCAAGATCGACCGCATCGCGCGCGACATCGGCCCGCTCGAGGTGGACGACCCGGACGGCCACGCACGGGTGCTCGTGCTCGGCTGGGGCTCGACCTTCGGCTCGATCGGGGCGGCGGTGCGCCGGGTCCGGCTGGCCGGAGGCTCGGTCGCCCAAGCGCACCTCCGGCACCTGTCGCCGTTCCCGGCCAACCTGAGCGACGTGCTGGCCGCCTACGAGAAGGTGCTGGTTCCCGAGATCAACCTCGGGCAGCTCGCGCTGCTGCTCCGCGGGCGCTACCTCGCCGACGTCATCTCATACAACCGGGTCCGCGGCCTCCCGTTCCGGGCCGCCGAGCTAGCCGGGATCATCCAGGATGTGATCACTGATGTCTGACATCATGGCCAACGATGGCGCCGACGCGGCCGCTCACCGTCCGGCCTCGCTCACAATGGTGCCGGTCGCGGACGAGAAACTAACGACCAAGGAGTTCAAGTCCGACCAGGAGGTGCGGTGGTGCCCCGGCTGCGGCGACTACGCGATCCTGGCCGCCTTCCAGGCGTTCCTGCCTGACCTGGAGATCCCGCGCGAGAACCTGGTCATCATCTCCGGAATCGGCTGCTCCTCCCGGCTGCCGTACTACGTGGACAGCTACGGGATGCACTCGATTCACGGCCGGGCCCCGGCGATCGCCACCGGCCTGGCCTGCACCCGCCCCGACCTGTCGGTATGGGTGATCACCGGTGACGGCGACGCGCTCTCGATCGGCGGCAACCACCTGATCCACTCCCTGCGCCGCAACGTCAACATCAAGATCCTGCTGTTCAACAACCGGATCTACGGGCTCACCAAGGGCCAGTACTCGCCCACGTCCGAGCAGGGGAAGGTGACGAAGTCGACCCCGTTCGGCTCGCTGGACACCCCGTTCAACCCGCTGTCGCTGGCCATCGGCGCCGAGGCCGGCTTCGTCGCCCGCACGATCGACTCCGACCGCAAGCACCTCACCAGCGTGCTGCGGGCAGCGGTGGATCACCGGGGAGCGGCCTTCGTCGAGATCTACCAGAACTGCCCGATCTTCAACGACGAGGCGTTCGCGCCGCTGACGGACCCTGCGAGCAGGGATGACCGGCTGATCCGGCTGGAGCAAGGTGAGCCGGTCCGGTTCGGCGCGGACCGTGGCATGGGTCTGCGGTTCGGCCGCTACGGGGCGCTGGAAGCGGCCGAGGTGGCCGGGGCCGGTGAGGGCTCGCTGCTCGTGCACGACGCCGGGGAGGCCGACCCCGGCTACGCGTTCGCGCTGTCGCGGCTCGGCGGGGCCGACTTCACGCACACGCCGATCGGGGTGTTCCGCAAGGTCGCCCGCCCCAGCTACGACGAGCTGATGGCCGCCCAGTTGGAAGAGGCCCGTGCCAAGCAGGGCCAGGGTGATCTGGCGGCGCTGCTGGCGGGCCCCGACACCTGGCAGGTCGCCTGACCGCAGCGGGTCCCGACCCGCTGCCGCCCTCCCACGCACCCCGCTCGCCGCAGGCGCCAATCGTGATCATGGGGTAGCTATCGTTCTAGCAGTAGTAATCCCATGATCACGATGCAGCGTGGCGGGGCGTGGGCACATGGGCCACAGCGAAGCTAGCGTTATGCCGCTTTTGCCGGATTCGTGGCTGCGGGCTGACCCGAGGAGGGCGCTATGAACGTGCGGGTGGAGCGCGATGGGCCGGTCACCACCGTCATCCTGGATCGCCCGGCGGTGCGCAACGCGGTGGACGGACCAACGGCAGCCGCCCTGGCCGACGCCTTCCGAGCGTTCGACGCCGACGACGGCGCTCACGTGGCGGTCCTGTGTGGTGCGGGCGGGACGTTCTGCGCTGGTGCCGACCTCAAGGCGGTCGGCGGCCCGGACGGCAACCGGGCCGAGCCGGACGGCGACGGGCCGATGGGCCCGACCCGGTTGCGCCTCACCAAGCCGGTCATCGCCGCGATCGCGGGCCACGCCGTGGCCGGCGGCCTGGAATTGGCACTGTGGTGCGACCTGCGGGTGGCTGAGGAGGACGCGGTCCTGGGCGTGTTCTGCCGGCGCTGGGGCGTGCCGCTGATCGACGGCGGCACGGTGCGGCTGCCCCGCGTCGTCGGCCTGGGCCGCGCGCTGGACTTGATCCTGACCGGGCGGCCGGTCGCCGCTCCCGAGGCGCTGGCGATGGGCCTGGCCGACCGGCTGGTCCCGCCAGGTCAGGCGCGATCGGCGGCGGAGGCCCTGGCACGCGAGATCGCCGCGCTCCCCCAGCATTGCCTGCGCAGCGACCGGGCGTCCACGCTGGAAGGCGGCTGGCTCGGCGAGGGCGAGGGGATGGCCAACGAATTCCGCCGTGGCATGGCGGTCCTGGCCGGGCCCGGCATCGCCGCCGGTGTGAACCGGTTCCGCGGCGGCGCAGGCCGGGGCGGGACTCCTGCCTGAGGCCCCTCGCCGGCCCTACGTCGCGGCCGGCCCGACGTCGTGACCCGCCCCACGCCGCGACCGCCCGACGTCGTGACCGCCCCGCACCGCGGTCGGCGCTCCCTCGTGACCGGCCCGGCGCGTTCGGTCCCTCAGCCGATCGGCCCCGCTTCGCACCCCGGCCGACCCGGGCTCCGGTACCTCTACCGTGAACTGGCCTCGTTCTGGCCGGGCAACGATGCGCAACGGTCAGCGAGCGCATCCAGCACGGCGACGTGCGGTGCTGGAACAGTGATGTCCAGGGCCAGCGCGTCACCGGTGGCCGTCAGGGTGAAGGTGAAGAATGAGCAGCACTCCGTCTCAGCCGCAGCCAGCGCCGCAGCCCGCGCAGCGGCCTGCGGGCTGGGCTGGAGATCGAGATGCAGCCGGGTGGGCTCGGCGCGTGCAACGCCCCGCACGGTCTCCGCGAAGAGGCTGCCGAATTCGGCCGCACGCAGCGGCCGCTCAGACGTGGGCAGCGTGCACGCATCAGGTGCCCAGACGCCGATGGGGTCGGGCTGGCTGTGTTCCATGTCCGGTTTCCTTCCCTGCCACGAGCCTAGCCGCGGGCGCAACCGCCCTGGTGAGGCGTCCCGCGTGGCGGTGCCTTAGCCGTCCATGGGCCCGGCCCGCTGGCTTTCGACTGGTAACACGGCGCCGCGGATAACTGGCTATGGCCGTCACACGAACGGCGCGGTACTATCCAGCGAGCACCCGCGCCTGTGATCAGGACTCGATGTGCTCCTGCCACGCCGAGCAGGTCCTCCCCCGCCCTGGCGAGGCGAAGATCTGGTTCGCTCGCGCCGTCCGCCGGCATCAGGGCGACCGGCTTCCGTAATGCCGTAGACACTGCAATACTGCGTTGATGACGGCTCTCAGCGTTGCCCTGCTCAACCTCAAGCCGGGCACGGGCAAGACCACATCAGCGGTCTGGCTGGCTCACATCTTCGTCCAGGCTGGAAAGCGAGTGCTGCTGGTGGACGCCGACCCTTCCGGTAGCGCGCTGGAATGGTCCGATCTCGCCGCCATGAATCCGGAGGTGCCACCCAAGACGGCGTTCCCGTTCCGGATCGTGGCCCTGCCCTCACGTGGCCTGCATCAGCGCGTACCCGAGATCGCCCACGACGATGACGTGGTGATCATCGACGCCCCGCAGCTGGAGGACCATGCCGGCATCGCCCGGTCGGCGATGCGGTATGTCGACGAGATCCTCATCCCATGCGCGCCGAGCCCCATCGAGATCAACCGCACCACACCCGTCCGGGAGGAGATCATCGAAGTCGAGGCGCTGCGGGAACGGCCCGCCCGGGCGGCGGTGCTGCTGAACCGGTGCATCACCCGCGCGCACTCCACGGCCAACGCCAGAGAGGCCCTGGAGGGCCTAGGCTATGACGTGCTGCGGACGGCCGTGCCGAGGCTCGAGGTTTACGCCCAGAGCTTTGGCGTGCCGATTCCCGAGACAGGCCGCGACGTGTGGCGCGGCGTGGCCCACGACCTTATCGAGCGATGCGTTCCTCTCGGGAAGGTACCGTTATGACCACAGAGCGGGAGCGGCGCAAAGCACAGATGACTGCCGCCGCGACGAGCCGCAAAGAACCCGGCGTCCGTCCGGCCGGCAAGACCGCGATCCGCTCAAAGCCGGTCAGGATCACCCTGGACCTGAGCCCCGAGCTCTACCGGCAGCTCACCCGGTGGGCGCACTCGGCGGCGATCGAGCTGGATGTGCCGCGCGTGGCCCTGGCCGACGCGGTGCGGGCGATGATCCGGGTCTCAACAGAGAGCCCGGACGAGGTCATTGAGCGGCTTCGCCGCGATCGCGAGCAGTAGCCGCCAACCGGGCCCGTCTCCTGGTGAATGCCGGGCAGTCCTCGGAAAGCGCACGCACCCGGTGACCAGGCGTGCGATGGTCTAGGTAGCAGCGCAGCCCGTGAGCGGGGTCGGCGCCGCGGCGACGGACGAGCTGGCCGGTGTCCGCTGGCTCAGCCAGGCTGGGACGGACGAGCCAAAGCCCGGCATTTCATGAGCCAGTCCGCGAGTACCTGCGGAGGGTGTTGTGAGTGCAAAGAGCTGGGTCGCGGTGGTCCTGGCGGTAGTCGCGCTCTGCGTGGCGGTTGGCTTTGCCGTCGCAGCCAGCCTGGATTTCGTCTTTCTTGGGTCTCGCTGTGGTGGTTGCCGTGTCCGCGACGTATTTCGCGGGACGGCTGGATAAGCGGCGCGGCGACGGCTGAACTGCAGGAGTACCGCGAGCCTCGCCATTTAGCATGAGGCGAGGT
>DASYQM010000008.1:0-23044 GCA_036005525.1 Streptosporangiaceae bacterium
GCTCCTGCACCTGGCGGAACATGTTGCCCCGGATGGCCCCGTCCTGGGCGCCGTAGACCCGGTGGTCCTTCTCCTCCTGCATCGGGAAGTACGAGCGAAGGACCTGCTTCAGCGGGTCCTTCTTCTGCGCCTTCTGGAACGAATAGTCGGTGCCGTACTGGGCTACCGGCTCGTGATACATGGGCTCCCAGGAAAGCTCCTGGATCTTCTGGTGAGCCCTTGCCACACTCTGGCGACTCATCGTCACCCCTTTCCCCCGGCTTCCCGGGGTCTACCGCCGGCCGACGGCGGCGGGCAGGATGCCCCGTCCGCCGCACCGGCGTGGACGCCCCGCCTGCCAGCGAGTGCGCACACGCCTACCCGGCCACAAGTCCCTATGTTCTGCATCACAACCCAGCTGAGCAGCGGCTGGGCTCTCAACATGAGACACATTCCGGACGAAGCGCCCACAGCGGGACCGGCCGCCGACCGGGGACGGCGCCGGAAAATCAGCTGTCGCCGAAGACGGCGTTCCGGATCGCGGCGAGATGGTCCTGGATCTGCTGGGAATCCCGGCGGTTGCCCTCGGGCGCAGGCTCGATGCCCAGCGCCCGCAGCAGGTCGGCCGCTGGCGGGCCGGGATCGCCGGTTTCCCCGAGCACCGGATGAAGACCCTGCTCGGCCAAGTGCTCAAACACCAGGTTGACGACGCTCCACGGGTTGAACGTCTCACCGCCGGGCGTCGCCGACTGATCGTAGGTCTCCCCGCGGGGTGCCCCTGGCTGATCCATGGCACCACCTCCCCGGTATCGCCTGATGGCAAGGGAGCCAACGTGACGGCATCAAACGGTACCAACGACGAAAAAACGGTCTCAACATGAGACACAAAACGGTAACGGCCCACTTATGGTGGTCATACGATACGACGCGACCTCGGCACGCCCGGCCCCGGCGGGCTAGCCGCGGGTCCCTGTTGGCAACCGGGGAGGCACGGGAGGCGCGATGGTGCCCTCAGCGCCCTTGCCCCCCTCGAGTGGTAGCGCCCGGCTGGCGGAGGCACGGGAGCGGTTCCTCACCAGCGAACCGGTTGCCCCGAGTGATGTGCGCGAGCCCATACTCGCCTCATGGTGGCGGTCCCGGGACTGGAAAGTCGCGGCCGACCGCGTTGAGCTGTCCTACGTCCGGGACCCGAACCTTGACACCCCCCTGACCCGCAACGCCGTGCCGGTGCTGCGGAACCTGCATGAGCACCTGGGCGGGCAGCCCATCAGCGTGATCTTGACCGACGCGGCCGGCGTGGTGCTGAGCCGCATGACGGCGGACAGCGACCTCGAACGCCGCCTGGACAGCGTCCAGCTCGCCCCGGGTTTCAGCTACGCCGAAGAGCGGGTCGGCACCAACGGGATCGGGACGGCCCTGGAAGGGGGCCAGCCCGCGCACGTGTTCGGCCATGAGCACTATGCGGAGGACCTGGAGATATTCGGCTGCGCCGGAGTCCCGATCAATGACCCGCTGACCGGGAAGCTGCTCGGCGCGGTGGACCTGACCTGCTGGCGCAAGGATGCGGATGCGCTGCTCGTCGCGCTCGTCAAGACCACCGCCGACCAGATCACCAGTGCCCTGCTGAACGACAGCACCGCCCGGGAAAGCCGGCTTCTGCAGGAGTACCTGCGGGCATGCCGGCACACCAGCGGGATCGTGCTGGCGATGTCGAGCGACGTGGTGATGATGAACGATTCCGCCCGGCAGGTGCTCGACCCCGGGGACCAGGCCGCCGTGCTCGGCCACGCGGCCGAGGTGCTCGCCAGCCGCCGCTCCGGCGCGGTGACCGTCACGCTGCCCACCGGGACCCGTGCCCGGGTGCATTGCCGGCCGCTGTCATCGGACGGGCCGCCTTCCGACGGGGTCGTCTACGTCAAGCTGATCGAGCACGCCGCGGCGCGGCACGTCGCTGACGCCGGCGCCAAGAAGCCGATGTTTCTTCCCGGCCTGGTCGGCTCTGCCCCGCTCTGGCTGCGTGGCTGCAGCCAGGTGGAGGCCGTCTACCACAGTGGCGAATGGCTCGCTCTTGAGGGCGAACCAGGCGTCGGGAAACTCGCCGTGCTCCGGGCCGTGCAGCAGCGCCACGATCCGGCGGGGCGCCTGAGCGTGCTCGACGCCGCCGACGCCGCCGAGCACGACTGGCTGGTGCAGGCACGCCGGGAGCTGCTCGAAAGCCACGGCACCGTGGTCCTCCGGCACATCAACCTGCTGGGTGCCAGGCAGCTGAACACGCTGTCGTGTGCGCTACAGGAGGCCCGGGCCGACGACAGGAAGGGCTCGGTGCGGGTGGTGGTCACGCTGAGCCGCAAGCGCAGCGACGCGGACCTGACCAAGGTCTTGCGCCACTTCCCGAGCAGCGTTGAACTGGCCCCGCTGCGTCACCACATCGAGGACCTGCACGAGCTGGTGCCCTTCTTCCTGGCCAAACTCAGCCAGCAGGCCAGGCTGACCTGCTCTCCCGAGGCGATGAAGCTGCTGCTGCGGTCACGCTGGCCCGGCAACATCGAGCAGCTCTGGGACGTGCTCAGAAGGGTCGCCAGGCACCGCCGGTCGGGCGCGATCCAGCCGGACGACCTGCCGCCGGAGTGCTGGACGGTAAGCCGCCGCCTGCTCAGCCCGCTGGAGTCGATGGAACGTGACGCGATCGTCCAGGGACTGCTGGCGTACCGCGGCAACAAGGCCAGGACCGCCGAGTCGCTGGGTATGTCCCGGGCAACGATCTACCGGAAGATCCACGAGTACGGGATCGTCGTCCCCTCCAGCTGAGTGGTCACGCCTGGCGGGCCGGGCGCGTCTCCTCCGTTATCCAGCTCAGGTAGGCGTCCGAGCCCGCGACGATCGGTGTCGCGACGATCTCCGGTTCGTCGTAGCTGTGCCGCAGCACCAGGAAGTCCGCGAGTGCCTGGTACCCCGTGGCCGGGAGCTTGAGCAGCAGCAGCCACTCCTCGGCACGCTCGATCCCGTCCTCCCACCAGTACGTGCTCGCGATGGGCCCGGCGACCTGGGCGCAGGCGGCGAGCCGCTCTTCGACGGCTCCGCGGGCGAGCTCCATCGCTTCTACCCGCGAGTCCGTGGTGGTCTGCACCTGGAGGTACTGGACGGTCTGCGGAGGTACCTCGCTGGCGGCCACACTGCCCTGACCCGACATGCCAACCGATGTTACGCCGACCCGACGCGATCTGGGTGGCGGGGAGGCGCCCGGCTCGGTCAGCGCCCGGTGGGTGGCGGGGAGGCGTCCGCTCGGTCAGCGCCCGCTGACCGGCCTCTCGCCGGGCCGCCAGCGCCAGTCGGCGGGGGCGTCCTGTTCGGCGACGATGCGGTTGCGGATGGTGCCCAGCTTCTCGACGGTGACCTCGATCACGTCGCCGGGCTCCATCCACACCGGTGGCGTCCGGGCGAAGCCGACACCGCCCGGCGTGCCGGTGGCGATGACATCTCCTGGCGCCAGATGGGTGAAGGAAGAGAAGAACTCCACGGTCGCCGGGACGTCGACGATCATCTGCGAGGTACGCGCCGACTGCATCACGGTCCCGTTGAGGGTTGAGCTGATGGCCAGGTCGCTGACGTCCACCTCGTCGGTGGTCACCACCTCGGGCCCGACCGGCATGCTGCCCACGAAATTCTTCCCGGCCGTCCACTGGGTGGCCGCCCGCTGCCAGTCGCGGCACGACGCGTCGTTGAGCACCACAAAACCCGTGATGGCGTCGAGCGCGTCCTCGGCCCGGATGTAGCGGCCACCGGCGCCGATCACGATGCCGAGCTCGGCTTCGTAGTCGAACCTGCTGGTGAGGGCGGGCTTCACCAGGTCCGCGTAGGGGCCGAGCACGCTGTCGGCGCCGCGCACGAACGCGTCCGGCCAGGTCGGCACCGCCCGGCCGCCCTCCAGCGCATGCTCGGTGTAGTTCAGCCCCAGGCAGAGGATCCGCGGCGGGGCCGGGACCGCGGCGGCGAAGTCGGCGGGCGCGACCTCGCGCCCGTCATGGCTGGCGAGCCCGCGGATGTCGGCCATGGCCCGCTCCCCCGCGCCGAGCACGTAGTTCAGTGCGGACATCCGGGGATCGCCCGTGGCGTCGGCCACGTCGACGTAGCCGGAGCGCCCCTTGACGTGCAGCCGTGCGCCCTGGGCTGTGGCAATCGTGGCAAGCCTCACGTGCCGGATCTCCTTCGTGCTGGCCGAGCGGCGCGGTCAGGGCGCGATGCGCTGGCAGAGCCAGGCGAGCGAGAGCGGGTAGCGGTAGTCGATCGCCATGTGACTGGCGTCGAACAACTCGAAGTGGATCACCTCGTCGGGCACGCCTGCCTCCCGCAGCGCCGCCCGGAACGCCTCCGCCCCGACGTCGAGGAACCATTCGTCCCTGGTCCCGGCGTCGATCCAGATCGCCCGCAGCGACCTCAGCCGGTCGGCGTAACGGGGCACCATCCGGACCGGGTCCCAGTCCAGCCAGCGCTGCCACACCTGCGGGCGCAGCATCCCCGTCCGCGGGTCGAACGGCAGCTCGACGGTGCCGTCCGGGTCCGCAGAAAAGCAGGCCGCCACGCCGAGCAGCATGAGCAGGTCCATGTCAGCCTCCTTGGTGAAGGAGGTACGGGACCGGAAGTCGGCCCACCAGCGCCAGATGTCCCCGTCGTAGTCGCGCAGGTGACGCACGCACTTGCCGAAGTCGGGCACATAGCAGAACTCGTACAGTGAGTCGCCCGCGTGGGTGGCCAGCGCGCCGAACAGGTCCGGCCGCAGCATCGGCGTGATCATCGCCCCGAACCCGCCGCTGGACTTGCCCATGATCGCCCGGTGCCCGGCGTCGGCCACCGTGCGGTACCGGCCATCCACCCAGGGCACGACCTCGTCACACAGGTAGGAGTGGTAGCGGCCGGTGCCCGGCGAGTCGACGAACTGGCTGCCGCCGTAGGCGGTCCAGGCGTCGACGTAGACCACGATGGCCGGCGGCGCCTGCCCGCCCGCGAACACCGCGTCGGCGGTCTCGGGGAATGGTTGCCGGTAGGCCGACCGGTTGCGCCACATCGCGACGTGGCCTGTGTAGCCCTGGATCACGTACACCGACGGGTAGGAACGGGCCGGCTCGTCGTCGTAGCCTGGCGGCAGGTAGACCCAGACCGGCCGCTCGCAGGGGTCGCCGAGCGGGTTCGCCCGCAGCAGCTCGCTGGTGATCACCTGCTCGTCGATCCGTCCGGCCAGCTCTGCGGACCAGGGCAGCATGGGGCCTCCTCAAACGACGGGAGTGGTCGGCACTCCCCCGATCCTCCCCCGTGCGCCGCCCCGGCAGTTGGCGGGGGTGGCCGGTAGCGCCACCGCCAGGTCCGCCGCGGGACCGCCCGTCAGGCCGGTTCCGCTGGCGCAGTTCCGTCGCGGCTTTACCGTAGACACCATGAGCCACCCGGCGGCCGACCGCGACGAAGCCGAGCAGCATTTCGCCGACTCGGTCCTGAAGTTGCGGGCGGCCAGCCCGCCGGCTTCGTTCGCCGACCGGGATCTGGCCGGCGCCGTCCGGCCGGGCTCGGCGCTGACCGGGCAGCGCTGCCTGGAGCTGTTCGATGCCCAGCTCGCCAGCCGGCATCTCGACCTGGCCGCCCGGTGGCTGCGCAAGATCGGGGCCGGTTTCTACACCATCGGCTCTTCCGGCCACGAGGGCAACGCGGCGGTCGCGGCGGCGCTGCGGAAGGACGACCCGGCGCTGCTGCACTACCGGTCCGGGGCGTTCTACCAGGTGCGTGCCGCCGACGCCACCCCGCCCCGGGACGGCGTGCGGGACGTGCTGCTCGGGCTGGTCGCGGCGGCCGCCGAGCCGATCGCGGGCGGGCGGCACAAGGTGTTCGGCCGCGCCGACCTTGACATCATCCCGCAGACCTCCACCATCGCCTCGCATCTGCCGCGCGCGGTCGGGCTCGCCTTCGCGCAGGGCCGCGCCGCCCGGCTGGGCACCGCCAGCCGCTGGCCCGCCGACGCGATCGTCGTCGCCAGCCTGGGCGATGCCTCGATCAACCACTCCACAGCGGTGGGGGCGCTCAACACCGCCGGGTACTGCGCGTACCAGCGCCTGCCGCTCCCGCTGCTGGTCGTGTGCGAGGACAACGGCCTGGGCATCAGCGTGCGCACGCCGCCCGGCTGGGTCGAGGCCGCCGTCTCGGGCCGGCCCGGCATCACCTACTTCCACGCCGACGGGTCCGACCTCGCCGACGTCTACGACACCACGCTGGCCGCCGCCGCGCTGGCCAGGCACCACCGCTCCCCCGTGTTCCTGCACCTGTCGATGGTCCGCCTCGGCGGACACGCGGGAGCGGACGCCGAGGTCGGCTACCGTGACCGCGACGACGTCGCCGCCGACCTGGCCGCCGACCCCCTGGTCGGCACCGCCCGGCTGCTCGTGGAGGCGGGCGTGCTCACCCCGGCCGAGGTGCTGGACCGCTACGAGCGCGGCCGCGCCCGGATCCTGGAACGCGCCCAGGAGATAGCCGGCGCCCCGCGGCTGGCGACCGCGGAGCAGGTGATGGCGCCGCTGGCGCCGCGCAACCCGGACGCCGTCTGGGCCGATGCGATCCTGGCCACGGCCGACGAGGACAAGCGGCGCGCCGTCTTCGGCGGCCGCCTGCCCGAGTCGGCCGGCCCTCTCACCCTGGCGCAGACCATCAACGCCACGCTCACCGATGCGCTGGCGGCCCGGCCGGAGATGATGGTGTTCGGCCAGGATGTCGCCCGCAAGGGCGGGGTGTACGGGGTGACCAGGGGCCTGCTGTCCCGGTTCGGCGCCGGGCGGGTATTCGACACCCTGCTGGACGAGCAGGCCATACTCGGCCTGGCGCTGGGCGCCGGCCTGGCCGGGCTGCTGCCCGTGCCGGAGATCCAGTACCTCGCCTACCTGCATAACGCCGCCGACCAGATCCGCGGCGAGGCCGCGACCCTGTCGTTCTTCTCCCAAGGCCAGTACCGCAACCCGCTGGTAGCGCGGGTCGCCGGCTACGCCTACCAGGAAGGCTTCGGCGGGCACTTCCACAACGACAACGCGATCGGAGCGCTGCGGGACATCCCCGGCCTGATCATCGCCTCACCCGCCCGGCCCGAGGACGCCGCCGCGATGCTGCGGACGTGCCTGGCCACCGCGGCCGCCGACGGCAGCGTCTGCGTGTTCCTGGAACCGATCGCGCTCTACCACGCGCGGGACGTGTACAAACGGGAGGACGACGGGTGGCGCGCGACCTACGAGCCGCCCGAAGGCTGGGCGCCCGGGCACGTGCCGGTCGGCCGGGCCCGGACACACGGGGACGGCACCGACCTGACGATCATGACGTTCGGCAACGGGCTGCGGCTCAGCCTGCGGGCGGCGGCCCGGCTGATGCCGGAGGGAATCACGTCCCGGGTGGTGGACCTGCGCTGGCTGGCGCCGCTGCCGGCCGAGGACATCCTGCGCGAGGCGAGGGCGACCGGGCGGGTGCTGATCGCGGATGAGACCCGGCGCACCGCGGGGGTGTCGGAAGGTGTGCTCTCCATCCTCGCCGATGACCGCTTCGGCGGCTGGGTCAGGAGGGTGACGAGCGAGGACAGCTTCGTCCCGCTCGGCGACGCGGCGGACGCCGTGCTGCTCTCCCAGCAGAGCATCGAGGCGGCCGCCCGGGAACTGATGGGCTGACACCGCACCAGGCGCCTATCCTGGCGGCATGCGAAGCCGCGGCTGGCTCGGGTATACGCCTCCTGTCCGGGGAATTCCGGTGGTACAGCAAGCGGTGGCCGAGGGCGGCGATCGCCCCGAGCTCGCCGACGTCGGCAGGCTCGCCCGGCGCCTGGTGCGGCAGGTGGTCCACATCGCCAGGGCCGAGGATGCCTCGGTCCGGCGCCTGCTGGCTGACCACCTCGGTGGGCAGCCGGGCACTCTGCCGGTGGCCAGCGGGTCGTGGCCGCGTTACGACCACGTGAACGTCCAGGCCGGCCTGGACGCCTGGCTCGCCGAACCCGGCCGCGAGCATGAGGTCTCGGGGCTCACCGGCTTCCACCATCGCGTGTTCGGGCTGGCCGATCTGATCCAGCCCGGCTCCTGGCAGCCGGGTCTGGGCCTGGGCAGCGTTACCACGGACTCGCTGCCCGCCGGGCCGGGCGGGGTCACGCTCGCCTGCGTGCAGTGCGCGCTCTACCTGGTCACCGATCCCGAGGGCCCGATCGCGCTGCTGGTCAGGGGGCCTCACGAGCGGGGTTCGGGGCAGGGCGTCACCGTCGAGGCGGTGGCCGACGGCGCCGAGCGGGCCCAGCGGGCCATCGATGACATCCGCCGCCTGAGCATCGCCCATAACGTGTTCCGCGGCCACGTCATCGAGTTCGGCGGCGAGGTGTTCGAGTATGACGGCGGCGCCCTGCTGAGCTTTCAGACCCGGCCGCAGGTCGCCCGCGAGCAGGTGATCCTGCCATCAGACATACTCGACGGCATCGAGCGGCAGGTGCTCGGGGTCGCCCGGCATGCCGGCCGGCTGCTCGCCAGCGGCCAGCACCTCAAGCGAGGCGTCCTGCTGCATGGCGCGCCCGGCACCGGCAAGACCCACACGATCCGCTACCTGCTCGGTCAGCTGTCCGGGGTCACGGTGATGCTGCTCTCGGGGAAAGCGCTGCGCCTGATCGCCGAGGCCTGCTCGGTGGCGCGGACGCTGCAGCCGTCGGTGATCGTGGTGGAAGACGTGGACCTCATCGCCGAGCAGCGGGAGTTCGGCGAGGGCACGCACCCGCTGCTGTTCCAACTGCTCAACGAGATGGACGGGCTCGGCCAGGACCTGGATGTGACGTTCCTGCTCACCACCAACCGGGCCGACCTGCTCGAGCCTGCCCTCGCCGAGCGGCCGGGGCGGGTGGACCACGCGGCGCTGCTGCCCGTGCCCGACGCCGACGCCCGGCTCCGGCTGCTCCACCTCTACCAGGGCAGGCTGCGGCTCGAGCTGTCCGAGCCGGACACGGTGATCAGCCGCACCGAGGGCGTGACCGCCTCGTTCATGAAGGAACTGCTCCGCCGCGCCGCCCTGAGCGCCGCCGACGAGTCGGCGGATGAGGTGGCCGGCAAGCCGCTCACGGTCACCGATGCGCACATGGCCACCGCCCTCGACCAGCTGCTCGACACCCGCAACCAGCTCACCCGGGTGCTGCTCGGCGGGCAGCCTGTGTCAGGGGCTGGTCAGGTGCTCCATGAGGGCGGCAGTGACCTCGCCGGGCTGGGAGACATTGGCGAGGTGCGCGCCGCCGCGGATAACCCGGAGCCGGGAACGGCCGACGGCTGAGGCGATGCGGGCGCCGTGCCAGGGGGGCGTCGCCGGGTCCTCCGCCCCGGCGATGACCAACACCGGCGCGGAGATCCGCGCGAGCGAGGGCCGCAGGTCCATCGCCGCGATCGCCTCGCAGCAGCCCGCATACCCTTCCGGGCTCACCCGTTCCAGCGTCGTCACGAACCCGGCCACCGTCGCCGGGTCACGCTCGGCGAAGGCAGCGGTGAACCACCGTCCCGCCGCCTGCCCGGAGATGGCCGCCATGCCCGCGGCCCGCACCTGCGCCGCCCGGGACTCCCACATCCGCGCCGGCGGCAGGTGGGCGGACGTGCAGCACAGGCCGAGCGCGTCGATCCGTTCCGGCGCGTGCGCCGCCAGCCACATTCCGATCATCCCGCCCAGCGAGATGCCGCAGTAGGAGGCCGCCGCTATCCCGAAGTCGTCGAGCAGCTGGAGCACGTCGGCGGCCAGGTCGGCGAGAGCATACGGGCCGGGCGGGGCCGGGGAGCCGCCATGCCCGCGGTGCTCGTAACGCAGCAGCCGGAACCGGCCGCCCAACGCTCCCACCTGCGGCTCCCACAGCTCGCGGGTGGTGCCGAGCGAGTTGCCGAGCACCACCACCGGCGCGCCCGCCGGCCCCTGAAGCGACGCGACCAGCCGCTCGGCCATCTGGCTACCGCTGACCGGCGAGCTGGGTCTCCAGCTCGCCGAGCACCCGGTAGCACGGCAGGACGTCGCGCACGCTGGAGTTCGGTTCGCGCCCTTCGCGGATCGCCGCGACGAACTCGCGGTCCTGCAGCTCGATGCCGTTGGTGGAGACGTCGACCCCCGACACGTCGACCGGCTCCTCACGCCCGGTGACCAGGTCGTCGTACCGGGCGATGTACGTGCCGTTGTCGCAGATGTAGCGGAAGAAGGTGCCGAGCGGCCCGTCGTTGTTGAAGCTCAGCGAGAGCGTGCAGATGCGGCCCGCGGGGGTGCGCAGCTGGATGGACATGTCCATCGCGATGCCGAGCTCGGGGTGGATCGGCCCCTGCACAGCATGGGCGATCTGGATGTCTTCGCCGGTCTGGTACTGGAACAGGTCGACGGTGTGCGCGGCGTGATGCCAGAGGAGGTGATCGGTCCAGCTTCGGGGTTCGCCCAGGGCGTTCAGGTTCTTGCGGCGGAAGAAGTAGGTCTGCACGTCCATCTGCTGGATCGACAGCTCGCCAGCGGCGATGCGGTGGCGGATCCACTGGTGCGACGGGTTGAACCGGCGGGTGTGCCCGGCCATGCAGACCAGCCGGGTCTCCCGCGCCGTGCGATCGACCTCCTGCGCGCCCGCCCAGCTGTCCGCCAGCGGTATCTCGACCTGGACGTGCTTGCCCGCACGCATCGCGGCGATGGCCTGCCGCGCGTGAAGCTGGGTCGGGGTGCACAGGATGACGGCGTCGACGTCGTCGCGGGCGAGGACTTCGTCCAGGTCCGTCGAGGCGTGGCCGACTCCGTACTTGCGCGCCACCTCCTCGGCCTGCTCCAGCCTGCGGCTGACCACGGACGTGACGGTGACGCCGTCGATGACCGCGAGGCCGTCGAGGTGCTTGGTGCCGAAGGCGCCGGCCCCGGCA
The DNA here is from genome assembly GCA_036005525.1 of Streptosporangiaceae bacterium. Classification (GTDB taxonomy): domain Bacteria; phylum Actinomycetota; class Actinomycetes; order Streptosporangiales; family Streptosporangiaceae; genus UBA9676. The sequence continues at coordinate 10,881 of DASYQM010000008.1, forward strand.
AGTGCGATCCGCATGGGTCAGCTCTCTTCCTGGCGGGAGCGGCTGGTCCCATCGGAGGGGCGAACCACGATGTGCCCGACGGCGGTGTTGGATCCCGGGACGTGGTAAAAGCGGTAGAGCTCCTCGACCCTGGCGCCCATGGCGCCGCGCATGATCAGCTGCATGACCAGCTCGATCCCCTCGGAGCCCGCCTCACGCACGTACTCGATGTGCGGGACCAGCGCCAGGCCGTCCGGGTCGGCGACCAGCCGGTCGAGAAATGCGCGGTCGAACGCGGAGTTGATGAAGCCCGCGCGTGGCCCTTGCAGCTGGTGGCTCATGCCGCCGGTGCCCCAGACGTGGACCGTGAGGTCCACGCCGTAGCTCTGCACGGCCCGGCGGATCGCCTGGCCCAGCAGGTAGCAGCGGTGACCGGTGGGGGGCGGGTACTGCACAACGTTCACGGCCAGCGGGATGACCCGCACCGGCCACGCGTCCGGCTGGCCGTAGACCAGGGACAGCGGCACCGTAAGGCCGTGGTCGACGTCGAGCTTGTACAGCAGGGTGAGGTCGAACTCGTCGAGGATGAGCGACTGCGCCAGGTGGGCCGCGAGGTCAGGTGCACCCTGCACCACGGGCACCGGGCGCGGGCCGTACCCCTCGTCGGCCGGCTTGAACTCGTCGGCGCAGCCGAGCGCGAACGTGGGGACCATTTCCGGGGTGAACGCGGACGCGTGGTCGTTGTAGACCAGGATCACCACATCGGGGACGTTCTCGGCGGCCCACTTCTTGGTCCACTCGTACCCGGCGAACAGAGGCTTCCAGTAGTCCTCCTGGGTCTTACCAAGGTCGATCGCCGCGCCGATGGCCGGGATGTGGCTGGTGGTCAAGCCTGCCGTAATGCGCGCCATGTCACTTCCCTTCCTTCACGGAACGCCAGCCGTCCGGCGAGCGCCCGCCGCCCAGCATCATCTGCTGGTAGTCCGGCACGGACATGCCGGTCATCGTGCTCACCGCCTGGACGTAGCTGAGGCCGTCGGTGGCGAAGATCTTCGCCAGGAAGTAGATGTTGCCGCCGAGGTCGAGCATCGCGTTGTAGTCGCGGTCGAGCACGGCCTGCTTCTGGGCCTCGGTCATCGGCCACTCGTCGAGGTACGCCCGCTCGCCGGCCTTGAACCGCTCCCGGTTCTCCGGCTTCATCAGGCTCATGCAGAACTGGTTCAGGTGGTAGCCCTGCTTCGCGCGCTGGGCGGTGAAGACCCGGGTGCCGGGGATGTCATCGAACTCTGAGCTGTACGCCGTCATCGGGCCTCCCAGTACAGGCGCAGCGGGTTGGCGACCAGCAGCCGGCGCTGCAGGTCATCGGTGGGGGCGATGCGCGGGACGACGTCGACGAGGTTGCCGTCGTCGGGCATGTGGCTCTTCATGTTCGGGTGCGGCCAGTCGGTTCCCCAGATGACCCGGTCGGGGAACGTCTGCACGATGTGGCGTGCGAAGGGAACGACGTCCGCGTACTCTGGCGGGCCGGAAACCGACAGGCGTTCCGCGCCGCTCACCTTGGACCAGACGTTCTCGTGTTCTCGCATGAAGCGCGTGAACCGCGCGAACCCAGGGCTGTCGAGCGGCTGCGACACATCGGGCCGGCCCATGTGATCCACGACCACGATCGTCGGCAGGCTCGTGAACAGCTGCCAGCGCTCAGCCAGGTCCGGGGCCTCGAAGTACACAACGATGTGCCAGCCGAGCTCGGCAACCAGGTCGGCCAGGCCACGGTAATGGTCATCCGGCTTGGGGTCGACGAGGCGCTTCACGAAGTTGAAGCGGATGCCGCGGACACCCGCCGCGTGGAGGTCGGCGAGCTCGGCCCGGGAGACGCCGGGCCGGACCGTCGCCACGCCCCGTGCCCGGCCGCCGGCCGCGAGCAGCGCGTCCACCATCGCGCTGTTGTCGGCACCGTGGCAGGTCGCCTGGACGATGACGTTGCGCTCGAAGCCGAGGAAGTCGCGCAGCGCGAACAGCTGCTCCTTCCCGGCGTCGGCCGGCGTGTACTTCCGCTCCGGCGCGTAGGGGAAGATGTCGCCCGGGCCGAACACGTGGCAGTGGGCGTCGACGGCGCCCGGGGGCGGGGTGTAGCCCGGCTTGCTGGGGTTCGGGTGGAACGCGAGCCAGTCGGCGTCCGGGGTGAATGTGGTGGCCATCACAGTCCCCGTTCGCGCAGGACCTTGTCGAGGCGCGGGTACACCCGCCGTGCGTTGCCCGAGTACACCATCACGCGCTCGGCCTCGGGCAGGCCGAGCGCGTCGATGTACCGTTTCGTGTCGTCGAAGTAGTGGCCGGTCTCGGGGTCGATCCCGCGGACAGCGCCCACCATCTCGGACCCGAACAGGATGTTGCCGGTGTCGATGACCTCGAAGAGCAGGTCGATGCCGGGCTGGTGGTAGACGCACGTGTCGAAGAACACGTTCCGCATGACGTGCTCGCCCAGCGGCGGCTTCTTCAGCATGTCGGCGAGCCCGCGGTAACGGCCCCAGTGGTACGGGACGGCACCGCCGCCATGCGGGATCACCAGGCGCAGGTCCGGGAAGTCGGTGAACAGATCGCCCTGGATGAACTGCATGAACGCCGTCGTGTCGGCGTTGATGTAGTACGCGCCCGTCGCGTGGAAGACGGGGTTGCAGCTGCTCGAGACGTGCACCATGGCGGGCACATCCAGCTCGACCATCTTCTCGAAGACCGGATACCAGTACCGGTCGGTGAGCGGCGGGGCGGTCCACTTCCCTCCGCTCGGGTCCGGATTCAGGTTGCAGCCCACGAACCCCAGCTCCAGGACGCAGCGCTCGAGCTCGGCGACGGACGAGTCAAGCGCGGCGCCGGGTGACTGCGGCAGCTGGCAGACGCCGATGAACGTCGCCGGGAACAGCCCGACGACGCGGGCGATGAGGTCGTTGCACGCCCGCGCCCACTCGCCGCTGACCCGCTCGTCGCCCTGGTGATGGGCCATGGCGGACGCCCGGGGCGAGAAGATCGTCATGTCGGCGCCGCGCTCGCGGAGCAGCCGGAGCTGGTTCTGCTCGACCGACTCGCGGATCTCGTCGTCGGAGATGGCCGGGTAGTCCGGTGCCCGGCGGCCCTCCCGGAACGACGCCAGCTGGCTTTGGCGCCAGTCGCTGTGCGGCCCCGGGGCGGTCGTGTAGTGCCCGTGGCAGTCGATAATCACCGCGGGGCCCCCCGGTTCCACACCGATGCCGGCACGAAGACCTCGCCGCGCATCAGCAGCCGGGCGGTGCGCAGCAGCGCCGACCTGGTCACGGCGACCGTGCCGTCGGACGCTTTCACCTCGATGGTGACGGTGAAGAAACCGGTGGGGTGCTCGACCTCGATCTCGGTCGCGCCCTCGGCCGCATCGCCGATGACCGCGATCGCGTGCGCGACGGATCCGGCCAGCACACAGGCCGTGGCGACGGACACCGCGCCCAGGACCCCGATCGCCTCATGCACCCGGTGCGGGATGAACGTCCGGGTCGAGATGGCGCCGCCGTGCGCCGGGGGCGACAGGAGGCTCATTTTCGGCACCGTCGCGCTGGTGACGTCGCCGAGATTCATCAGGGGCCCGGCGGCGAGCCGCATCGCCTCGACCCGCCGGGTCAGCTCGGCATTGCCCTCGAGCTCGGCCGGTGACTCGTGCCCGGAAAGCCCGAGGTCGGATGCCGCGATGCACACGACCGGCATGCCGTTGTCGATGCAGGTCACCCGCGTTCCCTCGATGACGTCAGTCACGTTCCCAGTCGGGAGCAGCGCGCCGCACGACGATCCGGCCACGTCAGCGAACTCGATGGGGATGGGCGCGTGGGTGCCCGGCACGCCGTCGATGCGCGCGGGCCCGTCGTAGCGGACGCACCCGCCCGATGTCTGGACAAGCGCCGTGGCGAGAGTCTGCGTGTTGCGCATCCAGATGCGGACCGGGGTCACCTCCCCGGCCGCGGCCACGAGCCCCTGCTCGATCGCGAACGGCCCGACGGCCGCGAGCATGTTGCCACAGTTCTGACTGTCGGAGACCTCCGCCCGGTCTGGCCAGACCTGGAGGAACAGATACTCGACGTCCGCATTGTCGCGGGACGACAAACTCACCACGGCCACCTTCGACGTCAGGGGGTGGCTGCCGCCCATGCCGTCGATCTGCCGCTCGTCCGGGGATCCCATCGCGGCGAGCAGCACCGCGTCGCGTGTCGCGCGGTCGCCCGGCAGGTTGTCGGCGAGGAACATCAGTCCCTTGGACGTCCCGCCCCGCATGACGGCGCAGGGGATGGCGGTCTGGATCACTGCGAGTCCACGTAGTCGACGTAGCGCAGTCCCCGGTCGGCGAGCCGGCCGCGCATGTCGTAGATGTCGAGGCCCAGCTCGCCGCCGGTCAGCCGGGGCCGTCGGGACGCCTCGCTGGCCTCCCGTTTCCGGGCGGCCTCGAGCACCGTCGCGGCCTGCTCACGCGGCACGACCACGACGCCGTCGTCGTCGGCGACGATCACATCACCCGGCCGGACATGCGCGCCGGCGCAGACGATGGGGGTCTGGACGTTCCCCGGCGTCTCCTTCACCGTGCCCTTCGCGGAGATCACCTTGGACCAGACGGGGAAGCTCATCTCGGTGAGGGCCGCCACGTCACGAACACCCGCGTCGATGACCACCCCCCTGACCCCGTGCGCCCGCAGGCTCCCGGCGAGCAGCTCGCCCACGTATCCGTCGTCGCACGCGCTCGTGGGGGTGACCACGAGCAGGTCGCCGGGCCGCGCCTGCTCGACGGCGACGTGGATCGGCCAGTTGTCACCCGGGGCCACCTCGCAGGTCAGCGCGTTCCCAGCGACGCGCGCCGGCCTGAAGATCGGGCGGATGTCCGGGCGGAGCAGGCCCGTGCGGCCCTGGGCCTCATGCACCGTCGCCACCCCCGCGTCCGCCAGGCCGCCGACCACCTCGAGGTCGGTTCGGGGGGTGTTCCGTACAACTACCGGCACGTCACTGCTCCTCTCCGGCACGTGTGCTCAGACTTCGAAGAAGACGGTCTCCTGCGGGCCCTGCAGCCGGATGTCGAACCGGAACTCGCCCGGCGGGCCGGGCTGCGCCGCGGCGATCAGCGTGGCCCTGCGGCCGGGGTCCGCGATGGCCCGCAGCACAGGGTCGGCCAGGTTCGCCTCCCCCTCGTCGGGGAAGTAGATCCGGGTCACCACCCGGTCCAGCAGCCCCCGGGCGAACACCGACACATCCAGGTGCGGCGCTTCCTGGCCGCCACCGGCCGACGGCAGCCGGCCGGGACGCAGCGTCATGACACAATAGCGGCCCGCCGCGTCGGTCGGGCACCTGCCGAACCCGCGGAATCCCGCTGTCTCCCCCCTGCCGCGCTGGTCGTCGGGGTGCGTGAACCTGCCATCCGGGCCGGCCTGCCACGTCTCGACCAGCGCGTCGGTCACCTGCGCGCCTACCCCGTCCAGCACCCGCCCGCTGATCGTGATCGCGCCCGCCGGCCGCTGGTAGGCGGGCGGGTCGAGCGCGGCGCCGGGGAGCGGGCGGGCGGGCATGGAGCTCCTCAGGAAGCGGGGGTCATTGCTTGCAGGGCATGCAGCGCGGCGAGCTCTGGGCCGGTCGGCGCCGCCAGCGCGTGCAGGTCGGCCGAGACCGCCAGGTCCCAGCCGGTCCTGGACCTCACCTCCTCGGTGGTCACCCCCGGGTAGAGGCCGGTCATGGTCAGCTCGCGGGTGACCGGGTCCGGCTCGAGCACGCCGAGATCGGTGATGACCTTGCGCGGCCCAGCGCCGGTCAGCCCGAGCCGCTCCCGGTGCCCGGGCCCGTCCCCGTAGCCGACGGACGTGATGAAATCGACCCGTTCCACGAACGACCTGCGCGTCTGCCGCAGCACGATGATCACCTCCCGGCAGGATGCGGCGATCTCGGGGGCGCCGCCCGCGCCGGGCAGGCGCACCGTCGGGTCGGCGTACTGGGCGCCGATGACGGTGGTGTTGATGTTGCCGAACCGGTCGAGCTGGGCGGCGCCGAGGAAGCCGACGTCGATCCGGCCGGATTGCAGCCAGTAGTTGAAGATCTCCGGCACGCTCACCACAGCGTCCGCGGTCTCCGCGAGTACACCGTCGCCGATCGACAGCGGCAGCCAGCCGGGCTTGGCGCCGATCGTGCCCGACTCGTAGATCAGCACCAGGTTTGGGGCATGGGTGGCCCGGGCGAGGTTCGCCGCCGCGCTGGGCAGGCCGATGCCCACGAAACAGGTCATGCCGTCGCGCAGGGTCCGGGCGGCACAGGCAGTCATGATCTCGTCGGAGGTGAACGTGCTGCCCTCGGTCACCGCGGTGTCGGACGCGCTCATGATCCCGATCCGTCCTTGAAGACGTCGGTTTCCAGCCACCGCCGGAAGGTCTCCCGCTCCCCGCTGATGGCGTCCCAGGCGACGTAGAAGTCGTTGTCGCGCTGGGAGTAGCCGAGCGCGTAGGAGGGATGCGCCCCGCCCGGCACCCGCGCGATGTAATCGATCGTCCAGCCCGGCAGCACGATCGCGCCCGGCTGCGGGCGCAGCTCGGGCACGATCTCCTCGACGGTGACCACTGCGCGCCGCGCGCTGAGCACCGCCTCCTTCTGCACTCCCGTGATGCCCCACAGCTGAACGTTGCCCGCCCGGTCGGCATGCTGTGCGTGGATCACCGCCACGTCGGGGTTGAGCGCCGCTACGGCTGTCAGCGTCTCCCCGGTGAACGGGCAGGTGATCGGCCGCACAGACGGCTGGCCGTCCAGCCCCGGCAGGCCCTCCAGGCCGGTGCCGCGGTATCCCCGCAGCACCGCGAAGGGCACCCCGGAGGCGCCGGCGACATACCGGTTGGCCATGCCCGCGTGGCTGTGTTCCTCCAGCTTGAGCGGCCCCGGCCAGCGGTTCTCCACAGCGTCGCGAAACCTGTGCAGCGACCCCACTCCGGGGTTCCCGCCCCATGAGAAGATCAGCTTGCTCGCGCACCCGGCCCCGATGAGCTGGTCATAGATCACGTCCGGGGTCATCCGGATCAAGGTGAGATCGCGACGCCGCTGCCTGATGACCTCGTGCCCGGCCGCGAACGGGATGAGGTGCGTGAAGCCCTCCATCGCCACCGCGTCGCCGTCACGGATGGCCGCGGCGACGGCGTCCGCAAGTGACACGATCTCCGCCATTCCCTCCCCCGCCCTCTCCCTTTCACTAAAGTCATTGCGACGATCTGGTTTGGACGCAATCAGCACAATCGTGCGGGATACGGACACTGTATCGAGGGGATGCCGGGAACCGGTAGCTGGCCTGGCCCACTCATCCGGCTTCCGCCATTACCTGCTGGGCCACGGCAAACGCCCGGTTGACGGCCGGTATGCCCGCGTAAATGCCCACGTGAAGGAACACTTCGGCGATCTGGTCCGGGGTGAGCCCGTTGCGCAGGGCGGCCCGCACGTGCATGGCCAGTTCCGCTTCCTGCCGCAGCACGACCAGCGCGGTCAGCGTGAGCATGCTGCGCTCGGCGCGGGACAGGCCGGGCCGGGACCAGACCTCACCCCACGCATACCGGGTGATGAAGTCCTGGAAGTCCCCGGTGAACGCGGTCGTCCCGGCGACGGCCCGGTCGACGTGGGCGTCGCCGAGCACCTCCCGGCGGACCGTCATCCCCTGCGCCGCGCGTGTCGCGTCGTCCATGCTGGCCTCCGGTGCCGGTGGCGGGTGCATCCGGGCAGGAACACTACCCATCCCGCGGGCAGGCAAGCGCGGCCGCACGGTGCGCGGCCAGCGCGGCATCGGTGAACTCGCCGGCCGCTCCGAGGTAACTGGCGGGGTCAAGCGCGGCGTCGATCTGGGTGGCGGTGATGCCGGCCTGGTCAAGCCGCCGCCGCACGTCGGCGACGCCCAGCAGGGCCTCACGCAACGTCGTCTCGCCGGCGACCGCCCGGGCGCTGGCCTACGCGACCAGGTCGTGGGCGGCGACGGACCCGACGGCCGGGGCGAGCAGCCCGGCCACCCGCTCGGCGAGCGGAAGCCCGCGCGCGGAGTCGAGATTGGCCCTCATCCGCGCCGGGTCCACGCGCAGCCCGGCGAGCAGGTCCGCGAACGGCTCCCATTCGCTGTGCCAGGCCCCTGCCGCCCGCTGGTGCTCCTGCTCGGCGGCGGCGGCCAGGGTGGCGAGCAGTCCCGGCACCCGGCCTGTGCAGCCGAGGACGGCGATCGCGGCGACCGGGTTTTGCTTGTGCGGCATCGCCGACGAGCCTCCCCGCCGGGGGTCCTCTCCCCTCGCCCGTTTCGCTCGCTCCGCTCCCCTCGCCCGTTTCGCTCGCTGCGCTTCCCACGCCCCCTCGCGTACCTCGGCCACCTCGGGCTGCGCGAGCAGGGTCACGTCTCTGGCGATCTTGCCGAGCGCGGCGGCGGCGCAGGCGCACGAGGCGGCGACCTCCACAATCCGCAGCCGGTCGGTGTGCCAGGGCAGCACCGGCAGCGGCAAGCCAAGTTCCTCGGCGAGCAGCGCGGCGACCCGGGGGCCATCGGCGCCCAGGGACGACAGGGTGCCCGCGGCGCCGCCGAATTGCACCGCAAGGCGCCCGGCACGCACCCGGTCCAGGTTCGCGCGCGCTTCGTCCAGGCCGGTCAGCCAGCCGACCGCGACCAGGCCGAAGGTCACGGGGACCGCCTGCTGCAGCAGGGTCCGGCCGATCATCACCGTGTCGCGGTGCGCCGCGGCGAGCCCGGCAGCGGCGTCCGCGGCCGCCGACGCATCCGCCGCGATCGCCGCCAGCCACGCCTGGTCCCCGGTGTCAATGTCGCCGCGGCCGAACACGCCGCTGAAGAGCCCCCGCTCAGCCATGACCGGAGCCGGGCCAGTGACGGGCGGTGCGGCTTCCACCAGCGCTCACGCCTGCGTCCGCTCCGTCCGATCTTCGCACGTCACGGCCGGTACGCCGGTCCCGGCCTGGTGCTGGCCGCGCGCACAATCAGGCCGACCAGCAGCCCGAACACGAAGCCGAACACATGCGCGACGTAGGCCACACCGCCAGGGCTGGCAGGGCCGATCGTGTAGGCCCACTGCAATACGAACCACAGCCCGAGCACCAGCCAGGCTGGGATACGCAGCGGTATGAAGAAGAGGAACGGGACCAGGCTCCAGACCCGCGCCCTGGGGTAGAGCACGATGTACGCCCCGAGCACGCCAGCGATCGCGCCGGACGCCCCGACCAGCGGCTGCACCGAGCCCGAGTTCATGGCGGCGAAAGCGTAAGTGGCGACGTACCCGGACGCCAGGTAGAAGATCAGGTACAACACCCTGCCGAAGCGGTCTTCGATGTTGTTGCCGAAGATCAGCAGGAAGAGCATGTTGCCGAGCAGGTGCAGCCAGCCGGCGTGCACGAACATCGCGTAGAGCACCGACAGCGGCGGGATCTTGTGGTAGGACGGCCGGCCGATCAGGCAGGCCGGTCCCTGTGCGGTGCCCACCTCGCCGCCGGTCGGCACCTCCCGCAGCTGCCGGTCCGTGATCAGCTCGCGCGGGATCGCCCCGTACCGTTCGTAGAACGCCTGCTGCTGACAGACGGTGGCCGCCGAGGAGGCCGTGCCGGGCAGCCCGCCCGGCGTGAACAGCAGCAGCACCAGCACATTGGCTGCTATCAGCGCGTAGGTGACCCAGGGGGTCCGGCGGACCGGGTTGATGTCATGGACGGGGATCACCATAAGGATATGGTGCCAGGCCGGGGGTGGTCACGGGCTACGAACAACCCCCGTTGCCGACCGGCCCGGAGCCGTGCGCGCGAAGGCCGGGCCGTGGAACCCGTGCGGACCGGCCTACTCCAGGCCCGGTGGCTTCGGAGCCGGTCCCCACGGCGGCCCGCCGGAGACCTTCGGCGGGGTGATCACGGGCACCGCCACGGTGGCATGCCTGGCCGCATAGCCGCCGTTGCTGGACCCGCCGAATGCGGGGGCCGGGGCCGGGGGCGCGAGGGTCCGTGGCCGCCTGACCGGCAGCGGCTGGGGGGCCGGGGCGCTCGGCGCCGACGGGGGCGGCGCGGGCAGGTCGAGCACGGGCTCTTCCTGTGACTCCGCGAGCTCGGGTGGCATCCGGATCACCGCGTAGATGAACAGCACCAGCAGCAGGGCCAGGAAGAGCATGAGGAAGAAGATGCCCTCGTCAGTCATGGTTCCGCTCATGGCGCCGCTCCCTGTGTTGGCCGGACCAGGGTACTCATGTTTCGCGGTCTGCGACGTTCTTTGGGCCGCTGTTCGTGGATGAAATCGTTTGGGCGTTGCTAACGTCGGGTCTATGACCACGCACTCGCCAGCCACCGGCGGCCCCGATCTGCCCCAGCAACGCCGCCTCGTCACCGAGATTCCCGGGCCCGCCTCCCGCGAGCTGCTCGCACGGCGCGAGAGCGCGGTCGCCCGCGGCGTCAGCAACATACTGCCCGTGTTCATCACCGCCGCCGGCGGCGGCGTGCTCGTGGACGCCGACGGTAACTCCCTCATCGACTTCGGGTCCGGCATCGCCGTGGTCTCGGTCGGCAACAGCGCGCCCCGGGTCGCCGAACGGGTCCGCGAGCAGGCGGCCAGGTTCACCCACACGTGCTTCATGGTCACGCCCTACGAGGGGTACGTCGCTGTGTGCGAGGAGCTTGCCCTGCGCACGCCGGGCGGCCACGAGAAGCGGTCGGCGCTGTTCAACTCGGGCGCCGAGGCGGTGGAGAACGCGGTCAAGATCGCCCGGCACGCCACCGGCCGCCAGGCCATCATCACGTTCGACCATGCCTACCACGGGCGCACCAACCTCACCATGGCGCTGACCGCGAAGAACATGCCCTATAAGGACAAGTTCGGCCCGTTCGCCGGCGAGATCTACCGGATGCCGATGGCCTATCCCCTGCGCTGGCCCGGCGGCCCCGGCCAGTGCGCCAAGGAGGCCCTGGACGTCATTTCCACGCTGATCCATGCGCAGGTCGGCGAGGACAACGTGGCCGCGTTGATCATCGAGCCGATCCAGGGCGAGGGCGGCTTCGTGGTCCCGCCGGACGGCTTCCTGCCCGGCCTGGCTGACTTCTGCCGCCAGCACGGCATCCTGCTGATCGCCGATGAGATCCAGACCGGCTTCTGCCGGACCGGCGACTGGTTCGCCTGCGATCACGAGGGGGTCGTGCCGGACCTGATCACCACGGCCAAGGGGATCGCCGGCGGGATGCCGCTGGCCGGGGTCACCGGGCGGGCCGAGGTGATGGACTCGGTGCACCCGAGCGGCCTCGGCGGGACCTACGGCGGCAACCCGGTCGCCTGTGCGGGCGCGCTCGGCGCGATCGAGACGATGGCGGCCGAGGACCTGGCTGGGCGGGCCCGCCGGATCAGCGAGATCATGCTGCCCCGGCTGCGCAAGCTGGCCGACACCTACCCGATCGTCGCCGACGTCCGGGGACGGGGCGCGATGCTCGCGATCGAGCTCGCCCAGCCGGGCAGCCTGGAGCCGGACGCGGCCACCACCGGCAAGGTGGCCAAGGCCTGTCACGCCGCCGGGCTGGTCACGCTGACCTGCGGCACGTTTGGCAACGTGCTGCGGTTCCTGCCCCCGCTGGTGATCGGCGAGGACCTGCTCGAGGAGGGCCTGTCGATCCTGGAGGACGCGTTCGCCAGCGTGTGACACGGCCAGGCGCCGGGCGGCCCCGGCTGCTCACGAGGCGATGGTGATGTTTCCCGACTGGTCGGTCGCCGAGATCACGTGCGGTGACGTCGGGCTTCGCGGCACGTTGATCGAGGTCGAGCCGGATGAGGTGCTCGCGCTGACCCGGTAGGTGGCCTTCCCGGGCGGGAGCACCAGGGTGATGTTGCCGGAGTCGTCGCTGACATGGACCCGGTCCGGGACCTTGGTGAACACCACTGTGATGTCCCCCGAATGGTCCTGCGCGGTCAGGGCCTGGCTGGACACGTCGTTGCCGGTGATGTTCCCCGAGTCGTTCATGATCAGCGCCCGGCCCGCGGACAGGGAGGTCACAACGATGTCGCCGGAATGATCGGTGATCGTGGCGCGGCCGGAGATCCGCGTAGCATGAATGTCCCCCGAATCGGTGCTCAGCGTGACCGTGCCCGCCAGGCCGCTTGCGATCACGTTGCCCGACGCGTTGGAAACCTCCGACCTGCCCCCCGCCGGGACGGTGAACGC
>DASYQM010000009.1:0-6631 GCA_036005525.1 Streptosporangiaceae bacterium
GCCAGTTCCACGGTGTGGAAGCTGCTGTCGCTCGGTGGTGTGGCCGTCGTGATGTGGACCGCCGGACGCCACGTCGCCGCCTACTGGGCGATCGCTATCGGCCAGCTCGTTTGGGGCGTCGCCGGGCTACTGGCTCCTCAAAGTGACGGAAATAGCGCTCTTCTTAGCCTGGTCAACCTGACCCTCCTCTACGGGCCGCTGGTCGCTCTCCGCCCGCGCCGACGTGAACTTCTGCGACCAAATATGCGGGTGAACTCAAGGCTACTGGCACTCGCCCTCATAGCCTCGATTGCCTTGATCTCTCACGCGATCCGCCTCCCCCGACACCTGAGCGGAGAGCTGGCCTTCGACATGGTCGGTCTCTACCTGATGCTTGGCGCAATGGCCCTGTTCGCGGCGCTTCAACCACGCGGTGGCAGGTTCCTAGGGCGTTTCGTGGGTGCCGCGGCGGTACTCACCGGTATCGCCGCCATCGCCTACCCGCATGACGCTGCCAGCGTCGGACACATTGGTGGAGCATTGCTCATCATAGGCGGGTCAGCCTTCGCGGCGATCGAGCGGAAAGAACAACAACGAGTAACCAGAACAGACCCAGATAAAGCGGCTTGACAGAACTCGACACTCGCGACCTCACCCATGGGCTCCGCAATCCACAAACGGGTGAGGCGCGAGCGGCGACGGAAAGCATGCTGCTCCGATGGTGGCACCAGACCCGGTTGCGGACCGCCCACACATCGGCTATGACCGCACGCCTCGCGGCTTGAGAGTGCGTTTATTGGCCAGATGGTGTCGCGCTCGCGGGGACACCGTTGCCGATCTACCGCGAGAGGAGGTTGGGCATGGTTGGCGTGTCGCGGGAGGCAGACAATGTGGGCATACACGCTGGCAGGTTCCTGCTTGCCACGATCGACGGCGGCGGCACGATCCCACCGGAGCTGGGATTGGCCGCGCGGCTGGTGCGGCGTGGGCACCGGGTGCGGGTGCTCGCGGACCCGACGGTGCAGCGGGCCGCTGAGGCTGCTGGTTGCGGGTTCACGTCATGGCGGGCCGCGCCGCATTTCACTACTGTCGCCGAGCAGACCGCGCTGATCCGGGACCTGGAGCGGCGGGGCATGCCAGGCCAGTTCGCATTCGTGCGGGACCGGATCATCTGTGGCCCGGCCAGGTTGTTCGCCGCGGATGTCGTCGCGACCGTCCGGGAGCATCCGGTCGAGGTGGTCTTGGCGTAACAGCCGAGGCGGTCCTGCTCGGCGAGCCGGGCTGGCCTGCCCCGACCGGGCCAGGCACGGGCCGCGACGGGCGGCTGCTGGTTACCACGCCGGACGGGGTGGTCGACATCGATCCCACACGGGGCACCAGCGGCTGGGCGCTGCCGATTCCCGGCTGCCGGGCCACGCAACCACCGCGCCACCGTTCACGTCTGGGTGGTGCGCTCGGCGCGCGAGCGTTCCAACAACTCGTCCCGGGCGGCCTCGGCCGCTTGGCGGGTCAGGTAGCCACCCCGGCGGACCCGCTTCCACCCACCGAACATGGTGGTCACCGAGCAGTGGAAGTACCAGCTGCCATGACCCCGCTCGGACAGCCGCGGACACGCCCGCCCCTGCCGCCGTCGCGTACCCGGCTGCACACAGCCGCACCGCTTCACGATCACACCCTGGCCACTCATCGCTGCCCCTCGGTTCAAGGCCGTTACTAGCCCAACGGTCCGGCCGGCCGTCGGCGCCCGGCACGGCCAGTTGCACGCTTAGGCGGGGGTGACGGTGCCGGCGGTGCCGTCGACGGTGACGACCTGCCCGGTGGTCAGGCGGCGGGTCGCGTCGCCGGTCGCGACAACGGCGGGGATGGCGTACTCGCGGGCGACCAGTGCGGCGTGCGCGGCGATGGTGCCGCCGTCGGTGACCACTGCGGCGGTGCGGGCCAGCAGTACCGTCCATGCCGGGGTGGTGGTCGGGGCGACCAGGATCTCCCCGGCCGCGAGCTGGTCGAACTCGTCCAGGCCGTGGATGATGCGCACCGGGCCGGTGGCCCGGCCGGGGCTGGCTGGCTGGCCGACGAGCGCACCATCGGGCGTACCGGCGGGCGGGGACTGCCCAAGAAGGGTGCGCAGGAATCGGGGCGCCCGGCCGAGGCTCAGCGGCGCGGGCAGGCGTCGTTGGCGCTGCCACGCGACGTGGCGGGCGGCCGCGGTGTCGGACAGTCGCGGCGGTGCCGGCGCGAGACCGGCGGTGAGCTCGGCACGGGTGAGGAAAAAGACCTCGTCCGGGTCGTCGATAGCCCCGGCGGTGTGCAGGAGGTGGCCGAGGCGGTGGGCGGCGGCGCGCAGCAGCGGCCATCCGAGGGTCAGCGCCCGAGCCTGCTCCTCCCGGATCGTGGCGTAGCGCTGGGCGGTGGCCAGCAGCGTGGTGAACCGGCGGGCCAGCCGGGGCCGGTCGGGGAGGGCGGTGCGGCAGGCGTCCTCTGCGGCGAGCCGCCTGGCGGAGGGCTGCTCGCGACCGGGTTGGTCGACGGCGCTGCCCGGTGGGCGGGGGTGGTGTTCGCCGAGGGTGGCGTGCCACCAGTCGAGGCTTACCACCGCGTGCGGCGGCGGGTCGCCACCCGCGCCGGGCAGCGCGGTCAGTAGTACGGTGACGCCGTCGGGCAGGACGCCGGGCAGGTATCGGCGGGCGAAGCGGGCCAGGGCCTTGTCCATCTTCCAGGCCGACCCGCCGACGATGGCCAGGTACGCAAGGTGCACGCCGGCGGTACGGGCGATCTCGTCGACCATGTCGAGAAGCCGCTGCGGCGCCGCGGTGCGTACCTCGGCCTCGCCGGCCGCAACGAGGTCCCGGTAGCCGGGCAGCAGGTCGTCGCGCCACCGCCGGTACAGCCCGGCGAGCGCCGCGGCGTCGGCGCCGGCCGGGTTGCGCAGCGGCTGGATCAGGGTGTGGTACATGAACGCCAGCAGCCGCCCCCGTGTGGCCGCCACGGCGGCCAGCAGCCGGCCGGGGCGGATGCGCGGCTGTGGGGTGGCGTAGAACCAGCCGTTGACGATCGCGCTGGGGAACGGGAACACGGTGCCGGCGGTGGCCCGCATCCCGTCGGCGAACCCGGCCTCGATGGCCGGCAGGAGCCAGTCGGCGAACAGCGGGGTGACCGGTTCGGGTAGCCATTCGCCGAGCCGGAAGTTGCGCTGCCACACCCCCGGCCCGGGCGGATCCCAGGCGACCGGCTCGGGTAGCGCGGTCATCGGCCGGGCCTGCAGCAGCCACAACCGTCTGGCGGCGTAGGCCCACTCGATGTCCTGCGGTACCCCGGTGTGGGCCTGCACCCGCCGGGCCAGCTCGGCGACCGCGGTGGCCTGCGCGGCGTCTATGGCGTGCTCGGTGATCCGACCACTGTGGACGGTTCCGGCGTGTGCGGTCCATTCGTCACCGACCGCCTGCCCGTCGACCAGACGCTCCCCGAGACCCCGCACGGCGGTGATGACGACGTGGTCCCGCTCGCCGGTAACCGGGTCGGCGGTGAACGCCACCCCGGCCGCGTCGGCCCGGATCATCGGCTGCACCAGCACCGCCATGCCAGGCCCGGCGGTATGGGCGGCCCTCTGGCTGCGCTGGTAGGCGACCACGCGTGGGGCGGTCGCGGCGGCGTGGCAGCGGCGCACGGCCGCCGGCACGTCGTCGGCCGGGATGTTGAGGAACGTCTCGTACAGCCCCGCGTAGGACGCATCCGCCAGGTCCTCCGCCGCGGCCGAGGACCGCACCGCGAACGGCCCCTTGCCCAGCTCGGCGACCGCGAAGGTGATTGCGGCGTCGAAGGCACGGTCGGGCAGCGTGAACGCGTCGTCGGTGACCACGAACCCCGGCGGTACCGGGAATCCGGCTGCGAGCAGCCCGGCCAGGGCGGCGGCCTTCCCACCGATCCGCTCGGCCCCCACGCCGGCCGCCTCCGCCAGTGCCACCACGCTCGCCGTGCCCATCTCCATCACCCCACCTCTCATCCATCAACGCGCCCCCCGATCCAGCCGTGACGTCACCCGGCGGCCAGCAGCGCCACCACCCGCCACCGGTCGGGGTGGTCGAGCAGCCCGGTGGCCACGGCGGCACCGGTGCTCAGCAGCACGACCCCGGCGAGGGCCGGATACCACCGCAGGCCACCAGCCAGGTCGGCTGCCCGCGCGTACGCCGCGTACGCAACGACCCCGATGCGGTGCCGAGCTGGCAGCTGTTTGACCGACTGGTCCAGCGTCGCCCCGACCATCGCACCGTTGGCCACGGCCGCGGCGATCGCGCAGCCCAGTGCCCCGTCGACCTGCATCCCGGCTCTCCCTCGGCAACGATCCATCTCAGTGTAGCAATCCTACATGTAGGATTGCTACCCTAGAGCGGTTGGGCGGTGATGGCGAGAGTCGGGGAGGCGCGGTGATGGTGACCACGGTGCTCGGCATCGGCATTCTGGGCATCGAAGTACCCGACGACCGGCCGGTGTTCCTGGCCGCCCTCGCCGTCCACGTCGCCGCCGGACTGACCTGCGTGGTCAGCGGGGCGCTGGCCGCGACCGCCCGCAAGCGTCCCGGCCGGCACCCCGTGCCGGCACGGTGTACGTCTGCGGCCTGGCGGTGCTGTTCGCCACCGCGACGGTGCTGGCGGTTCTTCGGTGGTCCCACGACTGGCACCTGTTCCTGATCGGCTGCGTCGCGTTCGGGCTCGCGCCGCCGGTTGGTGGGTGCGGCGCCACCGCTGGCGGAACTGGCTGCTGTGGCACGGCATGGCGATGCCCGGCTCGTACATGGCGCTGTTGACCGGTTTCTACGTCGACAATGGCCCGCAACTGCCGCTGTGGAACCGGCTTCCAAACTGGAGTTTCTGGTTTCTGCCCGCGGCGGTCAGCATCCGGCTGACCTGGTGGGCTCTTCACCGTAACCATGCCCTGCCGCCGCGGCGGCGGCCCGCGACCGGACACGCCGATGTCCCGTCCGTCGATGCGAAGGGGTAGCATACCTACCTATGAGGCGGGTTGGTGGTCGTGAAGCCTGAGGCGCAGGCGCTCAAGGGGCACCTGGACATGCTGCTGCTGGCCGCGTTGGAGGGCGGCCCGCGGCACGGGTACGCGGTGAAGGAGGCGCTGCGCGAGGGCAGCGGGGGCCGGTTCGACCTGCCCACCGGCACCGTCTACCCGGCGCTGCACCGGCTGGAGGAGGCGGGCCTGATCGCTGGTACCTGGTCGGTGGTGGAGGGCCGTCGCCGGCGCAGCTACCGGCTGACCGCGGCCGGGCGGCGTCGGCTGGCCGGGGAGCGGGCCAACTGGCAGGAGTTCTCCACCGCCATCTCCTCGTTGCTGCACGGCCCGCCGCGGCCGGCGCCGGCGTGACCCGCGAGCCGCCTCACCACGCCACTCGGGTTGGTTCGGCGAGCGGCGCGGCTTTCCCACCGGCGTCAGGCCAGGGCGGCGCGGGTGGCCAGCAGCCGGCGGGTGGCGCGGGTGTTCAGCGCGAGCCGGGTCAGGCTGGCGAGGGCGGCCATCGTGACCGGCGCCCAGGCCAGCCGGCCGGGCGTGATCAGGGCGTTGGCGCCGACCGTCGCGAGCAGCAGCAGGTCGGCGGCCAGGAGGGCCAGGCTCAGCGTGGTCGCGGCGGTGGGCGCCAGGCGGGGTCGATGGGGCAGCCAGCGGCTGGGGCGGCCGGTCGCGGCCACGGCGAGCAGCCCGGCCGGGACGCCGGTAACCAGAACCAGAGCGAGCAGGGCCAACAAGACCCGGATGGCGGCGGGCAGGTCGGGCCACAGCCAGGGCGGGCCGGGGTGGGCGGGATCGAGCAGGTGGCTGGCGGCCGCGGCGAACCCCCACAGCAGGCCGATCGGCGGGCCGGTGCCGATCAGCGCCAGGGCGGTCCGGCGGGCCTGCCGGCCGGCCAGTTCGGGGGCGAACGCGCGGGCGATCTCGGCCGGCTCGCCGAACTCGTCCAGCGCGGCCCGGGCGGCTTCGGGCGGCGCCAGGCCGGCGTCGCGGTGCGCGTCGAGGGCTTCGAGCAGGCCGTCATGCAGCTCGGTCAGTACCGCGTGCCGGGCCCCGGAAGGCCCGCGCAGCCGGGCACCCAGGTCGGCCAGCCACCTGTCCAGCAGGTCGACAGGGTCCGCCTCCGGCGGCGGGCAGCCGCCGGTTGGGTCGGTGCCGGTGGTGACCATCGTCGTCGCGCTCCCCCTGCTGCCGTAACCCGGACAGATCCGGATCCGGCGCTGTCGTCGACCCTGCTCACATGCGTAGCAATCCTACCCTCTCGGGGCCGGCACGTCCGGGCTCGACAGCGGGGCCCTGTAAGTAGTACTACTACTTACATAGGTTACCGACACTTGGACGCTGACGGTCGCGGAGACGCGATGCAGGCACAGTCACGGTTCGTGTTGGGCCCCCGGCTGCTGGTCGGACTGTTCTGGCTGGTCGTGTTCGCGGCCGGGGCGGCCACCGCGGACCGGGTGTCCGGGCGCCTGTCGCAGGACTTCGCCACCCTGCGGCCAGCTACCCGGTCAACCAGGCGATCCTGCATACCAACGGCACTCGTGCGGCGGGTCCGGGTGAGCATGATTACGCTTGCGGTGACTCCCGTGAAGCCGAGAGTGATCAGGCGTGGGTCGGACTTGTGGACGCCGAAGATCGT
>DASYQM010000010.1:0-33844 GCA_036005525.1 Streptosporangiaceae bacterium
ACATCTTCCCTGGATTCTCCGCCGTCACCGTGGAGGCGCCCGTGCGCCGGTGGCCGCTTGGGCTGGCCTACAGCTTCCCGGCCCCGGCCGCATTCAACAGGCGCTCACGCGCCCGGCAGAACGGATCCAGCTGGCCGGCGACTACCTCGGCACCTTCTACACCGAGACCGCAATCCAGACCGGCTGCGCAGCTGCCGAGACCATCATGCGAGCGCTCGGCTGAGCCGTTTAGTTCACGCCGGAGAGCAGCGTGTGCGGCCCGGTACCCGCCCTCAGCCACCGTCAGCCGCTGGCCTCGCTCACAGCGAGTTGACGCGGGTGGGTGCTGCTGCGGCGCTGGTGAGCGCCGGGCGGGTGGCGCTGAAGGCGCTGACCGGGAACCGGCTGGCACCGTCGAGTGCGAGCTCGGTGAGAATCCGGCCGAGCAGCGCGGCGAACTTGCCCGCGTGACCCGCGCCTGCGCAGACCAGTATGCGCTGCGACCCGGGCACGTAGTCGGCGATGAAGTCCCGGTCGGGTGGGAAGTCATAACAGCAGGTGCGGGTGTAGAGCTCTGGCCCCACGGCTTGAGGCAGGTAGCGTTCCAGGAAGGCGAGCATCCGGCGCACCCGTGCCTCGTCTCGGGCAAAGGTCCGGGTCTGCGGGGTGACCACCAGCCCCGCGCCGTCGATGCCGATCTTGGTCGCGACCTCGCCGTAGACGGGGAAGCCGTAGTACAGGCCGTCGTCGGCGAGATAGCCGTAGATGCCGAACCGGTCCGGGGTGAATTCCGCGACCTTCGGCGTGGCGAAGTAGGTGACCTGCTCTTCGGTGAGTGTGATCGGCAAATGGGCGCCGAGCATGGCCAGCAGCACCGGATTCCAGGCGCCGCCAGCCAGCACCACCTGCCCGGCCGAGTAATCCTGCCCCGCCGCCGTGACCATCACGCCGTCGGCCGACTCGGCGATCGCGGTGACCTCGGCATTGGCCAGGATCGTCGCGCCGCAGTCGCGGGCCAGCGCAATGTGCGCGGCCGTGGCCCGGCGGATGTCGAGGATGCCCGACTCGGGGTCGTGCAGCGCGATGTGCTCGCTGCCGAGCCGCCACTGCGGCCAGCGGCGCATCACCTCGATGCCGGTGAGCTGCTCGAACGGCAGGTTCGCCGCGTCCATGGCGGCGGCGGCGGCCGCCACGTACGCCGCGCCGGCGCTGCCGTCCTCGGCGAGAATCAGCCCGCCGGTGCGGTACACCAGCTGCAGCCCGGTGCCCCGCTCGGCGACGTTCCAGCTCTGGTAGGCGGCCGGGGTCAGCGCCGTGTACTCCGGCCGGCTGTAGGCGTGCCGGATCACCCGGGAATGATCCTCCGACGCCCCGCGGGAATGCCCGTGCTGGTACTGCTCGAGCGCCAGCACGCCACCGCCCAGCCGGCGGCTGAGCCAGTAGGTGGTCGCGGCGCCGACGGCTCCGCAGCCGATCACGATCGCCCGGTACTGCTGTGCCATTCGCGCTCCCTGCAATCAGCCGAACGGATGGAGTGGCGCCGGGTCGCCGCCCGGCGGGCGTCCATCGGCGGTGATGCCCATCAGGGCGCGATACCACGCGTAGTACTGCGAGATCACCAAAGCCTCGCTAGGCACCAGCACCCCGCCGCGGCGGTAGGCGCGTGAGTTCATGTTCGGCTGGCACCGCTGCGCGGCGGCGAAGTCCTGCTCATTGACCTTCGCGAACAGGGCGACCGCGTCGCTGACGTCGTGCCGGCCTTCGGCCAGCGTGCCCGCCGGGAACAGCCACTCGCACACCGCGCGCGTCCGGTCGGGCGCAACCGGCTCGAACCTGTGCACGATCACGTGGTCGCTGACCAATGACAGGAAGCAGTTCGGGCGCAGCACCATGCCGTAGAAGAGCCCGTCATCGGCGGGCAGCAGGCCGGGCAGCCGGGGCAGCATGGTCTGTCCGGTCAGCGAGAACGATGCCCGGCCTGCGGCGATCGGGTAGCCGTCGGTGTCGTAGCCGCCGGTTCCCATGGCCGGGGACTTGAACTGCGGGATCGCCTGGACCAGTTCGGGGTGGATGTGGTTGCAGTGGTAGCACTCCTGGAAGTTCTCGTAGATCAGCTTCCAGTTCGCCGCCACGTCGTACTCGGCCCGGCCGCCGACCGTCAGCTCGCCGATCCGATACCGCTCCAGCTTGCCGTAGCCGCCCAGCCGGGACTCGATCTGCGGACGCACATGGTCTTCCAGCGGGCCGGGGTCGCCGTCCACGCACACCCAGATCAGGCCCTCCCAGACCTGCGCCCGCACCGGGTGCAGGCCGTAGCCCTCCTTGTCGATATCGGCCATCGCCCGCCAGTTCGGCGCGGTGATCAGGGCACCGTCCAGGCCGTAGATCCAGTTGTGGTACGGGCAGTGGATCGCGTTGCCGGTGTCCCCTGCATCCGTTATGCACAGCTGCGAGCCGCGGTGCCGGCACACGTTGAGGAAGCCCCGGATCACCTGGTCCTTGCCGCGGACCAGCAGCACGGTCTCGCGCCCGACCTGGCGCCGGATGAACCGGCCAGGCGCGGCGATCTCATCGGCCCGGCCCACGTAATACCACTGCCGCTCAAAAATCCGCTCGCACTCGGCGGCCAGGACGCCCGGATCGGTGTAATACCGGCCCTCGAGCGTCGGCGCGAGCGCGGCCTGCGTGCCAGCAGACACCTTTCGCCTCCATCCCTGGCGATGAGAGAGCCCTTCTCCAAGCTGTCACAGGCGGTGCTCAGTGCGGCTACGACGACTGACACACTCTGGCCGGGCTGACTTCGACAGATGTAGGAACACGTTCGCATCACCCACGCGGCCGCTGGGAAGGACAATCTTGTGTTCGAGGTGCACCTGCAGCACATCGCCGAGCGGCTGGCCAGGGACCTGCACAGGTCGGTGATCATCGACGACGCCGCGCTGCGCCCACTGGCCATCAGCCCGCAGACCGGGCGGCTGGACCCCAGCCGGGTGGAGGCGGTACTTCAGCGCCAAACCAGCGCCGGGCTGCGCCGCAGGATGACCGAGCACGGAGTGTTCTCCGCTCGCGGACCAGTGTCCATCCCCGGCGACCCGCAGCAGGCCATCCTGCCCCGTCTCTGCCTGCCACTGCTCGCCGATGACCAGCTTCTCGGGTTCCTCTGGCTCATCGACGAGCCCGCACTAACCAAGGAGCAGACCAGGCAGGCCCAGACCGCCGCAGCGCAGGCGACCCACTTGCTTTCGCAGCGGGAGATCCAGGCCGAGGGCCAGTTCGCCGTGCTGAGCGACCTGGCCGACGGGTTGCTGCAAACGCACGAGCGGGTACGCGAAGAGGCCGCGGCCATGCTGGCCGGGCAGGCAGCGCTGACCGGCCCGCCGCCCTACGCGCTGGCCGTGATCCGGCCCGCGGCCGAGCGCCCGGCGCCCGCGGCCGAGCGCCCGGCGCCCTCGCCAGGCCCGAGCCGGGCGGCAGGAAATCTGCGGCGGGCAGCCGGAAACCTGCGCCGACGGGCGGCGCCGGGCACCCTGGTACTGGCCAGCCCAGGCGAGGGCGAACTGGTCGCGATCACGACCACTGGCGCGCTGGCCGAGGTCCGCCGGGCGGTCCGGGCGCTCCCGGGGCCACCGCTGGCCCTGGGTACCTGCGGCGGCACCGCGGCACTGGCCGATGTGCACGCCAGCCTGGGTAACGCCCAGTACGCAGCCCACGTGGCGGCGCGCGTCCCGCGGTTCAGGCGGGCCGCCGACTGGGCGAGCCTCGGCGTCTACGCGGCCTTCCAGCACCTCTACTGCGACCCGTCGGCACCCGAGCGGATCTGCCCCGGCGTCAGCGTGCTGCTGGACGAGCGAGCCAAAACGTACCGGCAGACCGTGCGGTGCTACCTCGAGTGCGCGGCCCAGGCCCAGCAGGCCGCCGCGCAGCTGCACATCCACCGGACAACGCTGTACTGGCGCCTGGCACGCGCGGCCGAAATGGTGCCGCTGGACCTGCGCCGGGGCGAAGACCGCCTGAAACTGCACGTGGCCCTCGCCCTCGCCGACCTCACCCATCCACCCGGCTCTGGCTGAGGGCGTGGCGGATTGCGTCGTCGGGCAGCGGCCCGCGACTGGTGAGCCCGCGCTGGGTCATCGGCTCCGTTGCCTGAGCCTGCGGTTTTTGATCCGGTTGCCGCAGGTGGCCATGTCGCACCAGGCGCCTACTCCGCTGTGGGAGCGGTCATAGAAGGCCCACTGGCAGTCCGGGTTGCCGCAGGCCTTGAGCCGCCGCCAGGTGCCATCGCGTTGCGCGTCGCGGATCACCAGCAGCAGGGTGAGCAGGCCCGCGGCGGGCCTGTCGGCGTGCTGGGGGCCGAGGCTGATCAGGCCCTCCGGGCTGACCTGCAGCGCGGGCGGGGAGGCCAGCGCAACGGCCTGCAGAGGCTGCAGCTCGCCGGGCCCGGGCCGGGGCCCGCCGCTGTTGGCCACCAGCATCGCCCGGATGGCCTCGCGCACGCCGCGGGCGAGGTGCAGTTCGGCCGGGTCCGGCGCGCGATCGGCGCTCCATAGACCGGCCTGGGCCATCCAGTCGCGGGCGGCTTGGGGATCGAGCAGCAGGTCGGAGCCGCGGTCGCCGTCCCAGGTGTTGACGAACGACTGCACGAGCAGCAGCGGCATCGGGGCCGGCTTGATCTCTTCGTTCGGTACCCACGACGGCACGGTCATGACCAGCAGTGTACCACAGCGTGACCATCTAAACAGTTTGACTGGTCTTGTAGTGACTCCTAAAATGATTTTACTGGTCACCAACGAGGAGCAGGTGCCGCTGGCTCGCAGGGCGGCCTGGCCGATCGGAGGTGCACGTCATGGTGATTCTCCTCGGGCTCGCCGCCGCCTTGCTGTATGGCAGCGGTGACTTTCTCGCCGGCATGGCGGCCCGCAGGACGCACGTGCTGACGGTGCTCATGCTGGCCGAGACCGCCGGGGTGATCGTCGCGCTCGCGGCAACGGCGATGGCGCCGGGCTCGGCCCACCTGGCCGGCTTGGCCTGGGGGGTCAGCGCCGGCCTGGTCGGCGGGCTGGGCCTGATCATCTTCTACATCGGCCTGGCCAGCGGGCCGATGAGCGTCGTCGCGCCGGTATCCGGGCTGGTCTCTACGGTGCTGCCGGTCGGCGTGGCGCTCGCCGAGGGCGAACGGCCCGGAGTGGGCGTCTACGCGGGCGCGCTGCTCTGCCTGGTCGCGATCGTGCTGGCCAGCTCGGTTGGCGATACCGGTGCCGCGCGGCGGCCGAGCCGTCTGGGACCGGGCCGGGCCGTCGGCTACGGCATAGCATCGGGCGCCTCGTTTGGCCTGTTCTTCCTCCTCATCCGCAACGCCGGGCAGTCCGGGGAGCTGTGGCCCGTGGCGGCCGGGCGGATCGGCGAACTGGCGGTCGTCTTGGCCGCCGCGGCCCTGGCGCGGCGCAGCGTGCGGCCGCGCTACGAGGGCGGCTGGCTCCTGCTGACGGCGGCCGGCGCAGGCGTGATCGATGTCCTCGCGAACATCTGCTACGTAGCGGCCACCAGGACCGGCATGTTCGGCCTTGCAGTCGTGCTGGCCGCGCTCTACCCCGGGGTCACCGTGCTGCTGGCCAGGGTTGTACTCGGCGAACGGCTCCGCTGGGTACAGCGGGCCGGCCTCGGCCTCGCCGCGATCGGCATCCTTCTTGTCGCCGCATGAACTCTGGCCAGCGACCTTTCTCCCCCAGCCGCTAAGACCTGGCTTCCGCTACCTGGACTTGGTACTAGACGGCGGCCGGGTGAAGGATCGCTATGGCCTTTCTGCGGATGGCTGGCAGCTGATCGATGATCGGCGTCCCGGGGCAGTTCGGGTGATTGCCCCACGCCACGCCGCCCAGGCCGTGCCAGGACAGGCCCGAGCCGGAGATCCTTTTGTTGAGCCACATGGAGATGGCCTGGTGGTGCCTGTGCGACCAGGCGTAGATCTTCGCCACCGCCGAAACCTGAGCGGCCGTCAGGGTCTGCCCGGAAAAGCCCGCGCACTCGACGCCTATGGCGTAGCTGTTGGCATTCACCGCGTGCCAGGCCCGGTTGGCCGTATCGACCCACTGGTAGATGGTGCCGGTTTTGCCGACGCCGAAGTGCGCCGAAGCCTGAGCGTTGGGGTTGCGGAACCAGCTGTCGGTCCCCGCCAGCGTGCCCTGCATGATGTGCACGATCAAGATCCTGGGGGCAATCCCGCCCCGGTTGTAGTTGATGCTGATCGGGCGCCACTGGGCGCCGCTGTAGCGTGCCATTCTGAGGTCTCCTTTCGTCCGGAGCATCGTTGGGACAGCGCCGTGGTCACGACCACAAGACAGGGCAGCAGGTGCCCGCTGGCGAGATCACCTGCCCGGTTATCCCGCCCGGACGCCGCTGACGGCGAACCGTTCGGTGGGAGCGACATGGCCACCGGTGTGCGCGACGATCGTGATGACCTGGCCAGAGTTCGCGTGGAACGGCACGGTGAGTGACCATGGGTTCGCCCCGCTGCCAGCGGGCTGGCAGCAGAACGTACCCAGCGGCTGGCCCGCTCCCAGAGTGTGGGCCTCGGCGCGCAGGTACTCATCTACCCCAGCGACCGTCGCTGCGATCTTCACCGGCGAGGCAACGGTGGCGCCGTAGGCCGGTGTGTCGAGGGTGAGGGTGGTGTCGTCGGTGCCGACCACCTCCCAGGGCGCGTTGTTGCCGCTGCCGTACCTCACTAGGTGGACGATCGCGGCCGAGCTAACCCGGCCGTCAGGCAAAGTGAGCCCGACAGCCACGCGAGCATCGCTCTGGCTGACGCTATGGCCGGCCACCTTGTTGATCTCGCTGAAGCCGAGGTACTCCTGGCTGAACGCCACTGCGGTGAGCTCAGGGCTCAGGTGCCATGACTCGTGCCCGCCGGAGGCATGCGCCCGCTGCCAGGCCTGGGCATGCGCGAGATTGGCGAATGGGAAAAGCGGCTGAAACGGCCGGTTCTGTGTCATCAGGGCGTGGCCGGCACCAGAAGCAGCCGCACCGGGAACCTCTGCAGTGGACGCGGCACTTCGCTGCACACCGAACGCCCCCGCGGCCAGGCCCGCCGCGCCGGCCAGGAACTGCCGCCGCCGGAGCGAAAAAGAACTCCCCATTGGTCCCCCCGAACATCGGAGCCGAAACCCGCGAAGCGCGACGCCGTAACCCAGCAGTCAGGCCTGGCCCCTCATGACCAGCCTCCGGTCCCCCAATTGCCGGAGCGCCACCCCGTCACCATCCCAGTCTCCACGAACCCGGGCGGGATGCCCAGGGGCCAGATATCACTTACCGCGAGCGTCACGACGGCGGTAGCACGAGTAGGGCAGCCGAACCCGGACTGCGAATAGACAGGCTGGCAGCGACACCGAGACGTGATCCTGGCACACGCACGGGCGGCACAGATTGGCCGCTTGCCCTCGCGGCTACCAGCCCACCGACCCGTCGGTGAGTTCCCGAATCAGGTCGGCGTGCCCGTTGTGACGGGCGTACTCCTCGACCATATGGACGTAGATCCACCGGAGGGAGCAGGTTTCACCGCTTCGGGTGAGGCCGGTGTCGTTGAGACTCCGGGCGGCGGCTGCCTTCCTGCTCGCCTCGCACTCCGCCTGCCATGCCGCCAGGTCGGCTTCCCACACGGCGCCATCGAGGGGCACCATTTCGCTGTCATCTATGGCGGGGTCGAACCAGATGTACGGCGCACCGGGCTCCCGCTGGAGGACCCGCCTGAACCAGGAGCGCTCGACCTCCGCCATGTGGCGGACAAGGCCGTGAAGGGAGAGCTTGGAGGATGCGACGGGGCGCGCCTTGCGCTCATGATCGTCAAGTCCTTCGCACTTGAGCAGCAGCGTCATCCGGTGGAACTCCAACCACGCCTCAAGCATCGCTCGCTCATCGAGGCCGTCTTTGGGCGGCTCGGCTCGCCTCAGGTCCTCAAGGTCTTTCACCATGAGGCGGAGCCTATTGGCTCGCCCAGTTCCGCTTCACACCGGCTGCGCCGCCTCTGAACCCGGCCGCCGCGAGCCTGGGGTGTGGTGCCGAGAGGATGGCGCTGGTTACTAGGCTCGGCACATGGTGACAGAGACCGACCTTGCCCTGGATGACGGGCGCATACTGCACGTTTACGACACCGGCACCGGTGATCGCCCCGCCGGGCTCGCCGTCTTCTGGCATCACGGCACGCCAAACACGGGCACGCCTCCGGCGCCGCTGTTCGCCGCCGCGGCCGAGCGCGGTATCCGCTGGATCTCGCATGACCGGCCTGGATATGGCGGATCAACCCCTCAACCGGGCCGGGACATCGCATCAGTTGCTGCCGATGTCGCCAGCGTCGCCGGCGCGCTGGGCATCGACCGGTTCGCGGTCATGGGTCATTCCGGCGGCGGCCCGCATGCGCTGGCCTGCGCCGCGGTGATGCCCGGGCGGGTCGTGGCCGCGGTCTGCATGTCCGGGCTGGCCCCATTCGGCGCCGAGGGCCTGGACTGGTTCGCGGACATGACCCCCTCCGGCGCGGCGGAGCTGCGCGCCGCTGCCGCCGGACACGCGGCGCTCGAGGCCTACTTCGCATCCGCCGAGTTCGACCCGGACATGTTCACCCCGGCCGATCACGCTGCGCTCTCTGGCGCCTGGTCGTGGATAGAAACCGTGGTCGACCAGGCATTGGAAAGCGACCAGGGCGGGATGGTGGACGACGACCTGGCCTATGTCGCCCCGTGGGGCTGTGACCCTGGGCAGGTGAGCACGCCCATCCTGTTTGTGCACGGCGGCCAGGACCGGATCGTGCCCAGCTCGCACAGTCAGTGGCTCGCGGACCGCTGCCGTTTGGCGGAATTGTGGCTGCGCCCGGGCGAGGGACACGTCTCGGTCCTCAGCGCCAGCGTGGCGGCCCTGGACTGGCTCCGCCAGCGCACCAGTCAGGGCCCAGGCGCCGCGGCGTCAAGCGGATGAAGTGAAGCATCAGAAGGCGACTATGTGTGAGCCGGGCGAGCGCCGGAACCGACGAGGCTGCGTGAGGGGGCTTGCCCGGCGGCGCCGGGTGATGGCTGCCGTGGCTCGGCCGGGCCTTCTACGCTGTGCCCGTGGAGACTCTCACGTTTCTTTTCACCGACATTGAGAGCTCGACGGCGTTGCTGCGGCGGCTGGGGGATGGCGGCTACGCGCAGGTGCTTGCCGACCATCACTCGCTGATCCGGTCGGGTCTGGCCGCTCACGGCGGCGAGGAAGTCGATACCCAGGGAGATGCGTTCTTCGCGGTGTTTTCCTCAGCAATCGCCTGCACCGAACGGTCCGGCCACCAGCTCATTGGCTCCTTTCTGCACAACAATGCCAGCGTGCACGCACTGCGCGCTGGCGACATCCCCGCCGCCCGGGCTCATCTGGAGCAGGCGGACAAAGCCCTGCAAGCGACCCGATCGGTGAGCCATCACGTGTCGGTCAACCTGGGTTGGGTGTTGCGCCAAGAGAGCGACCCGCACGGTGCGCAGGCCAGGTTGGAAGAAGGCCTGCGGATCAGCCGCCGGAACGGGGAACGGTCAGATATCGCCTACGCCAGCCTCGGCCTGGCATGTGTCGCCGCGGACCTGGGCGACTCGCAGCGGGCCGCCGAGCTCCACGGCGTAGCACAAGCCTTCCTTCAGCGAACGGGAGAACAGTGGCAAGACCCCGAAGCGCGGTACCGCGATGACAGCCTCCACCAGGTGCGTACCTCCCTCGGCGAGGAGCAGGCCGGACGGGCCTACGCCAAAGGCATGACGCTCAGCCTCAATCAGACCCTCGACCTGGCCCTCGGAAGGGGTCACTCCGCCTGACACAGAAGGCCGTTGAGGCTGTCCGCGCCGCCAGCGGCGCTGCGGTCTCTTGGCCCCTCCGGCTCGGCGACGACCGGTGTGACGCGTAGGGGTTGTGCCTGGCAGAGGATTTCGCCGCGCTAAAAGGAGAGCCAGCTGTCTTCGGAACATAAAGGAACCCACGGGCGGGGGGCTGCCCGTGGGTTCCTCCCACTGTCCGGCCACGACGCTCCAGCTAGTCGTGAACGGCAGGCTCAGCGAGCGTGGTTAAATGCTCACCTTCCGATCATATGCTCTCCTGTGCCAATCGTATACACAGCGCCGTCATCGCCCGCGAAGTGATCGGTCATCTGGACACGGCGGCTCATCGCGCGACGCCGTGGGGCGATCTCGAGACGCCTTGATCTTCCAGATCTCCCCGCCCAGCGTGACAACGTACGCGGTGTTCCTGATGAACTCGAGCGAAGTCGGCTGGTTGAGATGGTCGGTGACGACGGTGAAGGTGCCATGCCGGTTGACTTTCACCAGGGAGCCGGTTTTCGGCAATGCGGGAGAGCCCGCAGCGCCGCCGGACCCATCCGGCGCCCGTTAGACGTCTCGGACGGGCTGGTAGGTGAGGAAGGCGATGCCGTCATCGAGTGTCTGGGCGTTGATGAGGCGCATGGGTTTCTTATCGCTGATCTCGCCGAAGAGGCGCTCGCCGGCCCCGAGCACGACCGGGTAGATCTTCAGCCGCAGCTCGTCGACGAGGTCGTGCTCCATCAGCGTGCGCAGGAGCTGGAAGCTGCCGGGGACGACGATGTCCCCGTTCAGCTCCTGCTTCAGCTTCGAGACCTCGTTCACCACGTCGCCGTTGAGTACCGTCGAGTTGTTCCACTTGGGCTCTTCGAGGGTCGAGGACACGACGTACTTGGGCAGGCTGTTCAACCTGTCCGCCAACTCGCCACTCCGGGATGGCCACCGCGCGGCCAACCACTCGTAGCTCCGCCGACCGAGCAGCAAGGCCTCGGTGCCCGATGCCTCGTCGAGCGTGACCTTGGCCACCTCTTGGCGGTCCGTGATCCGGCCGACCCAGCCGCCGACCCTGAAGCCCTCGTCACCGGCAGGGTCTTCGACGACTCCGTCGAGTGAGACGTTTTCGCTCATGATGATCTTTCCCATTTCGGTTCCCCTTTCATTGGCGTTGTCAGCTGCCGTCCCTGCGGGCGGCGTGGGTGGTCAGAATCGGTGTGCTGTCGGGGCGGAACACGCCGTCTCCCCGATGTTCCTCGGCACTGGTTCTCCTCTCCTCAGTCCCTGGCACTGGCCGCCGGGACCGGCTCCGGCAACCTGTGCGCTGCTTTCCGCGGCCGGCCGGGGAGCAGGAGCGCCAGCGCTAGGCCGATCCCGGCCAGCACCGCGCAAGCCAGGAAGGCGGACTGGTAGCCCTCGGTCAGCGCGACGAGCGGGTCCACGCCTTTGGCCGCCGCCAGTGAGTCCCGGGAGCGGGAGATGGCAACGGTCGTGACGATGGCGACGCCGAGCGCCGTGCCGATCTGCAAGGCGGTGTTGCTGAGGCCCGAGGCGAGTCCTGCCTCGTGCTCGGCAACACCCGCGAGCGCCGCGACCGTGGCGGTCACGAAGGCCAAGCCGATCCCGAGACCGCAAAGGAGCAGCCCGAAGAAGACGTCCGGGAAGTAGCCACCGCGTACGGAGACCTGCGTGAGCACGACCGACCCCGCGCCCATGAGCGCCATGCCGGTCGTGGCGACCAAACGGAAGCCGGCCTTGAGGACCGCGGCCTGACCGGCGATCGCCCCGGCCGTGGCCCCAACCGCGAGCACGACCGAGCCGACGCCGAACTTGAAGGCCGAGTAGCCGAGCACCTGCTGCGAGTAGAGCGTGAGGACGAACGGCATGCCGACCGCGACGGTGCCGATAAGGACCGTCACGGCGTCCGCGCCGGCGAGCGTTCGCGAGCGGAAGATGCGGAGCGGCACGAGCGGTGCGGGGTGGCGCGACTCGATCAGTGCGAAGGCGGCCAGGAGCAGGGCCGAGCCGGCGAGCGGGAGGATCGTCCGTACGTCGCCCCAGCCGGCCTGCGGCGCGTTGACGACCGCGTAGACGAGCAGAACGAGCGCACCGGTGATAGTGAGCGCCCCGGCGGGGTCGTAGCTTCGCCGCGATAGCACGGCCCGGCTCTCGCGCAGGAGTGTGGGCGACAGCGCGAGCGCGGCCAGGCCGACGGGGACGTTGATGAGGAAGATCCATCGCCAGCCGGGGCCATCGACGAGGGGGCCGCCGATCAGCCACGCCGTAGTGGCGCCGATGCCGCCGAGTGCGCCCCAGATCCCGAGTGCCTTGTTCCGCTCCGAGCCCTCGGAAAAGGTCGTGGAGATGATGGAGAGGGCGGTCGGGGTCATGATCGCTGCGCCGGCGCCCTGGACGATGCGGGCCGCAAGGAGCGCCGCCGGTGACCAGGCGAGCCCGCACATGAGCGACGCGGCCGTGAAGAACAGCACCCCGGCCATGAACACGCGCCGGCGTCCGAGCAGGTCGGCCGCCCGGCCTCCGAGCAGCAACAGGCCGCCGAAGGTGAGGGCGTAGGCGCTCAGCACCCATTGCAGGCCCTGCTCCGAGAAGCGGAGGTCGGCTCCGATCGAGGGCAACGCCACGATCGTGATCGTGCCGTCGAGGAGCACCATGAAGAACGCGCCGCAAAGAAGCGCAAGCGCCCACCAGCGGCGCGGATCGAGACCGGCGGGCGCCAGGCCCGCGGCCGGTGCGGACAATTCCATCGTCAACCTCCGAAGTCGTTTAGCCGTCGCCCCGTGCGATCCGTCGGTGATGCATACACCGCGGCGTCGGGAAACTGGTCGCCCGCGGACCGCCCAGTTCACCCCCCGGGCGGTGTACATACAGGAAGGAAGCGCGACAAGGTGCGGGGAAAGAAGGTGACGGTGGTGAGGCCGGTGAGATCCGACCTGATCTCGAAGGCGCGGGCCGGGGACGGCGACGCGTTCCGGGAACTGACAGAGCCGCATCGGCGAGAGCTACAAGTGCACTGCTACCGGATGCTCGGATCGGTCCACGACGCCGAGGACGCCCTCCAGGACACCCTGCTGGCCGCCTGGCAGGGCATCGGCGGGTTCAGCGAGGAACGCGCCTCGCTCCGCACCTGGCTCTACCGGATTTCGACCAACCGGTGCCTCAACATGCGTCGCTCGGCCAGCCGGCGACCCGCCAAGGAGTGGGACGTGCCCAAGGTTGAACCGCCCGAGCCGACCCGCCTCGGCGAAGTCGTCTGGCTCGAACCGTATCCCGACGCCCTCTTGGAGGGTGCTCTCGGCGGGCCGCCCGGCCCGGAGGCCCGCTACGAGCAGGCCGAATCCGTCTCCCTGGCCTTCATGACCGCCCTCCAGGCCCTGCCAGCGCGCCAGCTGGCCGTCCTCATTCTGCGCGACGTCCTCGGATTCCACGCCAGCGAGGTGGCCGACATGCTGGACACGACCGTGGACTCGGTCACCAGCGCCCTCAAACGGGCCCGCGCCAGCCTGCAACGCCGCCAGCAGCCGACCGTCGGCCACCAGCCGCCTCCCGCCCCTGGCTCACCCACCGAGGAGGCTCTCGTCGCGGCGTTCGCCCGCGCGTGGGAATCCGCCGATCTCGGCGCGCTGGTGGCGCTGCTGACCGACGACGTGTTCGTCTCGATGCCACCGATGCCCTTCGAATACCAGGGCCGGGAAGTCGTGGCCCGCTTCTGCGCCAGCCTGTTCGGCGCGGGCCGCAGGTTCGACCTCGTGCCGACGCGAGCCAACGGCCAGCCGGCGTTCGGGGCCTACCTGCGCGCCCCCACCGGCATCCGCCACGGGACCGGCCTGTACGTCCTCACCCTCACCGGCGAGCGGATCTGCGCCATGACCCGCTTCGACAACAGCGTGCTCCCCTGGTTCGGGCTACCGCGATCGCTCCCCAGCCGATGACCGGTCTTGATCGGTCAGAGGCCGTCGACGTCGGTGACCGCTTGCGCGAAGGCCTGCGGGGCTTCCTGGGGCAGGTTGTGCCCGACGCCGCCCTCGATCACCCGGTGCGCGTACGTGCCCGAGAACTTGTGGGCGTAGGCGCTGGCGTCCGGGTGCGGTGCGCCGTTGGCGTCGCCTTCGAGGGTGATGGTGGGCACGGCGATGGCCGGGGCGCCGGCGAGCCGGGCCTCCAGGTCGTCGTACTGCGCCTCCCCGGCGGCCAGGCCGAGCCGCCAGCGGTAGTTGTGGATCACGATCGCGACGTGATCGGGGTTGTCGAAGGCGGCCGCGCTGCGCGCGAAGGTGGCGTCGTCGAAGGCCCACTGCGGTGAGGCGAGCTGCCAGATGAGCTTGCTGAACTCGCGCCGGTATTTGCCGTAGCCGACGCGGCCGCGCTCGGTGGCGAAGTAGTACTGGTACCACCAGGCGTACTCGGCCTGCGGCGGCAGTGGCGCCTGGTTGGCGGCCTGGCTGCCGATCAGGTACCCGCTCACGGAGACCAGCGCCTTGCAGCGGTCCGGCCAGAGCGCCGCGACGACGTTGGCCGACCGCGCCCCCCAATCGAAGGCGCCCAGGATGGCCCTCTCGATGCCGAGCGCATCCATGAGCGCGATCACATCGGCAGCCAGGACCGCTTGCTGGCCGTTGCGGAGTGTGTCGTCCGACAGAAAGCGCGTCGTCCCGTAGCCGCGGACGAACGGGACGATGATCCGGTAGCCCGCCGACGCCAGCACCGGCGTGACGTCGGCAAAACTGTGAATGTCGTACGGCCAGCCATGCAGCAAAATGACGGCAGGGCCATCGGCCGGGCCGGCTTCTGCATATCCAACGCTCAGCGTGCCCGCATCGACCTGTTTCAGCGCGCCGAACGAGGTGCTCGTCCCGGGCTTCATCGTTGTCATATCCGTCTCACTCATCTTGGGTGCCGTGCTCACTGTCGTCTACCGGTGCGAGTCAACAACGACGGCCCGGGGCCGCCGTCAGGATGTGGTCGACTCGGGCTGGGTTGTGGGGGGCCGGATGGCGGGGGCGGATGGAGTGATAGTCATGGGGTGGTGTCGGTGAGGCGGAATACCGGGCCGGTGAGCGACATTGCGTATAGTTCGCCGTCGGGACCGGTTCCGAACGAGGTCAGCTGGGGGATGTTCAGGCCGAGGTCGCGCTGTTCGGCGACGCGGCCGCGCTGCAGGCGGGCGGCCTTGACCCAGCCGGCGCAGTAGTCGCCGTACAGGTAGGCGCCGCGCAGTCCGGGTATGTCGTGGCCGCGGTAGACGGGCCCGCCGATCACGGTGCAGGCGCCGTTGTCGTGGCTGTACTCGATCACCGGGTCGACCGCGCCGGGCGGGCGGTCGCCGGCGAAGCGGTGGGTGCCCTCGCGCCGGTTCCAGCCGTAGTTGCGGCCGCCGGAGCGGGCCGGTTCGTGGTCGATCTCCTCCCAGTTGCCCTGGCCGACGTCGGCGATCCACAGGTCGCCGGTTGCCGAGTCGAACGAGAACCGCCAGGGGTTGCGCAGCCCGTAGTCCCAGATCTCCGGCCGGGCGCCCGGGTGGCCCGTGAGCGGGTTGCCGGCCGGGATGCGGTACGGGTGCCCGCCGGCGGGCCGCGGGTCGATGCGGAGGATCTTGCCGAGCAGGGTGCCCAGCGACTGGCCGTTGCCGTACGGGTCGCCCCCGCTGCCGCCGTCGCCCAGCGCGATGTACAGGCGCCGGTCGGGGCCGAAGGCGAGCTGGCCGCCGTTGTGGTTGGCGAACGGCTGGTCCACCTGCAGCACGAGCCGCTCGGAGGCGGGGTCGGCCCGGGGGCCGCGCATGGTGAACTCGGTCACGTGGGTGTCGCCGTTGCGGTCGGTGAAGTCGACATACAAGTAGCGGCCGTCCGGTGAGAAGGCGAGCCCGAGCAGGCCCTGCTCCCCGCCGGCCACGATCTGGGAGGAGATGTCCAGGACCGGGCCGGGGTCAAGCCGGCCGTTACGGATGGCGCGCACCCGGCCGGTCTGCTCGGCGACATAGAGGGTCCGCTCGCCCGGGCGCAGGGCCATGGCCACCGGCTGCTGCACGGTAGCCACCTGGACCAGGCGGACCCCTGCGGCGCGGAAAGCAGCCGACCGCGCCCCGGCGGCCGAGGACGGCGCTCCGCTGCCAGTGGCGGCGGGCGGCGCAGGCGCCCCGGTGGTGGGGGCGGCAAGCCGTTCCTGGCCGCCCGAACAGGCCGCGCCGAACAGGCCGAGCGCCACGGCCAGCGCCGCCAGGCCGCGGCGGATAGCACACATCCCGCCATTCTCCCGGCCAGGTGCGGTCCGCGCGATCGCAACACCGGCGTGAGCATGCAAGGCCCGGGCCATACAGCCAGCGCCAGCGATGCAGAACGGGCCGTTCCGGTACTCCTTCGACGGCCGCTGGCCGACCGTATCCGCGGCTGCCTGCATATAGCCAGTTCCGGGTACCTCACTCGCTCACCGCAGCGAGGGCCGCCGTAGCCGGGCGGCCATGGCGGCGATTTCGGTGAGCGGGGTCTGAACAGGTCCTAGGGCCGCTCCGCGGGCACCTCGGTGTACTGCGCGGTGGCGATGATGCCGCGGACGACGGTGCCGTCAGGCAGCCGCCAGGTGGCGGACAGGCATGGCCGCCCTGCTTCGCTGGCGGAGGCGTCGGCGCCGCCGCCGGGTCGAAGGATTCTGTTGATCCGGACGATGAGCCGGCCGCGCGTGCCCGCCGCGTTGGCGGTCTCGACCTGCAGGTCGGTGCCGGACGGTTCGTTGGCCGTGACCGCGGATGCGAGCGCTGTCAGGGGGCCGCCCGTGACGGGCTGGCTGAGCACCGTTGGGTCCGCAGTGTTGCTGACGTCCTGTGCCTGCGGCAAGGCGTCACCTTGGATGAGCGCGACCAGCGGGGCGATCAGAACCGGGTCGTGGGCTGCGTCATAGATCCAGCGCTGTCCCAGCACTCCGTGCTCAGCTGTTCCGATCAGCGCACCGCCAGCACCAGCGAGCGCGTGTGCCCGGTAGGTCAGCGGCACCTGAAAGGTGGTGGCCCGTTCCCCCGATCCGTCGGCCACCAGCATGAACTCGATTCCGACCTCTCCTTGCGGATCGTCGAGCCGGAACCCGCCGGCCTCGGTCAGCTCGGGCGCGCGTTCGGTGCCGAGGTACCAGTGCTGGGCAGGCAGCCAGGACGTCAGGAGTTCCAGCTTCTCTGGGCTCAGGGTGGTGTCGTGGATGATGGCCATGCCTCGTACTGTTCCTCTCGCGTCGCGCGCTGATGAAAGGCTACTCACGGCAACCCTGAAAGCGTGGGTCCTGCGCGCTTATCCTGCGCGGCCGGTGAGCGCAGAGCGGGCTTCGTCGGCTTCCGGGCCGCCGGCCGCGATCACCTGCTCCAGCGCTAGCTGGTGAGCGGTTTCGAGCGCCTGGGCTGCGGGTGTCTGGGTGTGGGGCGACACGCCGGTGCCCTCCCAGCTACTGCCGGTGACCGGGTTGACGGCGGCGGCGACGGAGATGGTTGCCTCCAGATGCGGGTGGACGCGGAATCCCTCGCGAGCATGAGCGCCCCCCCCGCGGGTGGGTTCGCCGACAATGACCGCGCGGTCGAGCTGCTGCAGGTCGTAGGCGAGCTGTTCGCCGCCGGAGAACGTGGCCCGGCTGGTCAGGACGTAGACCGGCTTGGTCTTGCCGAATCGGCGGCCGGACACGCACGGCAGGGTCCAGAACTGCCTGAGCCGGTTGTCCTGGCGTTCGGCGAGGCCGGTGAGCTGGACCGGGTCGTGGTCCCACAGGTAGCTGATGATGAATGCTGCCATGGCGGGCTCACCGCCCAGGCAGTCGCGCAGGTCGATGACGAGGGCCGCGGTGGCGGCGACCAGGCTCATCGCGGCACTGATGAGCTCGCCGGCGATGATGGCCGGGAACAAGACCGGCTGCAGGTCCAGGTAGCCAACGTTGCCCGCCAAGCGGCGGGCACTGCGCACACCACCGCAGGTCTGCTCCGCCCACCGGGCCAGGGCGGCGTACTCCTCAGAGTCATCGCCAGGTTCGCGGTGGCTGAGCGGCTGGTCGTGGTACAGCAGCCGCAGGTGCTTGTCGCCATTGACAGACTGCAGGTCGGTCGTGACCGCATCCGCCAGCCGCGGTTCATCACATGGGTAACGGCCGTCGGCAAGCCCCTCGGCCAGCGCAGCCGCTATCCGCGCAGCGACGTCCGGGTAGACATAGCGCGATTCGACCAGCGCCCGGACTTCCTGGACCACCCGGGCCACCTCGTTTGGGTCCATGCATCAAGGCAAGCCGGCCCTTGCCCTAAGCGTCAAGAGCAGTTAACACTTTTGGCATGGACGATGCCGGTGAAGTTCTCAGGATCTCCACGCCCGGCCAGTTCAGGGCCCTGGGCCACCCGATGCGTCACCGGCTGCTGCTCGCCCTCGGCCAGGGCGAGGCCACGATCAGCCAGCTCGCAGCCGCGCTTGGCAGTAACAAGGGCAACGTTGCCCATCACCTCAAGGTGCTCACTGCTGCAGGCCTGGTCTGCACGGCCGGAACCCGCCAGGTCCGCGGCGGCACTGAACGGTACTATCAGCGCTCCGCCAGCCGGCTGGAATACGACGATGGAGACACCACCGCGGTGGCCTTCCGCGCGATCGCCGAAGAGATCGCTGCCGCCGAGCCCGGCCCGCTGCTGGTGCTGCGGTCGATCAGGCTGACCGCCGATCACGCCAGCCAGCTCCAGGACGCCCTCCACGCTGTCGCGCACCACCACGACGATGGCGCGCGCCACCCCCGCTACGGCCTGCTCGTTGGTTTCTACAAACCACAGCCGCCCGGGGCTGCGCAGGCGCCGCGGCAGCGCACCAGCCAGACCAGATCAAGATCAGGATGACGTGGCATTCTGGACACGCCATCCGCATACAGAATGTCCCGTTCTGAACTGCGAGCGCCGTCTGCGCTTGACCCGGTTCGGTGGACACCTGATTCTGGCCGAAGGGCCGAAGGGCCGGAGGAAGGAGTCCCGGCTGGGACGTCCATCGAGGTATCCGAATGAGCAAGGACGACACGAGCGACGCCTCTGTGTTCGACGCGCTGATGGCCGAGGTGATGGCGGGCACAACACGGTTCGGCCACCGTGAACACGTCCACCTGACGTGGCTGGCCGTACGGCGCCGCGGCGTTCCGGCGGCGGTCGGCTTGGTCAGCGTCGGCATCCAGCGCACCACCCGCTACGCGGGGGCGCCGCAGAAGTACTACGCGACCATCAGCCGGGCCTGGGTAGAACTGGTCGGGTACCACGTGGCGGAGAGCGGCGAAAGCGACTTCCCCGCCTTCGCTGACCACCACTCGGCTCTGCTCGACAAGCGGTTGCTGACCCGCTTCTACCGCCCGGCAACCCTGGCCAGCACGCGGGCGAGGACCGGCTGGGCCGAACCCGACCTTGCCCCGTTCCCATGGCAGGACGCCGCCAGGCAACACTCCGGCCAGAAAGAGGTTCCATGACCCAGCCAGCGCCAGCGGCAGCCCCGGCGGAGTAGGCAGCCGCAGATCGTCCAGGTCGGCGGCCCCCGGTGCGGCATTTCCATCTCGCTGGTGTGCACCCCGGCGCGGACCTGCAAGCCGAGGGCGGACCTGCAAGACCGTCGCCGTCGGGGCAGCTGCCGCCCGGGCACCGTCAAGCCGGGGCGTTGCGGCTCAGCCCATCCGGCCGGTCACGTAGGCCTTGGTGCGCTCATCGGCCGGGTCCTCGAAGATCTGCTCGGTCCGGCCGTACTCGACGAGGACGCCCGTGCGGGTGTCACTGTTTTCGTCGCGGAGCACGGAGTAGAAGGCGGTGCGGTCGCTGACGCGGGTGGCCTGCTGCATGTTGTGCGTGACGATGATAATGGTGTACCGCGACTTGATATCCCGCATCAGGTCCTCGATCCTGGCCGTCGCGATCGGGTCCAGTGCCGAGCAGGGCTCATCCATGAGGACCACGTCCGGCTCGACGGCGAGCGTGCGGGCGATGCACAGCCGCTGCGCCTGCCCGCCGGACAGGCTCAGGCCCGAGGCGTGCATGCGGTTCTTCACCTCGTCCCACAGCGCGGCCTGGCGCAGCGAGCGCTCGACGATCTCGTTCAGCTGGCCCTTGTTGCGGATGCCGTTGATGCGCGGCCCGTAGGCGACGTTGTCGAAGATCGACTTCGGGAACGGGTTCGGCTTCTGGAAGACCATGCCGATGCGTCGGCGCACGGCCGTCGCGGAGACATCCTTGGCATACAGCAATTCCCCGCGGTAGCGCACGTCGCCTTCGACGCGGGCGCCTGCCACGAGGTCGTTCAGGCGGTTCAGCGTCCGCAGCACCGTCGTCTTGCCGCATCCGGACGGGCCGATGAACGCCGTGATCTCGTTCTCGTACATGGACAGCGAGACGTCCGTGACGGCCCGGAAGGAGCCGTAGTAGATCGAGACGTCCTTCGTATCGAAGACAGTGACGCCCGGCGCTGTCTCGGCCGGCGCCGGACGAGCCTGATGCTGGATTGCCCGGTGGGCTAGCTGGGGACTGGCGATGACGTCCTGCTCTGGCTGTTCCATGACGTTCCTAGCGCGAGTATCTCGTGAATCGTGCGGTGACGATGCGGGCAGCGATCATGAGGACGAGGGCGATGACGATGAGCGTGAGCGCCGCGCCCCAAGCGCGGCCCTGGGCGCCAACATACGGCGATGATGCGTTCGCGAAGATCTGGGCGGGTATCGCGGTGTTGGCGCCGCTGAATATGTTGGGGTTCGCCGTGGTCACCGTGAGGATGGTGAACAGCAGCGGCGCCGTCTCACCCGCGGCCCGGGCGATGGCGAGCAGGGCGCCGCTGACGATTCCGCCAAGCGCCGCTGGCAGCACGACGGTCGTCGTCACGCGGGCCTTGGTGGCACCGACGGCGTAGCTCCCCTCGCGCAGCGGGTCCGGCACGAGTCTCAGCATCTCGTAGGTGGAGCGGATCACGATCGGCAGCATCAGGCAGGCCAGGGCGAGCGCGCCGGCGAAGCCCGAGAAGCCGAAGTGCAGCACCCAGATCGAGAAGAGGAATAGCCCCATCACGATCGATGGCACGCCGGTCATCACGTCGCTCATGAAGCCTATGAGCCGCGCCAGCACGCCCTTGCCGCCGTACTCGTTGAGGTAGATCGCGCCCAGGACACCGAGCGGCACGGCCATGAGCGTCGCCATACCCGTGATCTCGAGCGTGCCGAGTACCGCTGGCCCGATTCCGCCTACGCCCGCGGGCGCCACCTGCGGCGGGATCGGGCTGGTCAGGAAGGTCCAGCTGATGGTCGACACACCCTTGGCGATCACCGTATACAGGACGAATCCGAGCGGGATGATCACGAGCACGATCGCGATCACCATCAGCGTGGTGGCGATGCGGTCCTTGGTGCGCCGCCAGCCGGCCGGCTCCCGCAGGTCGGGGGTGCGGTGTTCGGTGGTTACAGCCATCAGGCACCCCTCTGGCGCCGGGCGGAGCGCTCGACGATGCCCCGGGCGATGATGTTGATGATGATCGTGAACGCGAACAGGAGCACGCCGAGCCCGATCAGCGCGGCGCGGAACTCGCCGGACGCCTCGCCGAACTGGTTCGCAATGACAGCGGGCATGTTGTAGCCGGGGGCGAACAGGTGCGACGTGATCGTGGCCGACGATCCGATCACGAGCGCGGCCGCGATCGTCTCGCCCATCGCCCGGCCCAGCCCAAGCAGCACCGCCCCAGTGATGCCGCCCTTGCTGTGCGGCCAGACGGCGCCGCGGATCATCTCCAGGCGGGTGGCGCCCAGCGCGTACGCGCCCTCCCTCTCGATGGCCGGCACCGTCGCGATCACTTCACGCGACAGCGACGTCACGATCGGAGTGATCATGAAGGCCAGAATGATGCCGGCGGTAAAGAACGACGCCCCGCTCACAGGCGGCCCGAACAGGGCGCCGAGCACCGGGACATCCTGCACGGCCGAGCCAATCGAGTTGTAGATGGGCTGGATCCACGGCGCGAACACCAGGATTCCCCACAGGCCCCAGACCACCGACGGGACCACCGCCAGCAGGTCGATCACGTACACGATCGGCCGCGCCCACCGGTACGGCACGACCTCGGTCAGCAGCAGGGCGACCCCCACGCTGACCGGGACAGAGATCACGATCGCGATCGCCGCCGTGATGGCAGTGCCGTAGATGAAGGCCAGCGCGCCAAACTGATTGGACGCGGGGTTCCAGGTTTTGCCAAAGATTCCCCACCCCTCGGTGGTGAACCACGACGCGGCCTGCTGGGTGGTCGAGAGGGCGATCAGAAGCAGGATCACCAGCACCAGCAGGCCGGACGCCAGCGCGATGAGCTGGAAGGTACGGTCGCCCAGCGGCCGCCGCTCGGACAGGGGGCGGGCGGATCCGGTCGGAACGGCCGGGCCCGCCCGCTGCGTCACACCACTCACGCTAACCAGCCGTTCTCATCCGCCAGCATCACGGTCCCCATGTCCACGATCCCCTCTCGTCCGTCAGCGTCAAGACGCTTACGACGGCTGGCTCGCTCACGAGCCGATCTGGCTGAGCTGCGCCTTGGCCTGCTGGTCCATGCTGGAGGGCAGCGGCGCGTAGCCCAGCTCGGGGAGCAGCTTCTGGCCGTCCCCGACCAGGTAGCCGACGTAGTCCTTGAGATCCTTTGTGGTACTCGAGCTTGACTGCTTCTGGTAGACGAGAACCCAGGACTGATAGGTGACCGGGTACGAGCCGGAGCCGGACGCCCAGATCGCGCTGAAGGTCAGGTTGGGCTTCACGGTGACGTTGTTGGCGGCTTCGGTGGCCGAGTCGGTCGACGGCGCGATGTAGTTGCCGGCCTTGTTCTTGATCGAGGCGAACGT
This sequence comes from Streptosporangiaceae bacterium, assembly GCA_036005525.1. Lineage (GTDB taxonomy): Bacteria > Actinomycetota > Actinomycetes > Streptosporangiales > Streptosporangiaceae > UBA9676. Next base: position 22,641 of record DASYQM010000010.1, read on the forward strand.
CAGCCCGGAGGCCTTGGCGTCGGCGTAATCCACGTACCCGACGGCCCCCTGGGTGCTCTTGACGATCTGCGCCACCCCGCCGTTGCCGTTGCCGCCCCGGCTGTCGGCGGGCCAGTTGATAGTCGAGTCGCTGCCGAGCTTCCAGACGCCCGGCGCGCCCTCCACCAGGAACTCGGAGAAGTTCTGGGTGGTGCCCGAGGAGTCCGAGCGGCGGGCGATGATGATCGGGGTGCTGGGCAGCTTGACGCCGGGGTTCAGCGCCGCGATCTTTGAGTCGTTCCACTTGGTGATCTTGGCCTGGAAGATGCCCGCGATCGTCGGCGCGTCCAGTTTCAGGCTCTTGACGCCCGGCACGTTGAAGGAGACCGTGATCGGGCCGACCAGGACGGGGAAGTAGAGCACCGTCTTGCCCTTGAAGCTCGCCACCTCGTCGGAGGGGATCGGCGCGGTGTCCGACCCCGCGTACTGGACGACTCCCGAGGCCAGATCGGTGCGGCCCTTGCCCGAGCCGCCGCCGCCGTAGTTGACGGTTATGTTTGGCTGGATCGCCTTGAAGCTCTGGATGGCCGTCTGCTGGAAGGTGAGCTGGAATGTCGATCCGCTCCCGTTGAGCGTGCCTGAGTTACCCGAGCCGCTGCCCGAGCCGCCGCCCGACGACGAGCAGGCGGCAACGAACAAGGCCATCGAGGCGAGGGCGAGCCCCGCCGTCGTGAACCGCTGTCTGCGCAGGCGTTGCATGTTAGATATCCCACCATTCCTTAGGTTGCGGTGAGCACCAGAACCCCCCGGTGCCAGCCAAGCATGCAAACCGTACTAGCCCTGACGAGTCTGGCGCGCTGCCCGTACCCGCGAGTTAAGAACTGGAGGACAGATGGTGAAAGCTAAGAAAACAGAAAGTGAATTCAAGATGATTGAAAGGTTACGGACATCGGCAGCCTGGCGAATCCCAGCTCCGGAACACAAATGATGACCGCTGGCGTCCAGGTTGCGGCCGAGCGTACTGACCGCCCCGGATTTATCACACCGGCGGGCAGTGTGCCGGCTGCCTGGTCACGCACGACAGAGGGCCGGAGCTCGTGACCCGGCGGGCCGGCGCACCGCGGCTTGATACCGGCTCCCCGGCAACGACCCGGGCCGGACTCCACCGGGCCGGCGACGGGTTTCCGGCCACGTCATAACGGCTGAACGACTGGCTTCTGAACTCTGGGCGCATCGCGTGGAGCCGTTAAGGGCCGCTCAGTAGGCTCTGGCTATGGGCGAGCAACGACAGGAATTTGAGCGCGAGCTGGAGGCTATCGAAGCCAAGGTCATCGAACTGTTCGCCATGGTCGCCGAGGACCTGCCGGGGGCGACGGACGCCCTCCTCAGCGGCAACAGCGAGGTGATCAAGGCGTTGATCGAACGCGAGCAGGCCATCGACGCCCTCTACCCCGAGATCGAGGGGATGGCCAACCGGGAGATCTTGCTCCAGGCTCCGGTCGCTTCCGACCTGCGCTTCCTGCTCTCCGTGCTGCGAGTCGTGCCCGAGCTCGAACGCTCCCACGACCTCGTCGTACAGATCGCCACCCGGTCCAACCATATTCTCAGCGACGACCTCTCGCCGCGCTGCCGGGGGCTCGTCGAGCGGATGGGGAACCTCGCATCCGGCATGTGGCGCCAGGCAGTGGACTCCTGGTACCAGCGCGATCGTTCCATCGCGGCCACACTTGCCGAACGCGATGACGAGATGGACGAGCTGTACGCCAGCTTGGTAGCCGAGCTTGCTTCTGGCCGGATGACGCTACCGGTAACGATGGAGATGACACTGGTTGCGCGCTTCTATGAGCGTCTTGGCGACCACGCCGTCAACATCGCTCGCCGAGTGGTCTACCTGGCGGGATCCCACACCCCGCCTAACGCTCCGGACGGATAAGGAGCGCCATGCCCGCGGATGAGCGCGCGCCAGAGCCCTGCCTCATCTTCGGCTATGAGACCTCGCGAGCCCCGGGGATGATCACCACGGGGCAGGACGCGTGGTGCGTGACCTGGCTGCTCACCGAACCCATGAGGAGCCTGGTGAACCCGCCGCTGCCGCGGGACCCCAAGACCAGCATGTCGGCGTCATGCGAGGCCCTGATGAGTTCTTCGGCCGCGTCCCCCGTGGCCACGGTCACGGTGACCTCGGGTGCCGTCTCGCCGATTTCGCCCACGACATTGTCCACGAATTCCTGTACTGCCATCCGCGCCAGCTCCGGGTCAAAGCTGTTCTCGGGGTAGGTATGCACACCCCAGTAGATTCTGGTGGCCGGGCGGGCAGATGGCGGGTGAATTGACAGGACCGTCAGCGGAACATGATGATGCGCAGCCTCGCGCATCGCCCAGCCAAGGGCACGGCGAGAATGGTCCGAACCGTCCACACCGACAACGATCCCGGGCATATCTGCTCCCCAGATTCCCGATCCACTCCGTTTGACCCTGATTACAGCATGGCCTGATGATCCGGCGGAAGGAGGGCGGAGGGTCCCGGGTGGGCGGGACGCAAGGCCCGTCACGCGCGGGCGGCAGGTGTCTGAGTGCCCATCGTGAACAGCGGTGGCACGTCGCCAGGACACATGGCCGGTGCGCGGCGGCGCATCGGGACGGCCGGCGCCGTCAGGCCCGCAGTACGCTCGGCGTCCTTGAAGCCGTGCTGAAGTTCTTGCCGGAGAACGCCAAGTCCGCCAGGTCGGCGTCGATTAACTGGCGACTGATTGTCACCTTTGGTTCCTCTGCCGTTCACCTGCGCATCACTTTGGACCCCTAGCAATTGGGGAGCGGGCCACGCAGCGACGCTCTCAGCGGCGCCAGCGAACGGGGCGAAGGCCACGTTGCCGACAGATACGGGCTCCGGCGGGTGGGATGCGATGTGATATGGGCAGCACCGTGCAGGAGCGCGTTCCAGCACCGGCAGTCTCACCGGTGCTGACAGCACGATGACCGCCCGACCATCGCGTTCGGTTCTCGCCGACAGGATCGCTGCCAACCTCATACACCACGAGCCCGGGTGGCGCTTGCCCAGGCAGAGCGCTCTGGCGCGCCGCTTCAACGCCAGCACGACACAGATCGACGCCGCGCTTGACGAACTGGTCGGCCGCCACCTGATCCGGCGCCTCCCAGACGGGCAGCTCTACCGCGCTAGTCCCGCCGACTACCTCATCCGGCTGGAGGGCATGCCCGGCCTGGACTCGCACATCGACCCGATGGGAGCAGTGATCACCTGCCGCAGCTTCCGCTTGTCCTCCCGCCGCGCGCCCGAGAAAATCGCCCTTGCCCTTGGAATCACATCCCAATCGGTCTGCGTCGCCCGGCTGACGTGGACTGCCAACGGGCAGCCAGCCGCTCTGGTCACTACCTACCTCACCAGCCCGCCGCCAGGGCTGGCGATGGGTGAACAGCCCACCAGCCCCGCGACGGCGCTGACGGTGCTTCCCCCGGCCCTCGCAGGACCCAACGGGCAAGACGAACGCGCAGACGGCACAGGGCCATTCGCGGTGCGCGCCGTGAGCGTCGAGATGCTGCCCCCGCCGCCGTCGGTAGCCCGAACCCTGCGCTTGCCCGCTGGCGCATCGGCGACTTTGATCACTGTGCGCTTCGACGACACGACCACCGGCACCCCCGCGGCGCTCACGGTCGTGGTGCTCCACCCCGATCTGTTCAGGATCGCCCTCGAATGGTCAGACGGGTCCAAGGATGCCCGCGGGCCCTGGGCACCAGCTCTAGAAGATGCGGATCTGTAGCAGGCCAGCACCATGCTCGGGGCATGAGTCAGTCTTCTCCTTATCGCGGCCGAGCCTTCCAGGCCATCTGCTCACCAGCCCTGTGGCGGACTGGGCCGGAATCGGCTAGGCCGAGGTCGACGCGTTACTGATGCCACTGCTGGCCAGCCATTAGGGTTCGGAAAACTGGAATTGTCCTCGGCGGCCTGCTGCATAGCGCCGATGACCGTCTAAGCGTGCAACTGGCGGTCCGCCAGGATGGACAGATGAGCATGTCGAAAGGCCCTTCAGGGCCGGTGCCTCCACCTGTACGCGCTGAAATGCTCCCACCCTGTCACGAGCGGCTGATAAACGGGCAAAACGGGCGCCACGGCGCCGTTGGCCGACGACGTGGGAGTATGTCGCCAGGGCCGATGCCGCCATACCAGCCAAGGAGCCTGACAGCATCTGCTATGCACCAGGCGGTCGGCGCAGCGAGTACGGAGCACGCCTGCGCCCGCTGCTGACGTTCGTCTCAGTCAGTGCTGCGCCGCTCTTGCCCAGGTTGGCCGCACACCACTGGTGCCGGCCTCCACTGCGTCCTCGTAGCAGCAAGGCGTCACAACATGAAGTGCGGGGCTCAGTTGAATCGCGGTTAGCCCAGCAGATGTGTCCCGTGGGGGCCGGTGATCTGCTGAAGCATCGTGTGGGCGAGCTGCCGAATTTGTGGTGGCAGGGGGACATAGCCGTTCGCGGCGGCGTAGGCCTGTCCGTCACGGGTGAGCCAGTCCAGCATGCTGACCAGTTTCTGCCCGGTGGCCTGGCTGGGCTGGTGGGTGTAGACGAGCACCCAGGTGTAGCCGGCGATGGGATAGCTGTTGGCCCCAGGCTGGTTGACGATCGAAAAGTCGGCCGGTGTGATGTGGGGTTTTTGGTCGGCGGCGGCGGCGACGGTCTGGGTAGAGGGGATGACGTAGTGTCCGGCTTGGTTGCGGATCGCGGCGAAGGGCAGGAGCAGGCCCCGGGAATATGCCTGCTCGACATATCCGATGGAGAACGGGGTCCTGAACACGGTGGCGGCGACGCTGCCGTTGCCTTCTGCGCCTTCCCCGACCGGCCAGTTGAGGGTCTTGCTGGTGCCGACTTTGGCCGCCCAGGTGGGGGAGACGGCGGAGAGGTAGTTGCTGAAGATGTAGGTGGTGCCGCTGCTGTCGGAGCGATGGACGACGGTGATCGGCGCGTCGGGGATGTTGACGCCGGGGTTGACGGCGGTGATGGCCGGGTCGTTCCAGTTGGTGATCTGCCCGAGGTAGATGCGGGCAAGCACCGGGCCGGTCAGGTGCAGCCGGGCGCCCGCCGGGAGGTTCAGGTTGTAGGCCACGCCTTCGCCGCCCAGGGCGACGGGTACCTGCGTGATGCTGCCTCCCCGGGTGGCCGATTGCTCGGCGGAGGTCATGGGCACGTCGGAGGCGCCGAAATCGGCCTGCTTGCCGGAAAATGCGGCGATGCCCACGCCGCTGCCCACGACGGCATAGCTGATGCTCACTCCAGGATGCTGCTGGTGGTATTTGGCGAAGGCCACGGCGAAGAACGGCGCGACGAACGTCGACCCGGCGCCGGTCAGAGTGGCCCTGTGGCCGCCGGAGCCGAAGCTGGCCACGGTCGGAGCCGACCCCGCGCTGGTCGTCGCGGCCGTGGTGGTAGAACACGCGCCGAGGGCGAGCAGGATGACCGTGGCGGCGGCTGCCCAGGCGGCCCGGTACGGCGCGTGGTGAGGCTGTGAGTCGGGTTGTTCGGTGTGCCCTGACATGGCCGTTCCTCTGTTTGAACTCCGGCGGGGTTAGTGCTGCTGGGTTGCGCGGACCCAGGCCTGGGCGCCCATCTGGACCGCTTCCCACGGGCTGCCCAGCGGCGGGGTGTAGGACAGGTCGAGGTCGCTGAACGCGTCGACGGTCGCGTGGTGGAAGATCAGGGTGGCGGCGATGTCGATGCGCTTGGCGATCTCGGCGTTCTTGTGCCCGAACAACTGCATGCCCAGGAGCTGCCCGCTTGTGCGGTCGCCGGTGACGCGCATGGCGATGCGGTGGCTACCGGGGTAGTAAGCCTTGTGGTCATCGGCCCCGGAGCCGACGGTGACCGGGTCGAACCCGGCCGCCTGGGCTTCGTGGTCGCGCAGGCCGGTGCGGGCCGCGGCCTGGTCGAAGATCTTCACCACCTGGGTGCCGAGGCTGCCCGCGAACTGGCGGTTGCCGCCGAGCGCGTTTTCCCCGGCGACCCTGCCCTGCTTGTGCGCGGTGGTGCCCAGCGGCAGGTAGGTCTGGCCGAGCAGCCGGTGGTGGGTAACGACGCAGTCCCCGGCAGCGAACACGCCTCGCAGGTTGGTCCACATCCCGGTGTCGACCGCGATGGCGCCCTTGATGCCGAGCGTGGCCCCGGCCTCGGCCGCCAGCGACGTGTCGGGACGCACCCCCACGACAACCAGAACCATGTCGGCCACCCGGGTTACGGCCGTGCCGTCGGCCGCGGTGGCCTGGACCTGGAGCCGTCCCGCCTGGCCTGCCGCCGCACGGGTGATCGCCTGGACGGTGGTACCGGTCAGCACCTCGACGCCGTGACCAGCCAGTTCGGCGTGCACGTGCGCGCCCAGCTGCGGGTCGACGGTGGGCAGCACCTCTTCCAGCTGTTCCATTTGGGTGATCTGCAGTCCGCGGACGGTCAGCGCGTCGGCCATCTCCAGGCCGATGTAGCCGCCGCCGACGATGACCGCGCTGGCCGGGGCGGCGGTTTCGAGGGTGCGCATGACCGCGAAGGTGTCGCCCATCGAGTGCAGCAGGTGCACCCCATCGGCCGCGCCCAGCGCATCGGGACCGGCCAGACCGCCGATGGGGGGCCGCACCGGCACCGCGCCAGTGCCGACGATCAGCTTGTCGTAGCCGAGAACCTCCTCCGCCCCGCTAGGGGAGGTGATGAGCAGCTTGCGGCCAGCCACGTCGATGCGGCGGGCGGTGGTGTCCAGCCGCAGCCACATCCCGGCCGCCTCCAGGTCGGCGATGGTCCGGTGGGCCAGATTCTGCCAATGGCCAACCTCGCCTGAGAGGTAGTAGGGGATGCCGCAGATCGAGAAGTTCGGGTAGGCGTCGGCGACCACCACGGTAACATCCGCACCCGGGTCCAGCTCGCGGGCCCGCAGCGCGGCGCTGATCCCCGCGTCGCTGCCGCCGATCATCACCAGGTGCATGGCAGGTTCCCGTCAGGGCTGGCTAGGTGGTGGGCTAGCCGGGCCAGGCGCCGGGCCGGCGGCACCATCATGGGCTGCGCGGGAGGTCGCATGATCGGCAGGGTCTTGCTGGTGGGGGACGATGATGTCAGCGGCTTGCGCTGGCGTGATGGCCGGATACAACGCCTTGATGACCACCAGGGCCAGCAGCCCGCCGATGATCTGGGCGGCGATGAACGCCGGTGCCGAGGCGGGGGCGATCCCGGCGAAGGTGTCGGAGAACATCCGGCCGGCGGTGATCGCCGGGTTGGCGAAGCTGGTGGAGGAGGTGAAGAAATACGCCGCGCCGATATAGGCACCAACCGCCGCCGGGGCGGCCCGGGACCGGCCGGAGCGGGCCAGGGCGAAGATGACCAGGATCAGCCCCAGGGTGGCGACGATCTCGGACAGGAAGTGGGCCGGTGTGGCCCGGTCCTTGGTGGAGATGCTGACCGCAGGCAGGGCGAACATCAGGTTCGCGATCACCGCGCCGCCGATGCACCCGGCCACCTGCACCGGCAAGTAGGCGCCAGCATCTCGCCAGCTCAGCCCCCCGAACGCGGCGTCCACGAACGACACCACCGGGTTGAAATGACCGCCCGACACCGGGCCGAACATCAAGATGATCGCAAACAGTCCGGCCGCGGTTGCCGCCGCGTTCTCCAGCAGCTCCAGCCCGGTCTCACCCGGCGACAGGCGTTGCGCGGCGATACCGGAGCCGATCACCACCGCGGCGAGAAACGCGCTGCCCAGCAACTCGGCCAGCAGCCGCCGCCACAACGTGACCGGTACGCTCACGGCACCCATCTTGACGGGCTCAATTAGCTCAGTCAAGATTGAGTCAATGAAAGTTGAGCCAACATCCGGCGTAGCAGGCAGGGCCGCGGTGCACGCGGCGCTGGCTGACCCGGCCCGGCTGCAGATCGTCGACAGCCTCAGCGCCGGTGACACCTCGCCGTCCGAACTGGCCGCGATGCTCGCGATGCCGTCTAACCTGCTCGCGCACCACTTTCATGTGCTGGAGCGGGCCGGGCTCATCACCCGCCGCCGCTCCGACGGCGACCGCCGCCGCACCTACCTGCAGCTCATCCCCGGCGCGCTCGAATCGCTGACCCGTCCGGCGGCGCGCTCGGTCCGGCGGGTGCTGTTCGTGTGCACCGCCAACTCGGCACGTTCGCACCTGGCCGCGGCGCTGTGGCGCCGGACCAGCAACCTGCCCGCCGCCTCGGCCGGCACCCACCCCGCCGCGCGGATCGACCCGGGCGCCATCGCCGCCGCCCGGCGCCACCGCCTGCCGATGCGCCGCCTGCGGCCGCGCCACATCGGCGACATCCGGCAAGACGGCGACCTCGTCATCACCGTCTGCGACATGGCCCACGAGGAACTCGGCCGCCAGGCAGCAGTGCACTGGTCGGTCCCCGACCCGGTCCCCGCCGGCGACCCAGCCAGCTTCGATGCGGCACTAGCCGAGCTCAGCCACCGCGTTGAGCGCCTCGCGCCGCGCCTGGCAGCAACTTCTTGACTCCCGGCTGCGGGAGCCTCCATCTGCTGTTACAGGCCGACGGCGGCTGGGGCGTTGTGCACGTGGGCGGCCAGTGGTGGGATGACGTGCTCGGCGTCGCGGTGCACGCCGCGCAAGGTGTTGGAGGAGAACGACCGCTGGAACTCCAGCCCCAGGTAGACCAGGCCGGGGTGGATGGCCGAGATGCCAGCGGAGTGCCGTGGCAGGCCGCTACCATCGAGGGCGCCCAGTGGGCGCAGATAGTCCAGGTGGGGGCGGTAGCCGGTGGCGAACACGACGGTGTCCACCTGTTCGCGTGTGCCATCCGGCCAGATGACACCGTCGGTGCCGAACGCGGCGAACATCGGCCGCCGGTCCATCTGGCCGGTCTCCAGGGCGTGCCGGTACTTGCCGGTGTCGACCACCCAGTGGTCGCCGAGGTAGTGGCGCAGCCACTCCGGCGGGAGCAGGTCAAACCCGCTGGACGCCAGCCAGTGGTGCAGGTCGCGGCCGCCGCGGCACTGCGGGTGGAAGGTGACCGGGTGGCGGGTGGCCAGGGTCACCGTGGCCACCTGGGCCAGTTCGTAGCCGATCTGGACCGCTGAGTTGCCTCCGCCGACCACCACGACGCGTTCGCCAGCGTACTGGTGCGGGCTGCGGTAGCTGGCGACGTGCAGCAGTCGCCCGGTGAAGCGGTCCTGCCCGGGCAGGGCTGGCATATGCGGGTTGCCGAACGAGCCGGTGGCGGCCACCACGCCCGCGGCGCGGAAGCTCTGCCCGGTTGCGGTGCGCACCAGGAACCCGCCCTGGCCGTCGGCCTCGACTGCGGTCACCGGGGTGTGGGTGCGGATGTCGGCGCCGAGGCCGGCGGCGTAGCGGCGCAGATAGTTGGCGACCTCGTCGCGGTGCGGGTAGTGATCAGGCTCGCCGGGGAAGTCCAGCCCGGGCATGGCGCTGTAGTGGGCCGGAGAGAACACGGTCAGGCTGCCGTAATAGCGCGGCCACGATCCAGCGGGTTCCGGCCCCGCCTCCAGCACCACCGGGTGGATGCCGTGCGCCTGCAGGGCGCGGACGGCGGCCAGGCCGGACTGGCCCGCGCCGACAACAACGACCTAAGTTCCCGATGTCATGCTGTCGCTCCTTCCGCGGAGATTCCGGACATGGCGGCCGGCGCGCCTGCTAGCAGCACTTGGCCGCTGACGCGGCCGGTTGCTCGGTGTGGACGTTGGTGTCGCCGCAGCAGTCGGGCCCGTGACCCTCGGCGTAGAAGGTGGGGCTGTCAGCCAGGACGGCGTAGATCTCCCAGGACTCGCCGTCGGGTCCGTCCTGGACCCAGAACTTGTCCTGCTTGGCATAGCAGCAGGTGGTCTCGCCCGCCACATCTGGGGCGAGCCCGGCCTGGGCCAGGCGTGCCTGCTCGATCTCGACCGTGCCGGTGTCGGGGACCTCGACACCCAGATGGTTGAGGCTGCCGCCCTGGCCGGGGTTTTCCAGCAGCACCAGCTTGAGCGGCGGCTCGGCGACCGCGAAGTTCGCATAGCCCGGCCGGACCTTGGCCGGCTCGGTGCCGAACAGCTTGCTGTAGAAGGCGACGGCCTGGCCGATGTCGTTGACGTTGAGGGCGAGCTGCAGACGGCTGGACATGAGAACCTCCCAGAGACTTACATTGATGATTGTCTATGTCTTGCCCTGCCGCCGAGCTTGCCATAAGACATAGGGATCTGTCAATATAGACGTATGTCGAAGTCCTTGCTGGTGCTGGACCCGGTTGACACGGCGGCCTGCTGCCCGCCGCTGTCCCGCGAGCCGCTGTCTGCTGAGCAGGCCGCCCAGGTCGCGCCGATGCTGAAGGCGCTGGCCGAGCCGGTCCGGCTGAGGCTAATGTCGCTGATCGCCTCCCACCCGGGCGGTGAGGCCTGCGTCTGCGACCTCAACAACGCGTTCGACCTGTCCCAGCCGACGATCAGCCACCACCTCAAGGTGTTGCACGAGGCCGGCCTGCTGGACCGCGAGAAGCGCGGCGTGTGGGTCTACTACCGGGCCCGCACCGGGGCACTGGCCAGTCTCGGCGCCCTGATCGGCGACCGGTCCGCCTGACTTGGTCTGGCTTGGCCCGCCTTTCCCGGGGACCCCGGCCGGCCCGGCAAGGCGAGGGATGCCGTGCTGAGCTCCACGCCCGCTCAGTCTTCAGGCACCCCGGCTGGTTCTTCCGTTCCCGCCTTTCATCGGTTATCGTCGATGAGCGATGAAAGAAGACGATCAGCCCCTCGACCGGGCCACGGCCGCCGAGTACGCCAGCTGGTTCAAGGCGCTCGCCGACCCCACAAGGATCCAGATTGTTTCGCTGCTCGCCCGCCGGGCCCGGCCAATGAACGTGGGCGAGATCGTCGCCGCCGTCAGCGTCGGCCAATCCACCGTCTCCTCGCATCTCAAGGTGCTGTCGCAGGTGCGGTTTCTGCTGGCCGAGCACCGGGGATCGGCCGCCTACTACCGGATCAATGAGGCGTGCGTGGACTGCTTCCCGACCGCCGCCGACATCGTCATGGGCCGCCCTGTACCGGCTCAGCCAGCAACCGTCCCGGCATAACAGTCCTAAGGGGTCTCCATTTAACCGGAGTAGCATGGCGGGGTGACCGGGCCTCGTGGCGGGCGGCACTATCCCCGGTCGGTGGGCGAGTTCCAGGCCTGGTTCCGCACCGATGCCGACTGTCTTGACTACCTGGAGTGGGTGCGG
>DASYQM010000011.1:0-1873 GCA_036005525.1 Streptosporangiaceae bacterium
TACATGGGGCAGCTCCGGAGCAGCCGCTGGTGGCTGTTGTGGTTGGGGCTGCGGGCCCTGGCTGTGGGGCTGGCGGCCGCCGCGCTGGTGGCCGTGTTCGGATGGCTGCTGTGGCACGGCCCGGCCTGGGTTTACCGCGACGCCTGGCCGCGGCTCACCGCTGCTGAACAGGTGACCGCGACCGGCCAGTTCCGCATCGCGCTGATCCAGTTCGCCGGCGCGGCCGGCGCGGTGGTGGCCCTGGCCTACACCGCCCGCACCTACCGGCTGGCCCACCGCGGGCAGCTCACCGAGCGGTTCAGCAAGGCCTTGGAGCGGCTCGGCTCCGAGGAACCCTACGTGCGGCTGGGCGGGGTGCATGCGCTCGCGCACCTGCTGCACGACTCGGCCGACCACCACCAGGACGTGGTCGAAGTCCTAGTCGCCTTCATCCGCCAGCGCGCCCCCCGCGCCGCCCGCCAGACTCCCGTGACGGCCAATGGTGTGAACACGCGGTTAGGGGTGCTGCTGGTACCTTCCGACCAGGCCCTCCCGGCCGAGCCGGCGCCGGATGTGCAGGCGGCCCTGACCGCGCTGGGTCGTCGTCCCCGCCGCCTGGAACCCTTGGGCATGCTGAACCTGCGTGAGCTGCACCTCGCCCGCGCGCAGCTTGCGAGGGCGAACCTGGCCGGCGCGCAGTTCGAGGGGGCGGACCTGACCCGCGCGCACCTCGCGAGGGCCGACCTGACCCGCGCGGTGCTTGACGGGGCGGACCTGACCGGCGCATGGCTCGCGAAGGCAGACCTTACCCGCGCGGGGCTAGTGAGGGCGGGCCTGACCCGCGCGGTCCTCATGGAGGCGGATCTGACCGGCGCTTGGCTCCTGAAGGCGAATCTGACCGGCGTGCTACTCGCGGGGGCGGATCTGACCGGCGCGCGGCTCGCGGGGGCGGATCTGACCGGTGCGCGGCTCCTAGGGGCGAATCTGACGGGCGCGCTGCTCGATGGGGCGGATCTGACCGGCGCGCACGATCTGACGCAGGCGCAGGTTGCGGCCACTTCGGGCGATGCGGCGACCCGGCTCTCGACTGGACTGGAACGACCAGCCCGGTGGACGGCCACTCAGGAGGCGGCGGCCGACGCCGCACCGGCCAGCGGCGCCGCCCTCACCGAGGCCGGGGGCCTGCCGGCCACGCCCACCGACCACCCGTGATAATTGCCTTTGTTGCGGGGCCTTGCCGATGGCGACCAGCATCGCGGTGCGAGCCACGATCGGAGTTATCGAGGGCATGGCCGGCGCTAGCACTCTCCATCTGGACTTTGGGAGCAGGAGATCGTGGGTTCAAATCCCACCGTCCCGACCAGCGACGAGCATTAGTCCAGCTCACAGACCTGCCAGGCATGGCTGGATCGGAGCCAAGTGGTCTGAAGGCCGACTCGATTGCGCCGGTTGAGGTGGGCACAGCGCTCGGTCACACCCAAACTGCGGTGGACCGGGGCCCGTCAGGCTCGCCGGGCCGGGCCGAACCAGCGGCCCGCACCACGCTGGCTGTGGCGAACGGGATGAGCACACTCGGCAGTCCTAGTCTCGTGGTCCAGCTTTGTATAGATCAGCATCCGTAGCACTGGTCCGGCACGTTCTGCGCGATGACGCTGCTCGTCAGCGTCACCGGGAACAAGGTAAAGAGGCCACCCCCCTGCACCGTGATGCCCGGGCTTGCCGTCAGGGTGTTGTGCACGACCGCGCTGTCGAGGAGCGCGAGTTGCACCGAAGGTGGGCCGTCGGGGACCGAGCCGTTGAAGATGCCGCCGCCCCTGGCGGAGCCGCTGGGCCCGCTCGCCGCGCCCCTGTTGTCGGCGAAGCTGGTGTTGCGCAGGGTCAGCACGCCGATGTT
>DASYQM010000012.1:0-4393 GCA_036005525.1 Streptosporangiaceae bacterium
TGGCGCTGCGGCCGCTGTCGGCGTCGGCCAGCGAAAAGATCGTGACCGCGATACTCGGCGGCGCGGACCGGGCCGCGGCGGCGGCGATCGCCGGGCGCGGCGAAGGCAACCCGTTCTTCCTCGAGGAACTGGCCCGGGCCACTCGGGACCACACTACTCACGCGGCCGACGTCACGGTGCCGGAGACAGTCCAGCAGGTGCTGGCGGCCAGGATCGACCGGCTGACCGCCGACCAGAAGGCGGCTCTGCAGCTGGCCGCGGTGCTCGGCCGCGAGTTCTCACTCGACCTCGCGGAGGAGGTCTGGGACGGCGATGTGCCGCTGGAGGCGCGGCTGCAGGAACTGAAGGGGCTGGAGTTTCTCCGCGAGCGGCACGGCGGCCCGGAGCGGATCTTCGTGTTCACGCACACGCTGACCCGCGAGGTGGCCTATGACGGCATGCTGGAAGCGCGCCGCCGGGAACTGCATTGCCGGGCCGGTGCCTCCCTGGAGCAGTCTGAGAGCAGCCAGCGCTTTGAGCACGGCGAACTGCTCGGCTATCACTATTCCCGCGGCGCCGACCCGGCCAGGGCGATTCCCTACCTCGCCGCCGCCGGCGCCCGGGCCAAGGACCGGTACGCCAACGAGGAGGCAATCCGGCTGTACCGGAAAGCCTTGTCGATTGTCGGTGACTTGCCTGCTGGCAGCGACCGTGACAGTCATGAGCTCGAAATCCTCGAGGCCGTTGCGGCGCCACTCAATGCCAGCTACGGCTATGCCTCCCCAGAACTGCAGCAGGCCCTCGAGCGAACGGTCGCCCTGGCCGAGTCGTTGGGCCGCAAGGACTCGACAGTGGCCGGCCTGGTCCCGCTGTGGACGTCGCGGTTCGTCCAGGGACGCATGGCCGATGCGTACCAGATATCCACCCGCGCGCTGAGTCTTGCCGACCCCGGCTCCAAGCTGAGTGCCCAGGCACATCACGCCGCCGGCGGCTCGGCGATGAGTCTCGGGAGGCTGCCCGAGGCACTGCGTCATTTCGAGCGAGCCGCCGATCTGGGCGGCAGCGAGGTCTGGCTGATCACCGGCATCAGGGCCGATATCCACAGCCGGGCCTGGGCCGCGCACCTTCACTGGCTCCTGGGCCACGACACCGAGGCCCAGTCCGCCTGCCACCAGGCCATCGAGCTGGCCAGGTCGATCGATCACCCGTTCTGCCTGGCTGTGACGCTCGCCTGTGGCTCTATCACTCACCAGCTGCGCCATGACCTGCCCGCGCTCAGGGACGCCGTCGGTGAGCTGCGCGAACTGTGTGACCGGTACGGGCTCGCCTACTACCGCGAGTGGGGACTGATCCTGGACGGCTGGTCGCGGACGGGCGAGCACGGCATCGGCCTGGTCCAGCAGGGCATCGGCAACCTGCAGGCGGAAGGCGCCTACGCCCGCATGCCGTACTGGCTGTCGCTGCTGGCCGACCTGCTGGCCAGTGACAACCGGCCGGACGTGGCGCGAGAGAACCTCGACGCCGCCCTGGCCACCGCCAAGGAACACGACGACCTCTGGTGGCTACCGGAGGTGATGCGCATGCGTGCTGCCTACGGCGAGGAGCAGGCCGCCGTCTCACGACTGCGCTCCGCCGCCCAGCTGGCGTCGGCTCAGGGCAGTGTGGCGCTGCTCCGGCGCTGCGAGCATGACCTCGCCGGGCGCGGCCTTCACCGCCCCGGCCCCGGTCCCCTCACGACCTGACGCGCGCTACTGGCTGAGGATTGCGGATATGCGGCCATGGCGGCTTGACACCCATGCCGGCTCCGCCGCAGCGGCGGTCAGCGGGCCGGTTCGGTCCGCTGTCTGGTTTCTGCCAGGTAGTGCTCTACCTGCGGGATCACCACCGATCCCTCCCCCACCGCGGACGCGACGCGTTTCACCGACCCGTGCCGGGCGTCCCCGACGGCGAACACGCCGGGCAGGCTGGTCTCGTACATCTGTGCCGGCCGTTGTGCCGGCCGTGCGGCCGGCGTGGTGATGTCGGGGCCGGTCATGATGTATCCCCAGTGGTCACGTTCGATCTGTGGCGGCAGCCAGCTGGTGTGGGGGCGTGCCCCGATGAGGATGAACAGGGCTCCGGCGTCAACTGTCGCTGTCGTCCCGGCCGCGTTGTCGCGGAGGCTGAGCCATGCCAGCCGCCTGTCACCGCCGCCGCCGGTGACTTCGGTGTGGTACCGCACGCTGACGCGGTCGGCGGCGGCGATCTCGTCTCGCAGGTAGGCGGACATGCTCTCGGCCAGTGACTGCCTGCGGACCAAGATCGTCACCTGGCGTGCGTACCGGGACAGGTGCAGCGCCGCCTGCCCGGCCGAGTTGCCCCCGCCCACGACATAGACCTCCTGCCCGGCCAGTCCTTGCGCGTCGGCGGCCGGGGCGCCATAAGACACCCCGGACCCGGTGAGATCCTCCAGCGCGGGGATCCCGAGCCGCCGGTAGGACACACCGCTCGCCAAGATCACCGCCCGCGCCCTGGCTTGGCCCGCCCCAGCGATCGTGACCGCGAACCGGCCCTCCTGCTTTCTTAGCGCGGCGACCTGGCGCATCAGCAGGAAGCGGGTACCGAACACCCAGGCCTGCTGGTAGGCGCGCTGGGCCAGTTCCGCGCCGCTCACCCCGCGGGAGAATCCGAGGTAGTTGCGTATCCGCGAGCTCGACCCGGCCTGGCCGCCGATGGCCTCGCCCTCGGCGACCAGCGTCCGCAAGCCCTCGGAGGACGCGGATACGCCGGCGGCGAGCCCGGCAGGCCCAGCGCCGATCACGATCACGTCGAAATCCCGCTCCTCCCCCAGCTCGGTGCTTACCCCGTAGGCCCTGGCGAGCTCGGCGTTCGACGGTTCGGCCAGCACGCGGCCGTCATAGGTGATCACCACCGGGCAGTCGGATGCCTGTAGCCCGGCCCGGGCGAGCAGGCGGTCGCCCTCGGGCGAATCGGTGGTGAAGAACGCGTGCGGAACACCGTTGCGGGCCAGCACCGCCCACAGCTCGTGGCCCCGCGGCGACCAGCGGTCCGCCACCACGCAGATCTCCCGCACCGCCGTCGGGTCCGTGCGCGACCATTCGTGGAGGAACTCGCTGACCGTCCGGTGGAACAGCTCATCCGGGGAACGCCACGGCTTGAGCACGTAGTAGTCCATGTGCCCCAGCGCCATGGCACGGAAGATCGCATCGGCAGTCGGCGCGTCTCCCCAGGCGCCGAAGTCGATCAGCAGCGCCCGCCTGGCGTCGGGGTAGATGCCCTTGACCTGCGCCAGCAGTTCCTCACCACTCGGGCCGGACGTGCCTTGCGCCGCCAGAACCACAGTGACCTCATCGCCGTGATCGCGCATCGCCTGAAGCGCGGCGAGGGCGCCGGATGCCGAGCGTTCACAGACAATGCGGTAGTCCCGCGCGTAACGGCGTTCCAGCTCGCCCGCGGTCCGGTCCAGGGCGGCCCCATCCCCGTCAACGACCATGATCACAGGCCCCCCGGCGCGGGGGCCGGTCTCGTCAGTCACGTCTCCTCCAGATCTGCTGGGGCCGCCGCGGGCGCATGCCCATCATGCCGTCCTGCAGCGCTCACTGGATACCGCGGCGACAGCACTGGCGTCGACCCAACCGGACAACCGTGGCAGGAGCTCGAAGCGCGCTACCGCCAGGACAGCCTCGTCCAGGTGCGCGCCCATCTCGGCCAGGAACGGTTCGAGCGAGCCCACGCCAACGGCACGGCGCTCAGCTTCGACGACGCCGTTGACTTGGCCTCCGGACACGTCCTCCCAGGCTGATCTTCCTGCGTGGCGTAAGCGCACTTTATGTGCACTGGTAGTCACTAGTCGATCATGACCCGATGCCAATACAGCCGGGTACCAGGATGTACCGGAACTAACAGTCCGCGTCCGCGAGTGCAAAAGCAGGTCCTCACCGGCCTGCTCCTGCCCTGACCGGCGGGCGGCAGCCGCACCGCTGAGCGGGCGTGGGAACGCCTTGCCGATCTCTGGCCCGGCAGGCTGGCCGGCGGCAAGCCGGACAGCGCCCGGCAGGTTCAGGGGATCGGGTGGTCTTAGCCGCTGGGCTCCGCGTCATCACGCAGCGTGACCACGAGCCTGAGCCTGTGCTGCGGGGGTTTCCCGGCTTCTTGCTCCACGGCGAAAGCCGCTGCGGCCTCCAGCATCTGCGCGCCAAAGCACTCGCCCAGCACATCGGCGATGATCAGGGCCTGGTCCTGTCCTATCGGGGCCGTGCCACTCACGTAAAGCGCGTCCTCGGTGAAACGGAACGAGAAGGTCGCCGGGACCTCGCCAGCTTCCTGGGTCTTGATCGGGAAGCCCAGTCCCTCATCGTTGCCCACTTCGCCTCCTTGGGGCGGGTCAGCCGCTGATGCTGCGCCTGAGCGAACC
>DASYQM010000013.1:0-9792 GCA_036005525.1 Streptosporangiaceae bacterium
AGTGGAAGCTCGTCATCCTCTTCTACCTGCTGCAGCAGCCACGCAGGACCGGCGAGCTGCGGCGCCTCATCCCCGCCATCACGCAGAAGATGCTCACCCAGCAGCTGCGCGAGCTCGAAGCCGACGGCCTGGTCAGCCGCAGCGTTTACGATCAGGTCCCGCCGAAGGTCGTCTACGACGTCCAGCGGTCGGAACGGGCCCGGCTCGGCGATCTGCTCCAGGCGCTCTGCGACTGGGGCCTTTACTGGTCCGGCAGGACCGGCGCCAGAATCCTCGCCTTCGAGCGCAGCACCGGCGAATCCCAGCCGACGTAGGAGCCCGGCCCGGGCACTCCGGCCCGGGCCGGGCGTCCTCGGCAGGATGTCCCCGTCACATCATCTGACCCGGAAGTACATCGTAGGATGCCACCAGGCATTTGGGCGATGCCAGCCAATACGGGTCCCTGCCGACGCGGCGCCGAAGGTGCCGCGGTACGTCACCAGTTCCACGTGACCGCTGCCGTAGAACGCGAGGTCGCCGCGTCGCCGTTCGCTGGCTGGTATCCGGCGCAGATGCCAGCTGCCCAGCATCCCGTAGGTGGTGCGGGGCAGCCAGATTCCGGCGTGCGCGTACGCCTTCATCACCAGGCCCGAGCAGTCGAAGCACGACGGGCCGGTCCCGCCGTAGCAATACCACTTCCCGGCCTGGTTTTCGGCCCACCGCAGTGCGACGAGCCGTCTCGGCGTCGTGGACGCCGAGGCAGGGGATGGTGCCAGCGGGGCGATCAGCAGCACCACGAGAGCGGCGGCCAGCGCCGCCACGATGGCCCGGCCGGCTGCCGTAGCGAGCCCGGCCGGCAGGGCGGCCACGCGGGACACGGCCGGCGCGCCGGCCGGACCGGCCGGGGGCGTGGGTGTAGTGCCGGAGAAAACGGCCGCTATGGGGGCCGCCGGGCCGGCGACTACGGGGGTGAACTGAGAGGGTTTACGGTTGCGAATAGTCCTGATAGAGGACAAGGCGAACCTTTGGTCGGGCGCGCAACGTGCGCGCTCGCTTCCGCCCACAGACATCTGCCGGCCGCCAGCGACGGGAGGCCAGGGCAGCGGTGCACGCGAGGGATGCGGGTCAGGGCACCGGGCCGCTCATTGACGGCGATCACGCGCACAGGGCGCTTCAGACCCACACTGCAACCGCGTGCGGGCTTTTGTTTGCCAAACCGTGGCAAAAGGCCCGCCTATATAACAACGGCAATGCCTATCAGTCACACCGGTCTTATTGACCCCACCCGCGCCAGCAAAGAGACCGCGAATCCGGATGCTGGCTGGCCGGAACCCTGTGACTCGGCCAGACGGCTGAGGCGGTAGTGGCGTATGTGACCGAGGTGGCGACTGCGACCACCCGGCGGCGCTCCTGGCGTGATGGCGGCTGACCGTTCCGGCGCCGCCATCGGTGTGTTACCACTGGGTGGTGGCGAACGAGCAGGGTGGCGAGCGGGCCGAGGCACCCGCCCTGGCCGGCGGGACCGCCCGCCGATCCCACGACACGCTGCTCAGGTCGGTGCCCGGGGCGGGTGGTGGCTCCGGCGGCTCGGAGAGCCTGATCACGGTGCTGGTCGCCTTCGGCGCCAACCTGCTCATCGCGGTGGCGAAGACGGCCGCCGCCGCGGTGACCGGGTCGGCGTCGCTGCTGGCCGAGGCGGCGCATTCGTGGGCGGACACGGGCAACGAGATCTTCCTCCTGATCGCCAACCGGAGGTCCCGCCGCCCAGCCGACCCCGCGCACCCGTTCGGTCACGGGCGGGAGGCCTACGTGTGGTCGCTGCTCGCCGCGATCGGGCTGTTCGTGGCCGGCGCCGCGGTGTCGGTCACGCACGGCATCCAGGAGCTCATCAATCCGGAGCCGGCGGGCCACTTCGCCGTCGGGTACGTCGTGCTGGCCATTTCGTTCGTGCTGGAGGGAATCTCGTTCCTGCAGTCGGTCCGGCAGGCCAAACCCGAGGCCGAGTCGCTGCAGCGGGACCTCATCGAGCACGTCCTGGCCACCTCCGACCCCACCCTGCGTGCGGTGTTCGCGGAGGACTCCGCCGCGCTGACCGGCCTGGTCATCGCCGCAGCCGGCCTGGCCGCCCACCAGCTGACCGGTTCCCCGGTTCCGGACGCCATCGGGTCGATCCTCGTCGGCGTGCTGCTCGCCGTCGTCGCGGTCGTGCTGATCAACCGCAACCGCCAGTACCTGGTGGGCCAGGAGGCCGACCCCCGCGTGCGCGCGGCAGCCGTTGAGGCCCTGCTGGCCGAGCCGGAGATTGCCCGGGTGACCTATCTGCGGCTGGAGATAGTCGGGCCCCGGATGGTCTCGGTGGTCGGCGACGTCGATCTCACGGGCGATGACACCGAGTCACACCTTGCTGTCCGGCTCCGGGCGCTTGAGGCGAGGATCAGCGCATCGCCCGCGGTGGCCGGCACCGTGCTGAGTCTCTCCGCGCCCGACGAGCCGACGCTGGTGGTCTAGGTAGGGTACGGCCGTGGCAGACGGGTAGCCAGCCAGCCAGGGTGCCGTGGCCTCGGCGTGGCGGCTGCTGATCGGCCCGCCGCTTCGGGCACGCGAGGTGTCCAGGGAACGGATCACCCCGGTGGAGGGACTGTCGGCCCTGTCCCTGGACGCCCTGACGTCGGTCGCCTATGGCCCGGAAGCGATCATCGTCGTGCTTGCGGTCGCTGGCGCCGGTGCGCTGCATCTGGTGCTGCCGATCACCGTCACGATCGTGATCCTGCTGGCCATCCTGGTGTTCTCCTACCGTCAGGTGATCGACGCCTACCCGGGCGGCGGGGGCGCCTACGCGGTGTCGCGGGCCAACCTCGGTGCCTGGGCCGGCCTCGTCGCCGCTGGGGCGCTCGTGGTCGACTACACGCTCACCGTGGCGGTCTCCATCGCCGCCGGGGTGGCCGCGATGACGTCGGCGTTCCCCGGCCTCGGCCCGGCTACAGTGCCGATCTGCCTGGCCATCCTCGCCGTCGTCACCCTGCTCAACCTGCGCGGCCTCGGGGATGCCGCCAGGGCATTCCTGCTGCCCACGATGGTCTTCATCGTCGGCCTGCTGGCCATCATCGTCATCGGCCTGATCCACCCCCTGGCCCTGCACGTTCCGCAGCCCGGCCACTCGCTGATACCCACGCCGGCGCTGGAGGCCGTGAGCGTCCTGCTGCTGCTGAAGGCGTTCTCGGCCGGCTGCAGCGCGCTGACCGGGGTGGAGGCGATCGCCAAACGTGTGCCGCTGTTCAAGCAGCCGCGCGTGGCGCGGGCCAAGCGGACCGAGCTGCTGCTCGGCAGCATTCTCGGCGCGATGCTGCTCGGCCTGGCGGTGCTGGCCCGGCGCTGGCACATCGGGCCCCGCTCCGGCCAGACGGTGCTGAGCCAGATCATGGCCATGGCCATCGGCAGGCACTGGGCCTTCTATGTGATGTCGCTGACCATCACGCTGGCGCTCGCGCTGGCCGCCAACACCTCGTTCGGCGGCCTGCCGGTGCTGGCCAGCCTGCTCGCCAGGGACAACTATCTGCCGCACCTGTTCTTCCTGCGCGACGACCGGCAGGTGTTCGCGCCGGGGATCTGGACGCTGGCCGTCCTGGCCGGCGCTCTGCTCGTCGCCGTTGGCGGGAACGTGCTCACGCTGATCCCGCTGTTCGCCATCGGCGTGTTCACCGGCTTCACGCTGTCGCAAACCGGGCTTGTCGTGCACTGGTCACGGGCCGGGCCGCCGCGCTGGCGTTACCGGGCCGCCATCAATGGCCTCGGCGCAGCCGCCACCGCCGTCGCCACGGTGGTGTTCATCACGACCAAGTTCACCGAGGGAGCCTGGGTGGTCGTGATCGCCGTCCCGGCCTTCATGTAGCTGTTCACCCGCATCCACCGTTACTACCGGCGGGCCGGGCGCGCGCTCGGTCTCGGCGAGATCCCCGGCAAGCCGCAGGTCAAGCCGACCGTCGTGGTGGTGCCGGTGGCGGCGGTGTCCCGGCTGGCCCAGTACGCCATCGGGCAGGCCCTGTCCATCAGCGAGCACGTGATCGCTGTGACGGTGGCGCTCGAGGACCCCGCGGGAAGCAGCGCGCGGGCCCGCGAGATGGAGCGGCAGTGGGCCCGCTGGGACCACCGCCGCGCAGCGCGCCCGCCCCGACGTCGTCTCCGCCCGGATCCCCATTCCGCTGCACGTGACCGACGGCGACGGTCCCGTCAACGGCCGGTGACACACAGAGCAGGCGCGGCGGTACATGCGGACTAACCGAATCTATGTGGAGGGCGGCCTCCAGAACTGCCCGGTTGTCCGCTAGGGTCAGAACAAGAGCACGAGCGGCGGCCGCTCCGCCGCTTCTACACCCGTGACGCGCGACAAGGAGGTCCTCCATGGGCAGCTGGCAGCTCGATCCGTACCACACGCAGGTCGAGTTCTCCGCGAAGCACCTGGGGATGATGACGGTGCGGGGTTACTTTGACGAGGTCAGCACGGCCGCCGACATTGACCCCGACCACCCGGAGACGGCGAAGGTCGAGGCGACCATCTCGACCGCCAGCATCCGCACCAACAACGGGATCAGGGACAACGACATCCGCTCGTCGAACTTCCTCGACGTGGAGAACTGGCCCATGATGACGTTCAAGAGCACCACCATCGAGCCGGCCGGGCAGGACCGCTACACCCTGACCGGTGACCTGACCATCAAGGGCAACACCCATCCGGTGGTGCTCGACGTGGTGAAGTACGGGGAGTTCAACGACCCGGGGATGATGGGGCACCGGATCGCCTACAGCGCCACTAGCAAGATCAACAGGAAGGATTTTGGGCTGACGTTCAACGCGATCCTGGATGGCAGGCTCGTCGTCAGCGAGGAGATCCAGATCCAGATCGAGGGCGAGATCGTCGAACAGCAGGAGTCCGCGGAGGCCGCCAGCGGCTGACACCGGCACGTCACGGCACAGCAGGCGGGCCTCGCCGAAGCGCGGAGCCGGCGGTGGCGTGGTGAGTTCTTACCCTGGCGTCCCCGGACCGCCGCCGATCGCGGCGCCCCGCGTCATAGGCCGGCGATGATCTCGGCGAGCACCGGCAGGTCGCGGTCCGGGGTGACCAGGTAGGACAGGCCGAACCGTTCGCGCCGTGCCCGGAGATCCTCGCGGATCTGGGCCGCGCTGCCGATGTAGACCGTTGGCATCTGCCACACGGTCTCGGCGTCGATCCCGCCCCAGCCACGCCGGGCGATGAGTTCCTCGGTGGCCGAGCGGCGCCGCGCGGTGATGCGGACCGTGGCGAAGGCGCTGAGTTCCAGTCGGCCGAACCGGTCACCGGCCGCCGAACGCAGCACGGCGAGCTTGCGATCCAGTGCTGGCGGGAGCCGGTCGGCCGGGTCGTCGCGATCGTCGGAGGCCTTGATCGGCGCCGGCAGCAGACCCACGATGTCTGCGTGGCGGGCGGCGAGCCGCAGCATCCGTGGCCCGCCGGCGCCGACGAGCAGGCGCGGGCGGCCCTGGGGCTCGGGCATCACGTCAAGCTCCAGGCCGTCGGCCTGGTACCAGGTGCCGCAGTGATCCACCCGGTGGCCGGCCAGCAGTCCGGTGATGATCGTGAGCGACTCCTCGAGCCGGTCGATGCGCTCGCGCGGCCTGTCGAACGCAATCCCCGCCGCGCGGTATTCGGGCTGGTACCAGCCGGCCCCGATGCCGAGCTCGAAGCGGCCGCCCGACAGGTGATGCAGGCTCGCCGCCTCGTGCGCCACGATCGCCGGGTGCCGGAAGTCGTTGGAGAGCACCAGCGTGCCCACGTGCAGGCGCGATGTCACCGCGGCCGCGGCCGCCAGCGCACCGAAGGGCGCCAGTTGCTGGCCGAACGCGCCCGCCGAGAAGTGATCGCGGATGAGCAGTGAGGCGACCCCCGCGTCCTCGGCGCGGCGCGCGTGATCGGCCCACGCCGGGCCGTCCAGGACGGACTCGCTTACGATCCCGAACCGGATCTGTTTGGTCACGTGCCGCCCTCCTGGTCAATGCCTCCTGGACGGTAGTCGCTGCCGCTCCGCGAAACGTGAGCCGGCCGGCGGCGGTGTCAGAGCGCCAGGCCCATCATGATCGAGTCCCAGAGCTCGCCGCTGGCCCGCCGGTACTGTTGCGCGCGCCGCCCTTCCTCGACGAAGCCGAACTTCCGGTACAGGCCGATCGCGGCCGTATTGCGCGCGAACACCTCGAGGCAGAGCTTGTGCAGGCCCCGGTCACGCGCCCGGTCGATCGCCGCCTGCACCAGAGCCGAACCGATCCCGCGGCCCCGCCAGCCGCGGTCGACAAGCATGCCGAGTTCGCCGAAGCCGAAGCGGCTGACCTCGACGTGGAGCATCCCGACGATCCGGCCGTCGGCAACCGCGACGATCGACTCGGCTGCGCTGCGCGCGAAGAGCGCGGCGCGCTCCTCGACGTCGACCGGCGGCTCGGTCGCGATCCCCTCGTGCTCGGCGGCCACCGTCGCGAAGATCTCCGCCAGCGCCCGCGCGTCGCCGGCCGACGCCGGTCTCACCACGAACTGCGCCATCGGCATATGCTCGCATCTCTCCTGCTGCGCCGCTGCCCAGGCGCGGATCGGGCCGTCCCGGCCGCCGCCTGGGTCGGCTCTTGCGGCCGGTGCCATGCTGGTGCGCCGGGGCGCTGCGATGGGTCGGCGTCAATCCCGTGGCATCTTCGCGTTCCCGGCCGCAGGAGGGGCGGGGAACCGGTCGCGCAGGGCGCGGTGAACGGCCTCTGGACGGGGGTCGGCGGTGGCAATAGCCTGCTCGACCATGCGGAGCGCGGCGCCCGTGCCGGCGCCAAGGACCGGCCCGGTCGGCGCCGCCGCCAGCACGTCGCGGGCCAGCATCAGCTCGATCGCCACGATGTCCCCGAGCATGTCCAGCGCGGCGCCGGTCTTGCGCACGCTGAGCGGTGCGCTGGTGCCGTGGTCCTCGACGCCGAGGTCCAGCGGCGGCGTGTCGAGGCTCGCCGGCGCCGCGAGCTGCTTCAGCTCGGGGAACAGGGCCGCCGCCGGGTAGCGCAGCTGCAGGCCATGTCGGGCGGCAGGCCGGTCGCCAGCTGCCGGAAGAAGGTGTCCCACAGGTGGCTCATCCGCCGTTCGCTCAGCTGTCCGACCTGCGCCAATGCGATTCGCAGCGCGTCGTAGGCGATCGCCAGGACCACGGGCTGGAAGTTCCCGTTGCTAACCAGCGCCCGGTCCGGCACCGACACGAGCGGGTTGTCGGCGGCGGCGTTCAGCTCCGTGGTGACCGCGGACCGGGCGGCGGCGATGTACCCGCGCAGGGCCCCGTGGACCTGCGGCACGACCCGGAACGACAGCGCGTCCTGGACCGACCGGGCGCCGCCGGGTTCCAGCAGCGGGCTCCCGGCGAGCAGCGCCCGCAGGTGGTCCGCGGCCGCGACCTGCCCGGGGATCCGTTTGGCCTGCCCCACCGCGGGCCGCAGGACCGAGGTGTTGGCCCGGTCGCCTCCATCGACAGCGCCGCGGCGGTGTCCGCGGCCTCCGCCGCCGCGGCGGCCCGGCTGGCGACCAGCGCCGCCTGGCCGACAGACACGCCGTTGGCCGAGATCAGCGCCAGCCCGTCCTTGCCGCCGAGCACGAGCGGCGCGATCCCCGCGCGGTGCAGCGCCTCACCGCCGGGAAGGACCTCGCCGCGGTACTCGGCGCGGCCCATGCCGATCGCGACCTGCGCCATGCCGGCCATCTGGCCTATGTCGGCCGCCCCGACCGAGGCCGTCTCGGGCACGACCGGGTGCACGCCGGCGTTCAGCATGCCCGCCAGGATCTCCGCGGCCGCGACCCCGGCGCCCGATCCCCCGCGGGCGATGGCGTTGAGGCGCACGGCGAGCGCGGCCCGCACGACCTCGGTGGGGAGCGGCGGGCCGATCCCGCCGCTGTGCGACATGACGAGGAAGCGCTGCTCGCCCTGGATTTGCTCCTCGGTCAGCCGGGTGTCCTTGCCGTGGCCGACCTGGGTTGTCAGGCCGTAGACGGCCTCGCCGTCGGCCAGGGCCCGGTCCACCACGGACCGGCCGGCCGCGATCCTGACCCGGGTCCCGTCGTCCAGCTCCACACGTGCGCCGCCGACCACGGCCAGCAGATCCTCGATCGCCAGCGGGGCCTCGGTGATCGTCACGGTCGTCATGGGGCTGCTCCAGTACCGGCGCGGATGTCTCTTGCCACAAACATGACCGTAGCTTTTGCGTCATCGCCGGGCCACCAGGCATGCCCGAGCACACCCCGGGAGCCAGGCTTCGGTGGTTGACTGGCGGCATGTCACGCCGGGCGGGTCATCACGTGGAGGGGACGTTCCGGGCGCGGCCCCTGACCCCCGCTACCTGGCCGGATCTCGAGGAGCTGTTCGGTTTGCCGGGTGGTTCGATCGTGCGCGGCTGCTGGTGCATGTACTACCGCAAGACCGGCAAGGAAAGCGGGCTGGCCGGGCGCGAGAACAAGCGTGCCCTCTGTGAGCTGGTCAGCAGCGGTGGCGTGCCGGGCCTGGTCGGCTATCTCGACGGCAGCCCCGTGGGCTGGATCAGCCTGGGCCCACGCGAGGATTACCTGAAGCTGCGGCGCTCTCCGGTCATGAAGCCGGTCGATGACACCAAGGTCTGGTCGGTGGTGTGCAGCTATGTCGCCAAGCCCTATCGAGGGCTGGGCCTGCAGCACCGGCTGCTCAAGGCCGCCATGGACTTCGCGCGGGACCACGGCGTCAGGATGCTGGAGGCCTATCCGGTTGATAAGACCGAACGCAGCCATGACGAGTTCATGTTCTTCGGTTCACGAAGCCTGTATGAGCGTGCCGGGTTCCGGGAGGTCGTCCGGCGTTCACCGACCCGGGTGGTCATGCGCCGGGCTCTGCGTCCCCGCCGCGGGACGAGCCGCGCGCCCGGCATGCCACCATCCGTTGGCGCTGATGTGGGGGACTAGCGATCTTTAATTGCGGGGGGTTACCGCGGTTGGAGGACTGGCCCGGTCTTGGCGACGGGGCTGTGACTCGACCCTTGAGATCCCTTGTCCGGTTGGTGCCTACGCTCGCGTGCGCCGGGGGGAGACGAAGACACCGGTGAGGCTGGCCGGGCGGTGGCGCAGCTCGCCGAGGACGGCTCCGCCGAGCAGGCGCCAGAACCCGTCGCGCGGGACGTCGCGGAACAATGCGCGAACCCACTGGCGGTCCAGGCCGAAGCTCACGATCCCGCCGGTGACATCGACGAGGTCTGCTTGCCGGACCAGCTCCACCTCCAGGCCCATGGCCAGCCGCGACCGCGGCGCGTGGTGCTGTTCGCAGGCGTCCATGCAGCGCTGCAGCCGCTCGGGCGGCCAGCCGAACGGCGCCAGCACCCGGTCGGCCAGGCGTGCGCCCTCGGTCACGTACGGGTCGCGGCTGGGGATGTACAGGCCGGCGTCGTGCAGCCAGCAGGCGCACAGCAGCAACTCGCGGTCCCATGCCCGGTCGCCGGCGATCCGCTCGGCGATCGCGAACTGGCGCAGGCAGTGCCGCTCCATCGGGCCGTTCGCTCCTGCTGCTGTGCGCAGCGCCTCCAGGGCCGCTTGGGCGGCCGGAGTGGTGGACAGCGCGTCGGCGTCTATGGGGGCGAGTCTAGGGGGCCGTGCCGGCCAGCCGTTAAAGATCTCTAGTGCCGCGTGAGCGAGAAATCTTGACCTCTGATTATCGTTCGCGGACGATGGCTTATGCCGTTGACTGTGAGCGTGGAGGTTCCGCCGCGCGATCGTGAGGTGCTGACCTCGTGGATACGGTCCCCGTCGGTCCGGTC
>DASYQM010000014.1:0-6175 GCA_036005525.1 Streptosporangiaceae bacterium
CCCGGCGTGCTCGGCAACGACAGCGACCCAGACGGCGACACCCTCAGCGCAGTGGTCGCCTCAGGGCCAAGCCACGGCAGCCTCACGCTCAACGCCAACGGCTCGTTCACCTACACCCCGGACGCCAACTACAGCGGCCCCGACTCCTTCACCTACCGCGCCAGCGACGCCACTCTCGCCTCCAACCTGGCCACGGTCACCATCACCGTCAGCGCCGTCAACGATCCCCCCGCGGTGACCGTGGCCGCCGGCGGGACGTGCGGCACCGATGACCACTCGGGGACGATCAACCTCACCGTCGGCGACGTCGAGAGCGCAGCGAAGGCGCTGACACTCAGCGCCTCCTCTGACAACAAGACGCTGGTGCCGAACGGCAACATCGCCTTCGCCGGCAGTGGCGCTGCCCGCACGGTGACCGCGAGCGCCGTGGCCGGGCGTACCGGCACCGCGGTCGTGACCATCACCGTCAGCGACGGGCAAGCGACCAGCATGGTCCAGCTCACGGTGCGGTCTGGCGGCAACGGTACTGACACCGTGACCGGAGGCCCCGATGCCGATCTGATCCTGGGCCAGGGCGGCAACGACACGCTCGGCGGCGCGGGTGGCAACGACCTGCTGTGCGGCGGCAAAGGCGATGACACCCTGTCCGGCGGTGGGGGCGATGACACCCTGGTCGGATCCGGCGGCAACGACGTTCTCAACGGCGACGACGGCGTCGACCTGCTCAGCGGCGGCGACGGCAACGACACCCTGTCCGGCGGTGGGGGCGACGACAGCCTCGCCGGGGCCGGAGGCGACGACCGCCTCACCGGTGGCCTGGGGGCCGACCGCTTCAGCGGCGGCCCCGGCAGCGACCGGGCCCTCGACTTCACCCCCGCCCAAGGCGACACCACCGACGGCACGATCCCGTAGACACCGGACGCGGTGCTCCGGCCGGGCAGGTGCGGCTGCCCGGCCGGGCGGGTCGCGGACGCAACTCCAGCTCTAATCGGCTCCGCTGGCGCGTGGGAGCCGTCCGCAACGACACTGTCCCGGACGGCTTGACGCCCTGCGGGTGCCAAACGTCCGTCCGGCCGGCCAGGATGAGACACCGATCACCACGGCGGCGGGGTTGCGGTCGTCGGTTGAGAATCGCTGGCGGGAGGCGGCCAAGGCGGCGGGGAGGGGCACGGACCTGGATGCCATGCGGGCGATCGACCCGGACCTGGTCGAGCAAGCATCCTTGCTGCTGCCGCCGGGCCCTGGCCGTCCGAGCACCGGCTCACGGGGCAGCGCCGGGTCATCGGTGCCGTGATCCGCGGGTCCCAGGTGCGTTGCCTGGCCCGGCTGCACGTACCGGATGACCCGATCCGCTCCAGTTTGAGCAAACTTCCTGGCCCGGGCCGGGCTATCTACATGCGGCGCGGGTGAAAGCGCAGCGGCCACCTCTCGCGCCGTGCCGAGACGGGCAGCCCGGTCGCTGGTCCGGGTGGCCGTCACCGGAGCACCTCGTCCAGGATTGCCAGCGCGTGGTCTACGTCGTCGCTGTTGTTGTAGAAGTGCATGGAGAACCGGGTGGAGCCCACTCGCGGGGAGACGATCACCCCCCGCCGGGTGAGCTCGGCGGCGATGGCTTCGCCGTCGCGGCCGGGGAAGCGCGCGGTGACCGTCCCGGCCCGGCGGCGTGGGTCGGCGGGGGTGAGCAGTTTCGCGCCCCGCCGTGCCAGATCCTCAGCGACCTGGCTGGCCAGTTTCGCGTTGTGGGTCGCTACATCGTCGAGCGACAGGGTGTTGATGTAGCGGATGGCGTGGCCGAGCGCGATCGCCGCTGCATACGACATGGTGGAGTACTCCATGCGCCGGGCGGTCGCGGCCGGCGGCTTCCACCGGGCGTCTAGGGAGTAGGGGTGCTCGGTGCTGCGCCAGCCCGCGAATGGTGGCCGGAACCGCTCCAGCAGCGGTGGGCTGAGGTAGCAGGCCGCGGAACCGAACGTGCTGCACAGCCACTTGTAGGAGCCGGTGATCAGCACGTCCACGCCGGTCGCGGTGACGTCGACGGGCACCTGGCCGGCGGATTGGGTGGCGTCGATGATCAGCAGGGCCCCGTGCTCGTGTGCCAGTGTCGCGAGGTCATTGAGGTCGAGCAGATGTCCGGTTAGGTACTGGATGTGGCTGATGCAGATGACCGCGGTGGCGGAGTCCACGTGCTCGGCGATCTTGTTGACATCGAAGCCTTCCGGGTCGTCAAGCACGCTGACCAGGCGGACCCGGCAGCCGGTGTCCTCGGCAATCCGGTGCCACGGGTAGGTGACGCTGGGGAAGTCCACGTCGCTGGACACCACGTTCTGGCCCCTGCCGGGCCGTAGCCACCACGCGACCTGGCACAGCGCCTCGGTGAAACTCGTCCCGATCGCGATCATGGAAGGATCCGCGCCCAGCAGTTCCGCGGCAGCGCGACGGGCGTCTTCCAGGATCCCGACCTCAGTATCTTCATCCATCCCGGTGGTGCCCGCTTGCGCTAGCTCTGCCTCGAACCCGTGGGCCGGCTGGATCACCGAGGCGGGCACCAGGCCGGCCGAGGCGGTGTTGAGGTAGGTGAACCGGTCAAACGCGGGGAAGTCCTCGCGGCGCAGCCCCGCCACTGACACGTCGGGCCCTCCCAGAATCTCTTGCTGGATTGCTGAACAATATGACAATCTAATCGAGCAGATGACCCGCTTCAAGATCGGAGGGGCGGTTCAGTTGGTCCGTGTCCTTGGCCGCGAGGACGTTCAGCGGCTGGCCGGCATGGCGGATGCGATCACAGCCGTGCGGGAGGCGTTCGTCGCGGCAGACCGGGGGCAGGCGGTGATGCCGGCGCCGCTGGAGCTGCGCTTGCCCGAGGCTGATGGTGAGCTGCACGTGAAGGGCGCCTATCTGAGGGGTGCCCCGGTGTTTGCGGTCAAGACCGCGACCGGCTTCTACCGCAATCCCTCGCGTGGGCTTCCGGTCAGCGGCGGGATGACCCTGGTCTACGACGCCGAGACCGGCAGGCTGCGGGTTCTGGTCGCCGATGGCGGGCTGCTTACGGAGCTACGCACCGCGGCGGCGGGGCGCTTGCCGCCGACCTGCTTGCCCGGCGGGAGATGAGCACCGTAGCGGTGATCGGCACCGGCGGGCAGGCCCGCTACCAGCTGCAGGCGCTGCTGCAGATCCGGCCCGTCGAACAGGTAAGGGTTTGGGGCCGGCGGCGGGATTCCGCCGAGCGGTATGTGCGGGACATGGCCGCAGCCGGGGTAACGGTATCAGTGGCGGCAACCGCGGGCGAGGCGGTGGAAGGGGCCGGGGTGGTGATCACTGCGACCAGCGCCAGCCGGCCCCTGGTCGAGACCGGATGGCTGGCCCCCGGCGCGCACGTCACCGCGGTCGGCGCCGACATGCCGCACAAGCAGGAACTCGACCCGCAGATCCTCGCAGCAGCGGATAAGTATGTGCCCGACAGCGTCCAGGCCGCTGCAATCTCGGGTGAGCTGCACCACGCGATCAAAGCCGGCGTGTTCGACACTGGCTCGGTGCATGGCGAGCTGGGCGCTGTGGCGTCGGGTCGGCTGCCAGGGCGCACCGGTGAGGATGAGCTGACTGTGGCCGACCTGACCGGGCTGGGCATCCAGGACGCCGCGATCGCCGCCCTGGTCACCCGGCTCGCCGAGCAGCACGGTGCCGGGCGGGACCTGCCGCTGGGAGAATCATGACCGTGACCAGCCTCATTGCCGGGCTCGGCGCGACGATCCAGCGGCAGTCCATCACCGGGCAGGCCGCCGCCGCGATCCGCGAGGCCATCCTGTCCGGCCAGATACCACCCGGCACCCCACTGCGCGAAGCCGCACTGGCTTCTGGGCTGGGAGTGTCCCGGAACACCATCCGTGAGGCCGCCCGCATCCTGGAAGCCGAGGGCCTGGTCCGCTACCAGATGAACCGCGGCGTCGTAGTCACCGCGATCACCGCAGATGATGTCCGCGACATCTATGCCGCCCGCTGCGCAGCAGAGATGGCCGGTGTGGACGCCCTGACCGCGAGCCGGGACTCTGCCATTTACCGGAAGCTGGCCGGCCTGGTGGAGCGGATCGAGGACGCGTTCGCCCGCGGGGATGTGGCACGGGTGCTGGACAGTGACCGGCTCTTCCACGCCACCCTGGTCGCCGCCGCAGGCAGCCCCCGGCTGTCCCGGTTCCACGCCCAGCTCCAGCAGGAACAGCGCCTGGCCCTCACCCTGGCCGAGCACTCCAGCCGCCAGCTCGGCCGTACGGCAGACGACCACCGGGACCTGCTCGAGGCGCTGCGCGGCAGCCCAGCGCAGGCCCGGGCACAGCTGGCCGCGCACCTTCAAGCTGGTGCCGCCGAGCTGCAGCGGCTGCGTGATCTGCTCGCTCAGCGAAACGACAGGCAGGCAGCTGATGCCAGATAACCCCGGCAGGCGAAGGCTGGCAGCTCATTGTCAGCCCATGGCACCTCGACGAGCACATCCCCGGCTTCCCGCTCCCGCCCGGAGCGGCCGAGCTGATCCGCCCCTCCCTTCCAGCCGGGCCCCAGACCGGCCGGATGACCCGGCTGTACCAGGCCGCCGCCGACGCCGTGGCCCGAGCCGCGCGGCCACTGCTGCTGTCCGGAGACTGCACCACCGCCCTGGGAGCGGTCACCGGGCTGCAACGCCGCCACGGCGACCTGGCCGTGGTGTGGCTGGACGGGCACGGCGACTTCAACACCCCAGCCACCACCGTCACCGGCTACCTCGGCGGCATGCCGCTGGCGATGCTCACCGGCCGCGCACCCGAGCTGATCAGCGATCCCCTGGGGCTGCGGCCGGTCGCTGACAGCGACGTCGTACTGGTCGACGCCAGAGACCTTGACCCCGCCGAAGGCGACACCCTCGCTGCCAGCCGCATCCGCCGCGTGCCCGCCGAACCGGCCGAGATCGGTACCGTGCTTGCCGGGCTCGGCGGAAAGCCCGTCTACCTGCACATCGACGTCGACATCATCGACAGTGGTCAGCTACCCGGCCTGCGGGTCCCCGCCGACCCGGGCCCTGGCTTCACCAAAATCGAGGACTGCCTGGCAGTCATCCTCACCGCTGTCAACGCGACCGCAGCCTGCATCGCCTGCACGTGGCTACCCGGGCACATCTGCCAGCAGGCCGCGCACGAGGCACTCACGCTGCTTGGCAGGGCACTCGGCAGTCATCTGTCATGGCGAGCGGCCCATGGTACTGACAGCACCTAGCAACCACGCCGAACCGCAGCTTCACCACACCCCACAGCCGCCCACACAGCGATGACCAGGACCTGCCCGCGGCGCCACAAGATCAGGACGGAAAGGGCCGCAGATGCTCGAGCTCATCAATCCCGATGACCTGCCCATCCCGCCGACCTACACCCATGTCATCGTCGCGGCCGGAAGCAAGATGGTATTCATCGCCGGCCAGGAACCCGAGGACAGCCAGGGCAACCTCGTAGGCCCCGGTGACCTGGCGGTCCAGGCCCGTCAAGTGTTCGCCAACCTGGGCCGTGCTCTTGCCGCTGGAGGTGCGCGCCCCGGGCAAGTGGCCAAGATCACGATCTTCGTTGTTCGTCACCGGCCCGAGTACCTGCCAGTGATCGAAGAAGCCCGGGTGGCGCTGTTCGGCGATCACAAGCCCGCCGACACGCTGGTAGGGGTGGAGGCGCTCGCCAGGCCCGGGTACCTAATCGAGGTTGACGCAATCGCGGTCATGAACGGCTGAGCATCAACCCTGGCAGCCGGGCGAAGGCTGGCAGTCCGGCCGTGCGCCCAGCCGCACGCCGATCGTCCCGTTCGGTGAGGCATCAACGCCAATCAGACCGGCCAGTTCAAGCGCCCCGAACGGCGGTTCTGGGATGGTCGAGCCGTGAGCATCGCCGATCGCGGAGCGTGATCCGGTTCTCAGGTCGAAAAGTGCCGGATCGCCGCATATTCGCTTGCTTCCTGGATTGCAATGCCGGCCCGGTGCGGGCACAGGTTAGCCAGTTAGGCGCGTCATTCTGGGCTGGCCGCCGCGGCGGCGAGGTCGTTGAAGAAGGCTGCGATGTCGCGGCTGAGCAGGCCGGGTTGCTCGGCGGCTGGGAAGTGGCCGCCGCGGGGCATGGGTGTCCACCGGCGGATGTTGTAGAGGCGTTCGGCCCACTCGCGGGGAGGGGTGCCGTCG
>DASYQM010000015.1:0-23106 GCA_036005525.1 Streptosporangiaceae bacterium
CGGTCTGGCGCAGACCACCAAGCAGTCCATCGGGGCGCCCGCCTTGACCGGCCTGATCGTGATCATGATCGGCCTGGTGGCTGGCGGACCCTGGCTCACGGCCCAGGCAGCGCGGCTGTTCGGCAGGCTGGGATCCGGCCCATCGCCGCTGCTGGCCGCGCGACGGCTGGCCGACAACCCGAAGGCCGCGTTCCGGTCGGTCACCGGGCTCGTGCTCGCCGTGTTCCTCGGGACCGTCGTCGGCGGCCTGCTGCCTGCCATCGAGTCGATCACCGCCACGCCGAGCGCCAGGGCGCTGAGCACCGTGCTGCTCGACGCCTTCGTCTCGACCCCGGTCTGCGGGAACAACGTCAACTGCACCGGCAATTCTCCCGGCGGCGGCCCGGGCGCCCTCCCCGGCGGCGGCCACACGGCCGAGTCCGCGCAACGCCAGCGGATCAGCCTCGAAGGCCTGCCCCCCGCTGCGGCCGCGACACTCCTTGGCGAACTGAGGGCGTTCCGGGGCGCGACGGTGATCCCGGTGTATTCCGTGCCGCAGGACGGGAACGACGGTGCCGGGCCGGGCGGCGGACCCAAGTCCGGTCCTCCGCCGAACAATGCCGTGATCAGCTGCGCAGGACTGCGCGAGCTCAGGGTGCTCGGCCAGTGTGCGCCGGGTAGTCAAGCCGTCAAGGCCAACACCGCGAGCATGATCTTCAGTGATAACCCGTACTACAGCACCCGGCCGATCGTCAGCGCGTCGAGCCCGGCGGCGCCGGGCAACGTCAGCAAGCTGTACCTGCAGGCCGTGCTGATCAAGGTGAACGGCGCGGGCACCCTGGAACGGGTCCGCACCTTCCTGGTGACGCACACGGCGCAGTCGGCGTCGGGCACCGCGGCGCGTACCTTCGGCGAGGCGGTCCAGGCCCGCCAGGGCGTCGCCTCGACCGTGCAGCGGCTATTCGATGTCGCAGTCGTGCTGACGCTGGTCGTGGCCGGATGCAGCCTGGCGGTCGCGGTGGGCGGCAGCCTGGTCGAGCGCAAGCGGCCGTTCACGCTGCTGCGCGTGACTGGCACGCCGACCGCGGCGCTCTACCGGGTCGTCCTTCTCGAGGCGGTATTCCCGCTCGCCGCAGCGACGATCGTCGCCGGGAGCACGGCCTACGTGATCTCGGTGCTGGCCGTGCAGAAGATGGCACCAGCGGGCACTCCGCTGCCGGTGCCCGGGCCGGTCTACTACATCACCATGGCGGTTGGCCTGGTCGCCTCGCTGCTGGTCATCCTCGCCTCGCTGCCACTCCTTGGCCGCATCACCGGACCCAGCAACGTGCGTTTCGAGTAACCAGCGCAGGCCCGTCCAAAGGCCCGGTCCACAGGCCCGCACTGGACGTGCGGTCAGCCTGGCGCGCCGAACAGGGCAGGCGAGACTGCACCGACCACCGGGTCGGACCTGCTCGCGCACAACCTCCTGGGCTGGTCTGCCAACTGCCCACTACACCCGTGACCAAAGTCGGCTGAGCCTGACATACCCAGCTGCCGCTATGAGTGCGCGAAGCCTCGGCCCCGGCCCTGGTGACAGCTCCCGTAGGTGATGATGGGCGAGTGGACTTCGAGCCGCACCGGGGTGAGCTGGTGGCGTTCTGCTACCGGATGCTGGGCTCGGTCCACGAGGCGGAGGACTTGGCGCAGGAGACGATGCTGCGGGCGTGGAAGGCCCGTAACCGGTACGACCGCACACGGGCGTCGGTGCGGACCTGGTTGTACCGGATCGCGGCCAACGCGTGCCTGTCGGCGCTGGAGGACCGGGCCCGGCGGCCGCTGCCGTCCGGGCTGGGCGCGCCGAGCGGCGATCCCGGGGCGCCGCTGACACCGGCGTTCGACATCCCCTGGCTGCAGCCGTTTCCCGACGCGCGGTTCGATGTGGGGGTGCGGGCCGATATGCGGCTGGCGCTGGTGGCGGCGATGCAGATTCTGCCGCCGCGGCAGCGGGCCGTGCTGGTGCTTCGCGAGGTCCTGGAGTTCAGCGCCGCCGAGGTCGCCATGCAGCTCGGCACCACGGTCCCGGCCGTCAACAGCGCCCTGCAGCGGGCCCGCGCCGCCCTCGCGGATGTGGGTGAGGTGGGCGAAATCGCCGAGCCGGACGATCCGCGGGTACGTGTGGTGATCGACCGGTACGTGCGGGCTTTCGAGGCGGCCGACGTGCCCGCGCTGGTAGGGCTGGTCACAGACGATGCGATCTTGGAGATGCCGCCGGTGCCGCTGTGGTACCGGGGCAGCCGCGACTATGGCCTGTTCATGCGCCGCGTGTTCGAGATACGGGGGACGGGCTGGGCGGTGAGGCAGTTGACCGCCAACGGGCAGCCCGCGCTCGCCGCATACGCACCGGGGCCCGGCGGCGGCCACCGGCTGCACACGCTCCAGGTCCTCACGGTCACTGACGGCCGGGTCGGGCACAACGTGGTGTTCGCCGACCCGGCCGTGTTCGAGGCGTTTGACCTGGCCGGGCCGGTTTCTCTCTGCGATTTCCGCCGGGTGCGATGAGCCGGGGGGATGCCGCCGGTAAGTACCGGTGAGCATCGACCTGAAGGAGGCTCGTCGTGAGCGTCATCGTCATTGAGTTCATCACCCTGGACGGGATCGTCTCTGACCCGGACGGGTCCGGGGGCATGCCGGCCGGCGGTTGGGCATTTCGGCACGGACCTGAGACTGTCGCCGGGGACAAATTCCGGCTTGGCAACACGCTGGATGAGGGGGTCATGCTGCTGGGGCGCAGGACCTGGCAGTTGTTCTCGCGGCTGTGGCCGGGACGCGACGACCCGTTCTCTGCGCGGATGAACGCCGTACCCAAGCTGGTCGCCACCCGCGTGCTTACCGACACCTCGGCGTGGGCGAACTCACAGGTCATCGACGGCGATCTCATCGACGCCGTCAAGCGCGAGCTGCGCGATGTCATCATCACCGGCAGCCTGAGCGTCGTACACGCGCTGATGGCCGAGGATCTGATCGATGAGTACCGGCTGCTGACCTTCCCCACGATCCTCGGCACCGGCGAGCGGCTCTTCCCCCCAGACGGCCCCTCCGCATACCTGGAGTGCCTGTCGGCCGAGCAGGCCGGCGCCGCCGTCCTCGCACGCTACGGCAGGACAGCACGATGACCGCCCGCTTCCTCGCCCTCTACGAAACGCCGACTGACCCCGAGGCCTTCGGCCGGCATTACCGCCAGATCCACATCCCGCTCCTGCGCCAGCTGCCGGAGCTGCGCCGGTACACGGTCAGCCGTGACGTCGCGGCCCTGCGCGGCGCGCCCTGCTACCTGATCGCTGAGCTGGAATGGGACACCATGGACGAGCTGCGCGCCGCGTTCGCCTCACCCGAGGGCCGCGCCACCGCGGCCGGCGCGGCACGCCTCCAAGAGCTCGCCCCGGTTCGCCGCATGATCTTCACCGCGGAAGAAGCGTGATGCAGGCTTCGAGGATGTGCTGGCCCGGACCCGCTTTGGTGTCCCGCAGCGGTTCTTCGTCCCAGGCATCCCCGACCTGCTGCGAGATAGCGAGAGCGTCCTGTCCGGCTACTTTTCCCTGTCCTCCTCGGCGTCGCACCTGTTTGGTGATCGTCTTGACGAGTTCGCCGGGGAGGTGCGGGCGCTGCTCGCGAACCGTTCCGCCGCGGGTGTTTTCTGGGGCTGGCCGGGCGACACCGAGGTGGTAATGGCCCGCAAGCCCAGCTGAACAAGAGCCAGTGGCACCTCCCGCGGGGGTGATCGCCGACCCGCCGGTGTGCAGGGCAATCCGAGCGCGGCCCGACGGCGGACCCGGGACGCTCGGCATCGGCACGGAACCGGCGATGGGGATCCGTCAGGCCCCAGCGTTAGGTTCCCGCCCGGGCGGATGCGGCGCGGTTCGCTACTGTGGCGCCGGCGCGGACAGCACGCCGATGCGCGCGGCGGCGGCGGCGGCGGTTGCGGCGGCACTATCGGCGATGTCCTCGCCGGCCTGCTCGCCGGCGATGAACAGCCGGTAGTAGATCAGGGCAGTAACAGTGCGGATCACCCCGGCGGCGTCGGTGCCGGGCGGCAGTTCGCCGCGCTGTATGGCCCGGCCGATGATGACGGTCATCTTGGCGGTGCGGGTGGCGAGGAAGCGGGACAGCACCTCCTGAGCCGCCGGGTTCTGCACAGCTGCCGCGACCATGCTGGCGAAGGCCGCCTTGATGGCTGGATCCCGGAGGCTGGTCACCACGCCGCGCGCGAGTGCGCGGAGATCGGCGTCGAGGTTTCCGTCGTCGGGCACGGCTATCTCCTGCGCCGCATGCTCGGCCATGAGGTCGGCCAGCAGCCCGTCAAGGCCGCCCCAGCGCCGGTAGATCGTCGTCTTGGCGATGCCGGCCCGGGCCGCCACCTGCTCGACCGTGGTGTCCGCGTACCCGTTGTCGATTAGCTCACCGACGACAGCTTGCATGACCGCGGCGCGAGTGCGCGCTGTCCTCCCGCCTGGCCTGAGGCTTCCCGGACGGTTCACTGTCAAAAAGAACTCCAGTTGCGTTTAGAGCGTACTCCCTGTAGCCTCACGTGCTAACGCAACCATCATCCTATTAGGAGTCGGATCGGATGCGCACCATCTCGGCCATCATCGACATCGGCGCGACTCCGCAGCAGGTCTGGGGCGTGCTGGCTGACCTGGACTGCTACCCGCAGTGGAACCCGCTCATCCGCCCGGCCCCCGGGGAGCTAGCCGAGGGGGCGTCCCTCACCCTGCTGGCCTGCCACACCACTCCCGGAGCTAACGATGACCACGCTTCTGTACGCGGGGCCGCCGCCCTGCACTCCGACACATGAGGATGGAGAACCAGCATGACTGCGACAAGCCCCGACATCACCTTCTGCCTGAAGCGGATTGGCAAGGACACCGCTGGC
Source organism: Streptosporangiaceae bacterium (assembly GCA_036005525.1). GTDB lineage: Bacteria > Actinomycetota > Actinomycetes > Streptosporangiales > Streptosporangiaceae > UBA9676. Next base: position 4,892 of record DASYQM010000015.1, read on the forward strand.
TGGGACACGCTAGTCGTCGCCGGTGCCGCTGATACCGTCACACCACCCGAGGATCTGTGGGCGGCCTGGAGCGACCTTGAGCGCTGGCCACTCTGGTCTCCCCTTCACCGTTCGGTGACCGGGACAGCAGAGGCCGGGCTGGCGGCCGGTGCGTCTTTCGACCAGCAGATCAGCCTTGGCTTCCCCATCGGCACCACCACCGAGCACGCCACCTTCGACCTGCTCGAACCGGGGCGCCGGGCAGCCTGGGCAGGCGATGCCAACGGCATCAGGAACTGTCATCTGTGGAGCTTCACCCCACTGCCCGACGGCAGGACCCACGTCAGCAACACCGAAGTGTTCGCCGGCTTTCCAGTGGCGGTACTGCGCCCGCTAGTCACCCGCCGTTGGAACCGCCTGTTCCAGGCCGCGGTCGATGGCCTCATCGGCCAGGCATCCGCCGACCGGAGCGGCTCGTCCCGGTAAACATCCGTCACGAGCGCGGGCGGCCACCCGTGACGCCCTGTCGACACCGGGCTGTGGCTGGCTGAGCACACCGGGCCGGCCGGCATGAGCATTAACCTCATCGCCGGGGAGGCCCAGGGCTGGCGAAGGGGCGCACTTTCACGACCTCGCCGATCGCGCTGGGTTCTTGGTGGCGGTGTGCCGCGCCATGAAACGGGCCGGCATCGCCAAGACACCGGAAGACGCAAGGCCGGACACGGGTTTGTGTTGGGGGTGCTGCGGGCGGGATTATCGTTGCGTCGTTGATCGCCGTCTCCGCAGTGGCGCATGCTGGGGGGCCTTGGCCCGTGAAGTATGACGATGTCATTGTGGGTGGCGGGTCGGCTGGTGCGGTGCTGGCGGCGCGGCTGTCGCAGGAACCGGCGCGCCGGGTGCTGCTGGTGGAGGCGGGCCCGGACTACCCGACCCTGGAGTCGACCCCGGCCGATTTGCGGGACGGCTGGCGGATGTCGTTGCGGGCGCACGATTGGGGGCTAACCGCGCAGGCGGTGCCCGGCCGGGTCATTCCCTACCCGCGCGGCCGGGTGATCGGCGGTTCCTCCGCCGTCAATGCCGCGATCGCGCTGCGAGGCGTGCCGGCCGACTACGACCAGTGGGCGGCGCTGGGCAACGGTGAGTGGGGCTGGGCGCAGGTACTGCCATACTTTCGGCGCCTGGAAGACGACCCGGAGGGGGACGCCGGGCTGCACGGCCGCGGCGGGCCGATCGCGATCGCCCGCTGGCGGCCTGATGAGCTGATCCCGGTCCAGCGCGCGTTCTTGGAGGTCTGCCGGAGCCTGGGCTTCCCCGAGGTCGCCGACCACAACCACCCACAAGCGGCCGGCGTGGGCCCGTTCCCGCAAAACCGGCGAGGCCGGCTGCGCCTGTCCACGGCGATCGGCTACCTGCTGCCCGCCCGGCACCGGCCCAACCTCACGATCTGGCCGCGCTGCCTGGTCAACCGGGTCCTCGTCAGCGGCGGCCGGGCGGTCGGAGTAGACATCGACGCCGGCAGCGGGCCGGACCAGGTCTACGGGCGGCGGATCACCCTGGCGGCCGGCGCGATCGGTTCGCCGGCGATCCTGCTCCGCTCGGGTATCGGCCCCGGCGCCGTGCTGGCCGGGCTGGGTATCGAGCCGGTAGCCGACCTGCCTGGCGTCGGCGCGGGCCTGGCCGACCACCCGGTCACCCGGCTGCTGCTGGTGCCCATGCCGGGCAGCTGCGACCCGGGCACCCCGCTCGCGCAGGTGGTCCTGCGCTACACCGCTCCCGGCTCGGGCGAGTTCAACGACATGCAGCAGGTCATGTTCAGCCACGTGGACGTGGCGGGCATCGGCGGACAGCAGGCGGTGGCGGCGGTGGGCACGCCGCTCGCGATCGGGCTGCCGGTGGCGCTCGAACGCCCCCGCGCGCGCGGCCGGCTGCTGCTCGCGAGCACCGACCCGCGCGTCCCGCCGGTGATCCATCTCAACTTCGCCGCCGACCCCGAAGACCTGCGCCGGCTCGTCGCGGGCGTCCGGCTCGCCTGGCAGATCGCCCACCAGCCGCAGATCGCCCGCCACACCCGCCGCATCGCGCTGCTCACGGAAGAAACGATGAGCTCCGACGACATGCTCGCGGCCTATGTCCGCGCAACCGTATCCACCCAGTTCCATCCCTGCGGCACCGCCCGGATGGGCCCGCCGGGCGATCCGATGGCCGTGGTCGACCAGCACTGCCGGGTCCGCACCATCGAGAACCTGCGGGTGGCCGACGCGTCGGTCATGCCGACCATCCCACGGGCGAACATCAACCTCACCGCCATCATGATCGGCGAGCACGTCTCCGACTGGATGCGCGGCAAGACCTAGCCAGCCCTCATGGCGGCGGGCTATGCCCGGCACAGCCAGATCCCGCCATCTCTGCCGTTCCCTTGGCCAGTTACGCGTGGCCAATGTGGTCGGCGTCGTCCAGTACACTGCACAGGCCGCCGTGCTTGGTATCGCCATCGCCGCGGTCGGGGCGGCATCACATTCTCGTCGTGGGTTCCATGGCGGGAAGCTGGCCGGGGTCGGGGTGCCAGGCCTGAGAGGAATTAGTGAGATGCTGTCAGCTGCATACGCTGTCGCCCGCTGGGTCGAATACGTCAGTGGGGCGCTCGCCCTGGTCGCCCTGGCGACTATTACCTGGAGACTCCTGAGGAGACCGCACAAGCGGATCCTGGGTGCGGTGTCCACGCTGGTGGTTGCGGGCGCGATGTGCGCCGCAACATTCGCGTTCCTTGGTACCAGGGTGGAACAGGTCAGGCTCGACAGCATCAAGCAGCTGGGGCTTGAGGCGCGTCATTCCGGTCTGCGCACGAACGCCCTTGTCTATGATCTCCAGGAGAGCGTGCCGGTTACCTTGCGGCCGCTCCCGCCAGGAGTGCCGTTGAGCAAGGTTATCAACAACGCAAGTGCGTACCTGGTTCACCAGACCACCACCGTGCACCCGAAGGCAGCCGTATATGGGCTGATCGATTTCGCTGCCGTGAAGTCTGAATACGCTACGGTCGACCGCCAGGCCCGCACGATCGTGCTGTCATTGCCCAAATCCCACCATCAGCCAGGACACCACCTATCTTGTCTCAGTCAATGGGGTTCAGGTGCAAGAAGGCCCGCTCAACGCGGTCGCCCGGAGCCTAACTGGGCTGCTCAACTCGCTCATCAACCGGCCGGTGATGTCCTTTGACGCTGAGCCGGCACTGGCGAAAGCCAGGGCAGATGCTCTCCTCAGGGCCCAGCATAGCCGGGCGCTCGATTCATGCGGGAAGGAAGAAATCACGCAGCAACTGGCCCGCATTTTTCAGCTGACTCCGGAATACCGCGACTATGCCCTCAAGGTCATCTGGCCGACACCGCCCGCCGCCGACGTCAACTGCACAGCCCTCCAAAAACAACTCGCCCAGCCCTGATCATCCTGCATGCGATTCAGGCGGCGAACCGCCATCTCGCAGCCGCGGAAATCCAGTGGCCGTGGCTTGCCAGAATCGGGCAATCTGCGCCCGGCCCCTGAACGACCGACTTGGTTCTCAGCCGCCCGATTCGGCGGCGTTACGAGCGGCTCTGTGGCCTAGATCAACGAAGGTGGCGGCCGCGCCGATCGGCTTGATCTGCGTGCGGTCACGAGTGCCACGGACCAGTAGAGGAGACACTCGAAGCTGCTCCGGTGGGGCCGTGCCTCCTCAGGCGGCGCGCTGGCGATGATCTGGTAGTACGGTCTGTTTCGGGACCCGCGCTGGCGGCTGGCGGTTTGTGCCCTGGCGATGGAAACCGCACGCGTCGGATTCGTAATGGCACCCGTTCCCCGCATTCTCAGGTTCTGCGCAGCGCTAGGCTGGCGATGGCGTGGATGTCGTATTTGGTGGCGTTGCCCATGACGGCGATCCCCACGGCGTGCTTGGGGTAGATGCGGATGAGGTTGAAGAACCCGGCGCCGCCGCCAAGGTGCTCGACGAACGGGGGATCGGCATGGCGCTGGCTGGCCGGGCGGAACCAGCCCAGGCCCAGGTCGAACCGTCTTCCGCTGGTGGTGATGCGCCGCATGGCGGCGGCCGATTCGGCGGCCAGGATGCGGGCGCCGTCGAGTTCGCCGTCACGCAGGTGCATCTGCAGGAAGCGGGCCGCGTCGCGGACCGGTCCCAGCAGGCCGCCGTAAGCGGCGCCGTCCAGCAGGAACCGGCGGAAGGATACCCAGCGCCCGGCCGGGTCGCCGATGACCCAGCGCGGCAAGAGCAGCCGCATGGGGCTGCGCCGGGGGTGGTACCCGGTCGCCGCACGGGCCTGCATGTCCGGGGTGTAGGTGAATCCGGTCATGTGCATCCCCAGCGGCGTAAGGATTTCATCGCGCGCCACGGTGATGTAGGGCTTGCCGACGGCAGCGGCCATTGCCTGGCCGAGCGCGAGCGTGCCTATGTTGGAGTAGCTTGACCGCGTTCCGGGTTCGAACCGGAGTGTGCGGTGCTTGGCGAGCAGGCCGTTCAGCAGCGCCCCGGGCTCGGGTCCGGGCTGGCCGGCTGGGTGGATCCAGCGGACCGGGACCGGGTTGGCGAATCCCGCGCTGTGCGCGAGCAGATGCCGTGGCGTGATGCGTTCTGCCCACGCCCGGGTCTTCATTGCCGCCAGCTCCGGAACCAGCGGCAGGACGGGCCGGTCCAGGTCGAGCGGGCCGCGGTCCGCGAGCCGCATTGCCAGGGTGGCGGTCACGATCTTCGTCATCGAAAACCACGGGCAGACCATGTCCGCCGACGCAGCCACGCGCGCCATGAGATCCGCATACCCGGCCACCGCTACTTCCCGCAGCCCTTCCGGCCCAGCTACCGCGATCGCTACGCCCGGCACCTGCTGGCCCGTGAGCGAGCGCAGCTGCCCGGCTACGCGCCTGTCCGCCATGGTCTCCCCCGTCAGCCGCGTGGCCTGTATTCCTGAGCACCCAACATCGTCTCCCGGCGCGCGTCAAGGCACTCAGCCGCAGGCGGAGGACATCCGGGCAGCAGACCGGGCCTGAGATCGGATCACGCGCAGTGACCGACATTGGTCCGTGCCGGCGGCGCGAGTAGGCGCTTGACGTTCTGGCGTTTGATGCTGTTTCCCTGCCGTGGCAGCGGGCGAGCGTGCTGATGGTGACCCCGGCTATGATCATCTTGTGCGTATCTGCCTAGACTGGCGCGCACTGGCACGCTGGAAGGGCGAGCGCAGGTGAGTTCGACTGCTACCGCGGCGCTGTTGCGACGTGGCGCCAGGGCCGTGGCGGCCGGGCGCGTGGCACTCGGCCTGACGGCCCTGGCCTGGCCTTCGGTGCCGGCCCGCCCGTGGGTTGGCGCGGCAGCGGATGACCTGGCCGCACGGGTGTTCGGGCGCGCTCTCGGAGCGCGTGACATCGCCCTGGGGCTTGGCGCGCTGACAGCACTGCAGCGCCCGGCCGCCGAGCATGGATCAGCCCGCGCATGGGTCGCCGCAGGCGCCCTGTCCGATGCCCTCGACGTGGTCGCCAGCCTGTCATCGTGGCGCGAGCTGCCGCGGATCAGCCGGTGGCTGGTCGCCGGATCCGCCGGCGGCGCGGCACTGGTCGGCGCTGCCGGCGCAATAGCCGTGCAGCCGAACTGGAACGGCGCCTCCACCTGAGGTAATCTCTCCCGCCGGTTACCGTCGCATGCCACTGGAAAGGCGGCGAAGATCGGGAACCTGCAGGCACGATCGCCGTCATATGACACCGTGATCTGCAGCCAATCCCGTACCGCCAGATCATGTCCTACTTTGAACCTGCGACTCGTAAACCTTGCTGCTCAGCGGGACATCAGCCCAGATGATTCCCCGCCAGTTTCCCACGGTGCGATCGGAGGCCACGAGCAATCACGGAACGTCAGCGGCGCAGGGGTAATTGCGCGCACGTAGACCCGCCGATCTGCGTGCTGTGGTGGCCAACCAAGATGACTGCCTAACGCGCGCCCGAAAGGGATTCTGTCTGGCGGGCAGGGCTGGCAGAAACGTGCCCTGAGTGGTCTGAATAAATACGGTCCAGGTCTGAACACTCCGCTCGTGCCGTGGGCGGTGAGATCGATCGGCAGGAGCCGGTGCGGCGAGCCCGTCGGCCGCCCGGGTCGGCATGTCAGCAGCGCCGGTCGGCGGGTCACGCGCTCATAGCGGATCTGTCAGTGTGTTTCGTTTTTCGTTTCTGCGAACATGGCGGGCCGGCGGGTGCTGGGCGAGAATTGCGGTGTGCCAGCTGAGGAGCGGAAGCTTGCGACGGTTCTGTTCGCGGATCTGGTCGGGTCGACCGAGCTTGCGGGCGGCCAGGATCCTGAGCGGGTCCGGGCGCTGCTGGATCGGTTTTACGATGCGATGGCGGCGGAGATCGGGCGGGCTGGGGGGACGGTCGAGAAGTTCGTCGGCGACGCGGTGATGGCGGCCTTCGGGGCGCCGGTGGCGCATGAGGACGACGCGGAGCGGGCGCTGCATGTGGCGCTGGGGATGCAGCGGCGTATGGCGGAGTTGTTCGGCGGCCGGCTGGCGCTTCGGATCGGCGTGAATACCGGCGATGTGGTGGTGGGGCGGCCCCGGGAGGGCAGTTCGTTCGTCACCGGTGATGCGGTCAACGTGTGCGCGCGGCTGGAGCAGGCGGCCGCTGCGGGGGAGATCCTGGCGGGCGAGCGGACGGTCGCGGCCGCGCGCGGCGCGTTCGAGTTCGCCGAGCCGGCGACGGTGCAGGCAAAGGGCAAGCCCGGCGGAGTCGTCTGCCGCAGGCTGGTGCGCGCGCTGTCGCTGACGCGCCCCCGCGGCATCAGCGGGCTGCAGCCGGTGTTCGTCGGCCGCGGCGGCGAGATGGTGCAGCTGCAGTAGGCCTATCGCCGTGTGGTGGCCGGCGGCAGGCCGCTCCTGGTCAGCGTCGTCGGCGAGGCTGGGGTTGGGCAAGACGCGGCTGGTTCGTGAGTTCTGGCGGTGGCTGGGTGGGCAACCGGAGCAGCCGCTGCTGCGCAGTGGCCGGTGCCTGTCGTATGGCCACGGGATCACGTACTGGCCGCTGGGTGAGGTGCTGAAGGAGCACTTCGGGATCCTGGAGAGCGATCCGCCGGAGGTGGCGGCCGGGCGGGTGACGGGCCGGGAGGGGCTGGGCTTCACGCTGGGCCTGGCGCCGCCGCAGGACATGCACCCGTTGACCGTGCGGGACCGGCTGCGGACGTCGTGGGTGGGTTTCCTGCAGGAGCTGACCGCCGAGCGGCCGGCCGCGGTGCTGGTCGAGGACCTGCACTGGGCCGGTGATGAGCTGTGTGACCTGCTGCAGATGCTCGCCGAGCGGGTGGCCGGGCCGGTGCTGCTGGTAGTGACGGCGCGGCCCGAGCTGCTCGATCAGCGGCCGGGCTGGCCGGCCGACGGGTCGCTGGTCCGGCTGGAGGCGCTGCCGGTAGCGGAGGCGGAGCAACTGGCCCTCGCCCTGCTGGGGAGCGACTGTCCTGCCCCGATACGAGGGGTGGTCGCGGAACGAGCGGAGGGGAACCCTTTTTTCGCCGAGGAGCTGATCGCCACGCTGGCTGACCGGGGAGTGCTCGCCCGCAGCAACGGCGGCTGGTCGTTCGGTGAGCTCCCGCCGGATTTCCTCGTGCCGGATACCGTTCAGGCCGTGCTCGCCGCCCGCATCGACCTGCTTCCCCGGCCCGGGAAGGCGGCGCTGCAGACGGCTGCGGTGATCGGGCGGGTCTTCTGGAGCGGTCCGGTCTGCGAGCTCGTCGAGGGCGCGGATCCGGAGTTCGGGCTGCTGCAGGAGCGGGCCTTCGTGCTCGCGCACGCTCGCTCGTCGATCGAGGGGCAGCGAGAGTGGCTGATCAAGCACGCGCTGACCCGTGAGGTCGCCTACCAGAGCCTGCTCAGGGCCAGGCGGGCGCCGCTGCACGCGGGCTTCGCCCAGTGGCTGGAGCGAAACGGCAAGGGCCAGGACGAGCACGCGGCGCTGCTGGCCCACCATTACGCCGCGGCGGTCGCCCCGGAAGACCTTGACCTGGCCTGGGCGGGCCGGGAGGAGCAGGCCGAAGAGCTGCGCGCCAAGGCCGTTCGGTGGTCGCGGCGGGCCGCAGAGCTGGCCATCGGCCGCTACGAGATCGACCAGGGCCTAGCCCTGCTGCGCCGGGCGGTCCGCCTCGAAACCGAGCCACGGGAGCAGGCCGCGATCTGGCAGCGGATCGGCTACGCCTGCGCCCTGAAATACGACGGCGAGGACTTCTGGCAGGCCATGCAGCAGGCGCTGGACATCGGTGGCCCCTCCGCCGAGGTGTACGCCGACCTCGCCCTGCAATCGAACCAGCGGGCCGGGATGTGGGCCCAGCAGCCGGACTGGTCCCTCGTCGATGGCTGGATCCAGCAGGCCCTGGAACTCGCGGAAGAGGGCTCCCTCACCCAGGGGAACGCGTTCGCCGCGCGGGCAATCGGCTACGACGACGAAGCCGCTGCCCGCTCAGCCCTGGCGATCGCCGACCGGCTGGGCGATCTCGAGCTTCGCTGCAAGTCGCTGAGCGTCCTCTCTGACACGGCCCTCGCCGCCAGGGACTTCGACCGGGCCTGCACCCTGATGGATCAGGTGATGGCACTCCTTCCCGCACTCCACAATCCCGACGCGTGCTCCGTGATACTGCACTCCGCGGTCTTCGTCTATCTGCGCTCCGGCAATCTCGGCCAGGCGGAAGCAGCCAGCGCGCAAGCCGCCGGGCCGCTGCCGGGCTGACCCCCCATCACCGCGTGCACGCAGCGGGCTGGCAGCTCATACTGGCAAGCGTGACCGGGCGCTGGGACGAGGTGCAGGCCCGGGCGGCCGAGGCTGAGCGGGTGGTGGACGCCAACCTGGCCGCGGCCACCCCCTGCGTCATGGACGTCTCCATCCTCCTGGACTGCGCGACCGGCAGCGCGCTTGCAGGCAAGGCGGACGAGGCCCGCCGGCTCGAAAGCAAAGCACAGGGAATCGGCATGGAAGGCGATCGGTGGTACCAGGGCTGGTTCGAACCTCCCCAGATCCGCCTCGCGCTGGCCCGGCACGAACTCGGCAAAGTCCCGGAATTCACGCCGCCCGAGTTCGACTGGGAGTGGGAGCCGGTTTCGACCTTCCTGGATGCTCTTGCCGCGCTCGGCGACCGCGAACGCATCGAGGCAGAAGCGCCGAACTGGCTGCAGCAGGGCACCTTCGCCGAGCCGTTCGCACTCCGCGCGCTCGGCATCGCCCGGAGTGACCGGGCACTCCTCCAGCAGGCGCTCGAGCGATTCGAGGCAATGGACCTCACCTGGCACGTAGAGCAAACCAGCCACCTGCTGTGAAAGCGCTGGGCGCCGGACTCGCTCAGGACAGGTACGTCGCATCCGAGGTGCCGGGCTAACTCTTGCCAGAGCCGACCGGCCAGTGCCCTGGCCAGTTCGGCCTGGACAGTCGACTCGCGGGCGAAGGAGCGTGGCCAGTCCGGGAGAGTGCTGGCCGGAGCGCCCCTATTCTGTCTCCGACTATCCGCCCCAGAAATGCCGCGCCGGCCATGCCCCGCCACGAGCATGCCCGACAGGAAAGGATTAGCGTCGTATGGCGCGCATTTTCATCACCGGATCGACCGACGGGCTCGGCCGGGCAGCCGCCCGAACCCTCCTCGACGACGGGCACCGGGTCGTGCTGCACGCGCGAACCGCGGCACGTGCCGCCAGTGTGGACGACCTCGCACTCCGGGCGGCGGGCGTGGTCGTCGGCGATCTCGCCAGTGCCGAGGAGACCGGCCGCGTGGCGGATCAGGTGAACGCGATCGGCCGAATGGACGCCGTCATCCATAACGCGGGCATCTACATCGACGTTCGGCGCGTCGCCACCCCAGAGGGGCACGCGCGCACCCTGGCCGTGAACGTTCTGGCGCCTTACATGCTGACCGCCACGATCGACCGCCCCTCCAGGCTCATCTACATGGCCAGCGGCATGCACCGTGACGGCGATGCCTCCCTGCGCGATATCGACTGGACCGCGCGGCGCTGGGGCGGCGTCCAGGCCTACTCCGACAGCAAGCTCTTCATCGTCGCGCTCGCACTGGCGGTCGCGCGCCGGTGGCCCGATGTGCGCAGCAACGCGGTCGACCCGGGGTGGGTGCCGACCAGGATGGGCGGGCCGGGCGCGCCGGACGACCTCGAGCTTGGTCACGTCTCCCAGGTGTGGCTCGCGGCCAGCGATGAACCGGAGGCGGGCGGCAGTGGCGGGTACTGGTATCACCAGCGCCGTCACGCACCCGCCGCGGCCGCAGCCGATGAGCGTTTCCAAGATGCCCTGCTGGGCGAGCTGGCCCGGCTCACCGGCGTCCGCATGCCCGGCCAGAGTATAGGGTAGCACTAAGTTTAGAGTTGCACTATATTTGGCTCCTTACCAACGCAGTGTGCCTGGAGATCTGATGACACCCGGCGATCGAGGCGCCCCCGCCGGTTCCCAGGCGCTGAACGCGCTGATTGGGCGCATGGAGGCGTCGCTCGCCCGGCTTCGCGACCACCGTGATCCTCGCCGCTTCTTCCACGCGACCTACCTGCACACCACCCGGGCCGTCGCCGCCGAGCTAGCGGCCGGTGGGTTCCGCGACGCGGTCTGGGTAGGCCGTTGGGATGTGGTGTTCGCTGGGTTCTACGTGGAGGCGCTGGAGGCCGGCCTGCGGGGCGAGCCGTGAGCGGCCCGTGGGCTGCCGCGTTCGCCGCGGCAGACGACCCGGGTGGTGCCCTGCCGCGCCTGACTAGCCCGGTCCTGATCCACCCGGCACCTGCTGCGCCATGTCAGCCCGATCACGAGGAGGTCCGTTATGACCGAGGCGTTTATTCCGAAGCTCGTGACGCCCGGACAGGGCAAGACGGTCATGCTGTTCGGCGTCCGGTTCAGCTACAAGGTGGTAAGCGCCGACACCGGCGGGAGCCTGGCCGTCTTGGAGGTGACGATTCCCCCCGGGACCTTGGTGAAGCCGCACAATCACTCCCGCGAGGACGAATTCTCGCTGGTGCTATCGGGAACGGTCGGGGTCCGTCTCGGGGACCAGGTGATGGAGGCAGGCCCGGGCGGCTACCTGGTCAAGCCCCGCGGCACCCCGCATGCCATGTGGAACACGGCCGACGTCCCCGCGACGGTGGCCGAGATTCTGCGCCCCGCCGGGCTTGAGGGCTACTTCGAGGAGCTGGCGCCGATCCTGTCCCAGCACGGCACGCCCCCGGAGTACTACCAGCTCGCGGAGAACTACGGCATCACGATCCAGGACGACTGGATCGAAGACCTGGAACGCACCTACAAAGTCAAGCTCTGACCCACCGCGCCTCTCCGGTCCGCTCGATTGAGCGGCCGGCGCCACGTCAATCCCATCGCGGGTGCGGGCTGCCCCGGGCCTGTCAGCGCGGGTCAGCCGCTGGGGCGGACGGCTTGGCGGCGTAGTCGCGCAGGCCGTGCTCCAGCAGCGCGACGGCCTCGTTCGTGAGCCGACGGATATCGGCAGCGAGCCCTCTGGGCTCGTCATCGGCCAGAACCTGGCGGCGCACGTAGTCGATCAGCGCCCGGTGCAGTCCCAGCAGCGCGTTGGCCGCCACCTGCGGGCGGAGGTCGTCGGCGAGCGTAGCGGCCTCGGCGGGCGTAGCGGTCTCGGCGGGCGTAGCGGTCTCGGCGGCCAGCAGCGCGGCGATCGTAGCGGCGTTGCGGGTGATCGCCTGCTGTTCGCGTGCGAGGAGGGCTGGGCTGTCAGCGATCACGCGGTTGACCGTGCGGAGCCGTGCGAGCGCTTCCGCATCACCGGCTTCGACCTGTGTGAGCAGCCCGCCCTCGTCCATGAGGGCGCGGCGGAACGCGGCGAGCACCGGCTCACCAGCCGGCCGCCCGCTGACCGCGTCGGCCAGCCGGGTGCCGAAGGCCTCCAGCCGCCAGTAGAACAGGTCCTCTTTGGTGGGGAAGTAGTTGAAGACCGTCGCCTCCGCGACCTGCGCCTCCCGTGCGATCTCGGCGACGGTTACCCGGTCGAACCCCCGGTCGGCGAACAGTCGCCACGCAGTGTCGGCGATCAGCTGCCGCGTCTGCTCCTTCTTCAACTCGCGAAGCCCCATGCGCCGATCCTAAGGTAGAGTTGCCCTAAATTTAGATCTACCCTATATTTAGGGTATAACCAGCCTACCTCCTGGGAGGCCAATATGACACTGGGCAGAACCACAACCACGCCTGCCCGGGCCGACGGGCACAGCGACCGGCTGAGCCGCGAGATCCTCGTGCTCGCTGCGGTCGTCATCCTGGGGACGATCATGACGGTGCTCGACCTGACGGTCGTCAACGTCGCCATCCCCACCCTCGGCAGCGACCTGGGCGCCTCGATCCCGGCCATCCAGTGGGTGCTGACCGGCTACATGCTCGCCTTCACCACCGTGATCCCGCTCACCGGCTGGGCGGCCGAGCGGTTCGGCGCCAAGCGCGTCTGGCTCACCGCGCTCCTGCTGTTCCTGGCCGGCTCGGTGCTCGCGGGCGCCGCATGGTCGGCCGGCTCGCTGATCGCCTTCCGGGTGGTGCAAGGGCTTGGCGCCGGGATGATCCTGCCCATCGGCCAGACCATCCTCGCCCAGGCCGCGGGTCCGCAGCGGATGGGACGGGTGATGAGCGTGATCGGCGTGCCGATGCTGCTCGCTCCCGTCTTCGGCCCCGTTATCGGCGGGGCGATCATCGGCGCGGCCAGCTGGCGCTGGATCTTCCTCATCAACCTGCCCATCGGCGCCGCCGCCGTGCTCGCCGCCTGGCGGCTGCTGCCGGACGCGCGGCCGCAACTGGGCCAGCGGCTCGATCTGCGCGGGCTACTGCTGCTCTCCTCCGGCATCGCCGTCTTCCTGTACGCCATGTCCGAGGCAGGCAATCACGGCGGATTCGGCGACCCGCGCACGATCGTCGCCGCGCTGGCCGGCCTGGTGCTGATCGCGCTGTTCTTCTGGCACGCGACCATCAAGGGGAGCACCGCCCTGATCGACGTCTCCCTGCTGCGCCGCCGCGGCTTCGCCGCCGCCGCCGCGCTCAACTTCCTGCTCATCGTGGCGCTGTTCGGATCGCTGATCCTGATCCCGCTCTACTATCAGGTGGTCCGCCACGACAGCCCGCTGCAGATCGGACTGCTGCTCGGCCCGCAAGGCGTCGGAGCCGCGCTGGCGCTGCCGGTCGCCGGATGGCTGACCGACAAGATCGGCGCCCGCAGCGTGATCCTGGCCGGGATAGCCATCGCGACGCTCGGCACGCTCGCCTATACACAGGTGGGCGCCCGCACCTCTTACCTTTACCTGTCAGGTGCCCTGCTGGTGACCGGGACCGGGATCGGCGCCACCATCACCCCCTCCATCGCCGCGGCCTTCCAGGCGCTGTCGCGCGCCGAAACACCACGGGCCACCAGCGCGCTCAACGCCATCCAGCGCACCGCCGGCGCCATCGGCACCGCCCTGTTCGCGATCGTCCTGCAGCACGCCATCACCGCAAACCTGGCACGCCACCACGGCAGCAACACGGCGATCGCCGCTCTGTCACGCAGCGCACAGCCGCACACCGCGGCCGCGCTCGCCGATGCCTTCGCCGCCACCTTCTGGGTCGCCGCGGGCCTGATCGCCGCCGCCCTGGTGCCCGCGCTGCTCCTGCCGCGCCCCGGTAGTGAGAATGCAGCCGTTACGCTTTCGCCGCGACCGTGACCAGGAACTCCCAGTCGCTGACCAGGGTGTGATCCGTCGCGCGGTTCGACGAGGCGGCCAGGGTGATGAGGTCGTCGCGGAACGCGCTCCTGCCTTCGGCGGTGAGCGCTTCGGATGCCTTGAGCGTCGGCCCGTAGTAGTCCAGGAAGAAGTCGGCGAAGAACTCCGGCGACGGGAAACGCTGCCGCACGCTGGCCGTGGTGAAGGCCAGCTCGGCTGCGCCGGGGCCGAGCAGTTCGCGTATCCCGTCCTCGGTCCCCCACCTGGTCGGCGGGCGGACGCCAGGCGGCGGTGGGACATGGCGCCCGGCCAGCTTGAGCATCTGCCCGACGAACCCCGCCGGTGTCCAGTTCGCCAGGCCCACCACACCGCCGCTGCGGCATACCCGCAGCAGTTCGTCGGCCGCCCGCTGGTGGTCGGCTGTGAACATCACCCCGATGGCCGAAAGCACATAGTCGAAGGATGCGTCGGCGCAGGGCAATTGCTCGGCGTCGGCTTCCCGGAACTCCACCTGCAGGTTCTCCGCATCGGCCCGGGCGCGCGCCTCCTGCAGCAGGGCAGGCACATAGTCGATCCCGGTAACGGCACAAAAGCGTCGGGCAGCGGCCAGCGCGACATGGCCGGTGCCGGTCGCCACGTCGAGCACGGTCGAGCCGGACCGCAGGTCGGCGGCCTCGCACAGGGCGTCAGCCAGCGGGACAGTGATCCACGCGATCTTCCCGTAATCACCGCTGCTCCAGGTCTTCTGCTGCCGCGTCTTCACCTCTTCGAGCGATAGGGCGGTTGTCATCAAAGGCTCCCCTCCTGCATAACGAGCTGTGCCCGCGGCAGTTGGGACACCGGTGCGGTCGCAGCGCCTGTCATGCCGCGGACATTCAGGTCAGCAACGCTAAGATCGCCAGCGTTCGCAAAGCGTTCGGACACCCGCTCGTGTCAGATGACCAGCGGAAGGACGGGCCGAGGAGAGCCGATGCCGATCCAATCGTCGGACGAAGACGCCCAGGTCTGGTTCCTGACCGGCAGCCAGGCCCTCTACGGGGAGGAGACGCTGCGCCAGGTGGCGGAGCAGTCCCAGCGGATCGTGGACACAATCGCCGCCAGCCTGCCGGTTCCCCTGGTCTGGCGGCCGGTGCTCACCACGGCCGACGCGATCCGCCGTGCCTGCCTGGACGCGACCTCGTCCGACGAGTGCGTCGGCGTCGTCGCCTGGATGCACACGTTCTCGCCCGCCAAGATGTGGATCGGCGGCCTCGAGGCACTGCGCAAGCCGTTGCTTCACCTGCACACCCAGGCCAACGTCTCGCTGCCCTGGTCCGAGATCGACATGGACTTCATGAACCTCAACCAGGCGGCGCACGGGGACCGGGAGTTCGGCTACATCCAGAGCCGTCTCGGCGTCGCACGCAAGATCGTGGCGGGCCACGTGAGCGACCCGGTCGTGGCCGGGCGGGTGGAGACCTGGATGCGCGCGGCGCTCGGCTGGCGTGCCGCGCAGTCCCTGCGCATGGCCCGGTTCGGCGACAACATGCGCAACGTGGCCGTCACTGAGGGAGACAAGGTCGAGGCCGAGCGCGTGTTCGGCTTCTCCGTGAACACATGGGGCGTCAACGACCTCGTGGCCGCCGTCGGCGCCGTCCCCGAGGGGGACGCCGACGCACTGGCGGCCCAGTATGACGAGGCCTACGACGTCGTCCCCGAGCTCCGCCCGGGCGGGGAGCGGCGCGAGTCATTGCACTACGCGGCCCGGCAGGAGCTGGGCCTGCGCTCATTCCTCCGCGACGGCGGATTCACCGCGTTCACGACCAACTTCGAAGACCTCGGCGGCCTGCGCCAGCTACCCGGGCTCGCCGTCCAGCGCCTGATGGCCGACGGCTACGGATTCGGCGCCGAGGGCGACTGGAAGACCGCGACCCTGCTGCGTGTGCTCAAGGTGATGTCCGCGGGCCGGGAGGGCGGGACCTCCTTCATGGAGGACTACACCTACCATCTCGGTCCTGGCGAGCCCAAGATCCTCGGCGCGCACATGCTGGAGATCTGCCCAACCATCGCCGCCGGCCGCCCCAGCTGCGAGATCCACCCGCTGGGGATCGGCAACCGCGAGGACCCGGTCCGCCTCGTGTTCACCGCCGCCCCCGGCCCCGGCCTGGTGGTGGGCCTCTCCGATGTCGGCGACCGCTTTCGCCTGACCGCGAACGTGATCGAGATCGTCGAGCCGGACGAGCCGCTGCCCCGGCTGCCCGTAGCCCGGGCCGTCTGGAAGCCCGAACCCGACCTGGCCACCTCCACCGAAAGCTGGCTGCTCGCCGGCGCTCCGCACCACACCGTCCTGAGCACCGCCGTCGGCCTGGAAGCCCTTGAGGACTTCGCCCGGATCGCGGAGACCGAGCTTCTCCTCATCGACGCCGCCACGGACCGAAGCCAGTTCGCCAGGGAGCTCCGCTGGAACCAGGCCTACTACCGGCTCGCCCGGGGACTGTGACCACGCTGGGCGGGCCGGGGGTGCCGGTGCGTTCAGGTGTTTCTGGTGGCCTGCGCGTATTGGGCTGGGGTCTTGCCGAGGCGGCGCCGGAAGTGGCGGTTCAGGTGGCTCTGGTCCGCGAACCCGGCCAGGCCGGCAACGTCGGTGGCGCGTTCGCCACGTTCCAGGAGCCGCCGGGCGAGGTTGACCCGCAGCGCCACCTGATACGTGTGCGGCGGGACCCCGATGGCGGCCGTAAACCGGCGAACGAGCTGGTACTTGCTCGCGCCCGCGGCGGCCGCCAGCTCATTCAGCGAGACATTCCTGGTGATGTCGTCGTGCAGGTACTCGACGGCCATACGCACGGCCGGGTCGGCACGCCTCGCCCGCGCCGGGCCAAGCTTGGCGTCCGGTGATGACGCCGCCAGTTCGGCGAGGAACGACAGCACCGCGCACTGCCTTTCCAGGGCCGAGGCCTTCCGCTCCATGCCGCGGTGCAGGGCAGCGAAACGCTGGGCAAGGAGGCGATCACCGATGACGGGGGCGGGGAAGGCCAGGCCGGACAGCGGGCTGTCCTGCCCAGCAGGCGCGGCGCCCGGACCGGCCAGTTCGATGACGAGCAGGCGCCCGGCCCAGGGCCCTCCTTCAGCAGGCGATCCCGCATGGGAAACGGACGGGTCCAGCACGACCAGCTGCCCGGGCAGCACTAGCCGGGTAGACCGGCCGCGGTGCAGGTAGTACGACCGGCCGCCCGCGACGCTGATGATGTATTCGCCGACTGGGTCGGCCCGATAGCTCGTGGTCACCCCGCGCATCCACAGGAACTGGCCATCCTCGGGCACCCGCCACGCCCAGACCAGGTCCACCTCCGTGCCCGGGCCAGGCAGCCGCAAGGACGTACAAGCGCCGGGACCGGAGCGGTCCTTAGGGTAGCTGTCTATGATCACGACACACATCATTGTCGCCGGCGCAGCCCGCGCCGCACAGTGGTACACCACCGTGCTCGGCGCGGAGGAGAGGAGCCGGATCACTCTTCCCGACGGCCGGCTGATCCACCTCGAGCTCTGGTTCGGCCCCTCGGCGATGATGGTGGCCGATGAGTTCCCAGAGCAAGGAGCGCTGTCGCCGGCCACGACCGGCTGCACGTCGGCGGTCCTTTACCTGCAGACCAGCGACGTCGACGCTGTCTGGGCCCGGGCCGTGGAAGGCGGGGCGAGCGTTGCGCGCCCGCTCGCGGACACTTTCTGGGGCGAGCGGGAGGGCCAGATCGTGGACCCGTTCGGGCACCGGTGGGGCCTGTCCCAGCATGTGCGTGACGTTCCGCTGGATGAGATGAGCCGGGCCGCGGCGGAGGTCTTCGGCGGCAGCCCTGGTGCCTAGGAGACGCGCCACTGTGCGGTGTTGCCGGGGAACACCGTGTTGCCGTACCGGATCTTGGTGACCTTCTGGCCGTTCGGCACCTGGAAGGTCACGCACCCGGTGCTGGACGCGCCGCTGGCCAGCTTGATCTGCCCGTTGTCGAAGTTGCCGCAGCCGGCGATGGGGTTATAGTCGGCGTGCCCTGTCTTGCCGGTCGACAGGACGATCGTCGTCTCGTTGTTGGCATTGTTCTGGTAGCTGGTTGCCGCCCTATTTTTTACGTGCAGCTTCACGCCGACGAAGTGCCTGCCCGACGCCGGGTTGCTGTACTGGTTGGCGCCGCTGGCCGGGTCGATCACCTTCTCGACGGTGACATCCAGCTTGGTGCCGCTGCTGTCGCTCACGCCGAGGGTCGCTCCCACGTGGGCGGAGGGGGAACGCGAGAATGCCCGGAAGCCGTGGGCCTTGCCGGGCTGTGGCTGCGACGATGAGCACGCGGCCAGCGCCAGCGCGGCAGCGATCGCCGCGCCCGGGCCGAGTACGCGGAGCGTCGTTCTGCTGCGATAAGAGGTGGCGTGCCGCATCATCGGCCCCCTTCGGAATGCGGCCCCGCGGGCCGGTGTCCGTCGAGAAGCTGATCCAGGGAGGTTTGGCTGGGAGGATGCTCCGCCGGGCGGTGCCCGGCCGGCGTCACCGTGGGTGACGCTCCTGCTGGCACCCGCACGGGT
>DASYQM010000016.1:0-2203 GCA_036005525.1 Streptosporangiaceae bacterium
CCCGGCCGGGGGCGGCTGAGCGGCCCGGTGTGGCACACGGGTCGCGGCATGACCCCCCTAGTACGCGCGGCCGAAGATGAGCCGCTTGCCGTAGTCGGACGGCTGACCGCACCGGATGCAGGTCCCCTGCTCCGGCTCGCCGTCCGCCGGGATGACGCGCGGCGTGGCGGACGTGGCGGCCTTGATGTCGTCCTCACACTCGGCCTGGCCGCAGTGGAACGCCCGGGCCCAGCCGGTCGCGACGGCCGCGGTGAATTCCTCCCAGGTGTCGACCGTGACGGTCCGCTGGTCGCGGAACTCGGTGGCCCGCCGCAGCAGCAGGTCCTGGAAGGCGGTCAGCTCGTAGTTCAGCCGCGCCGGGGCCGAGTCCAGCGAGACCGGCGTCTTCTCGTCGCCCAGCCGGGCGGCCATCAGCGCCGTGCCCGCGGCCAGGTCCCGCGGCCCGAGTTCCAGCCGGATCGGGACGCCGCGCATCTCCCAGTCGTTGAACTTGAAGCCGGGGGAGAGCTGCGGCCGGTCGTCCACGTGCGTGCGGATGCCGGCCAGGCGCAGCCTGCTGGCCAGCTCCCGGGCGGGCGCCAGCACCTGCCCGGCCTGCTCGCCGCGGCCGATCGGGACGATCACCACCTGGTAGGGGGCGAGCAGCGGCGGCAGGATGAGGCCCTTGTCGTCCCCGTGCGTCATGATCACTCCGCCGATCATGCGTGCGCTCATGCCCCACGAGGTGGTGTGGCACAGCTCCAGCTCGCCGCTTTCCGCCGCGTACTGGATGCCGAAGGCCTTGGCGAAGTTCGTGCCCATGTAGTGCGACGTGCCGGCCTGGAGCGCCCGCCCGTCGCGCATCATGCCCTCGGCCGTGTAGGTCCGCCGGGCGCCGGGGAACCGCTCGCCTGGCGTCTTCTCGCCCGTGACCACCGGCATGGCCGCGACGTTCCTGGCCACCTGGTCGTAGAGGTCGAGCGCGAGCAGGGTCTCGCTCATGGCGTCCGCCTCATCGGCGTGCGCGGTGTGACCCTCCTGCCACAGGAATTCGGTGGTGCGCAGGAACATTCGCGGCCGCAACTCCCAGCGGATCACGTTCGCCCACTGGTTGAGCAGCAACGGCAGATCCCGGTGCGAGCTGATCCACTTGGCCATCATCTCGCCGATGATCGTCTCCGACGTCGGCCGGATGATCAGCGGCTCTTCAAGCTCCTTGCCGCCCGCGTGGGTGACGACCGCGAGCTCCGGCGCGAAGCCCTCGACGTGCTCGGCCTCGCGCTGCAGGTAGCTCTCCGGGATCAGCAGCGGGAAGTAGGCGTTGACGTGACCGGTCTCCTTGATCCGCCGGTCGATGTCCGCCTGCAGCAGTTCCCACATCCGGTACCCGTAGGGGCGGATCACCATCGTGCCCCGGACCGGGCCGCGGTCCACCAGCTCAGCCTTGAAGACGACCTCGTTGTACCAGGCGGAGAAGTCCTCGCTCTGCGGGGTTACTCCGCGTTCATCGTGCGCCACACCCAGAGAATAGGGGATCACGCCTGCTGGCACGGCTCGTGGCCGGGTAAGGATCGGTGATCAAGGACCGATGAGGCATAGTGGCGAAGCACAGCCACGTACCCGGAGTTGAGCACATGACCGACGCCGTGAGGTTTTCCCGGGACATCCGCCCTCTGTTCACCGCCATGGACATCGAGCACATGAGGCAGACGGGCGTAGCGCTGGACGACATCGCCTATATGTCCGACCCCAACCACGCCGAGAGGGTGTACCAGAAGCTCTCCAGCAAACAGATGCCCCCGCCTTACAGCGGCGAGAGCGCATGGCCGGACGCCAATATCCAGCTCTTCCGCGACTGGATAGACGGCGGATTCCAACCATAAGAGCGGCCCGCGGGGAGCAGCAGATTTCCCGCGGGCTGCCGGGACAGGACCGCCGGCAGCGACGTCGCCCGCCGAGCCATCGCGCGGATGACGGGAGGAGCGCCTGCATGAGCACGGTCACTCATCCCTGAAGGGGCGGGGCGGTGTCAATGGGTGTTCTGCCCGTGTGCTGGGCGTGCGCGCTCACTCCCCTTCGGGGAATCAGGACTCTGCGGCCTGTTCACCAGGTCGGCAAGCAATTGCCGAACGCGCCGGGCGATGTCATCACGGATGGGACGGACAGCTGCCAGGTCGAGATCCGCGGGGTCGGGGAGATCCCAGTCTTCATAGCGCTTGCCGGG
>DASYQM010000017.1:0-6649 GCA_036005525.1 Streptosporangiaceae bacterium
CGCCACCAAAGGAAGGCAATCAGCCCGATCAGCAGCCACGGGATCAGCCCTCCCAGGGGGTGCCAGAAGAAGACCGGGGCGAACGGGATTGCCAGGGCATGCCCGATCACAGCGGCGATCACGATGATGAGAACGAGGCCGATGATGCGGTGACGCGGGCGCCGGCGTGGCGGCGCCGCGCTGCGCGGGCGCACCTCCTTCCCGGGGTCTTCGGTGGCGGGCAGGTCGTTGAACAACCCGTTCAGGTCGGACTGGGTCTTGGCCTTCATCGCCCGGTCGAGGCGCTCGTTGAACTCTGCCTGGTCCAGGCGCCCGTCACTGTAGTGCTTGGACAGGCGGTCGGCGACGTCGGCCCGCTCGGCGTCGGAGACCCTCAGTTCGGGATCGACGAAACTGGAGCGGCGGGCCGCCGGCCCGCGTGCCCACCGGGCATTGCGCGGCGATGACATATCGGTGCAACCTCCTGGGTCAGTGGGACCGGCCGCGCCGGGATTCGATGAACTGGCTCGCGATGGACTGCTCGGCGCCCTCTTCGGGGATCAGCAGCCAGCCGGCGAGGTAGAGGGGGATGCCCACGCCGCCCACGATCGCGAGCACGGCGAAGACGATCCGGACGATCGTCACGTCGACGTTGAGGTAGCGGGCGATGCCGGAGGCGACTCCCGCGATCATCCTGTCGTCGATGGGCCGGTCGAGCTGCTGCGGCCGGGCCGGGTCCTGGTGTCTGGTCTGGTCCTGTGGTTCTGTCATGGTTGTGTTCATGGCACCAGCGTCCGGCCATAGGCTCGGCAAGGCCATCGGGAAGAACCCCCATTCGACCCTGATGGTCCCGCGGCCGGCTCGGGGTTTCCCCGGATGGCGGAGGGCACGCTATCGGCGCGATGATTGACACGTGAAGGAACGGACGGGCTTTGTGCCGGGCACCGCCGATGGCCAGGGCGAGCCGCACGGTTCATCGCCCCACGACGGCGACGTGCAGCCGCGGCCGGGCTGGCCGCGCCGCCGCGGCCGCTTGCGCTACCGCCTCGGCCGATGGGCGCAAGGACCGCGCACCGACGGGCCATTGCGGCGCCGCCGGGACGACCGCCTGGTGGCCGGGGTGGCGGCCGGCCTGGCGGCACGGACCGGCATCGACGTTACGGTCATCCGGATCGGGTTCGTGGTGGCTTCGCTGCTGAGCCTGTTCGGGATCGCGGCCTACGTCGTGGCCTGGCTGCTGCTCCCCGCCGAGGGCGCGGACGGCAACATCGGCAGCAAGGCGCTGGCCGACCGGCGCGGTATAGCGCTTGCCGCCGGTCTCGGGTCGCTGCTCTGCGTGCTGTTTTTCATCGCCTCCACGGTCGGCGCCGGCTGGCTCGGTTCCCTCGCGTGGCCGCTGGTCGTCAGCGTGGCCGGCATCACGCTGATCTGGCGGAATGCCCCGGCAGACGAGCAGGCCGTGCTCCATCGTCTCGCCGGGCCGGTGCTCGGCCTGGCCGAAGGCGGCAGGCGATCGCGTTCCTTGCTGCGCATGGTGGCGGCGGCCCTGCTGCTGGTCGTCGGCCTGAGCCTGCTGCTGGCCGGGCGGACGCCCCACGCCTTGCTGCGGCCAGTGGCCGGGGTCGTGCTCGTGATGGCCGCGATCGTGGTGGGGCTGGGCCCCTGGTGGCTGCGCATCGCCCGCGATCTCGTGATGGAGCGCCAGGCTCGGGCCCGCGCCGAAGAGCGCGCCGACATGGCCGCCCGCGTGCATGACTCGGTCCTGCAGACGCTCGCCCTGATCCAGCGCCGTGCGGACCAGCCCCAGCAGGTCATCCAGCTCGCCCGGGCGCAGGAGCGGGAGCTGCGCTCCTGGCTGTTCGACGGGCCGCCGCCCGGCTCGGTCGCCGGCCAGGCCATGACCCTGGCGGCCGGCGTGCGGCTCATCCAGCAGGAGGTGGAGGCCCAGCACGAGATTGCCGTGGAGGCCGTCACCGTGGGGGACTGCGAGCTGGACGACGATCTCAGCGCGCTGCTGGCGGCGGCGCGCGAGGCGACCGTCAATGCCGCGAAATGGTCCGGTGCCCCCGTTGTCTCGCTCTTCGCCGAGGTCGAGCCGACGGAAGTGGTGCTGTTCGTTCGCGATCGCGGGCGCGGTTTCGACCCTGAAGCGGTGCCCGGCGACCGGAAAGGGCTGGCCGAGTCCATCCACGCCAGGATCACCCGGCGCGGTGGCTCGGCGACCGTCCGCAGCGCCCCGGGCGAGGGGACCGAGGTGTCCCTGGGGATGCCCCGCGCCGCCGGCAGGCGCCAGCCGAGCCGCCCGGCCCGGGCGTGACATGGCCGGCTCACCGGCCTCGGGCGGCGACCGGCCGCGGGTGTTCATCGTCGATGACCACGGCCTTTTCCGCTCCGGCGTCCGGTCCGAACTCGGTGACCAGGTCGATGTCGTGGGGGAGGCGGACGACGTCGCGCCGGCGATCGCCCGCATCGCCGAGTGCCTGCCGGATGTCGTGCTGCTCGACGTGCACCTGCCCGGCGGGGGAGGGCAGGACGTGGTCACGGCGACCAAGGCCGCTCACCCGCAGGTGCGTTTCCTGGCCCTGTCCGCTTCGGATGCCCCCGAGGACGTGATCGCCGTCATCAGGGCGGGCGCGCGCGGCTACGTGACCAAAACGATCTCCGGCGGCGAGCTGGTGGATGCGGTGTACCGGGTCGCGGCAGGGGATGCGGTCTTCTCGCCCCGGCTGGCCGGGTTCGTCCTCGACGCCTTTGCGGCGCTGGCCCCGGCCGTCGAGGGGCGCCAGACCTTTGACCCCGAGCTTGACCAGCTGACACCCCGTGAGCGCGAGGTCCTCCGCCTGATCGCCCGGGGCTACACCTACAAGGAGATCGCACGCGAGCTCTACATCTCCGGCAAGACTGTCGAGAGCCACGTCTCGTCGGTGCTGCGCAAGCTCCAGCTCTCCACCCGGCATCAGCTGACGCGCTGGGCAACCGAGCGACGGCTGACCTGACCGGGGGCGCGGGCGATGACCTACGCGAGCACCGCGCCCATGGTGCGGTGACCTATCTCTGCCATCAGCGGGTTGTCGGCCGAATGCGCCAGGATCGCCAGTGACAGCGCGAGCGCCCAGCCCCGCGCCCGTGCCCAGGTGTCGTCGCTGCCTGGGTACCCGCTGGCCGAGCGGTAGGCGGCCCGGAAGGCACCGTGGCACTCGGGAGGCAGGAGCATCCACGCCACCGACAGGTCGGTGGCCGGGTCGCCGGACGTGACGTCGCCGAAGTCGATCACGCCGCTGATGCGGCCGCGGTGAACCAGGATGTTGGCTGGGTGGAAGTCGCCGTGCAGCCACACGGGCGGGGCGTGCCATCTCGGGGTTGCGGCGGCGGCCTCCGACACGCGCAGCACGGCCCTGCGGTCGACGAGCCTGCCCAGCGCGCGCACGTTCTGCATGTCCGTCGCCTTGCGGTCCGCGAGCGGGATGCCGCGGTTGGGGTTGGCGGGAGCGTCGGCGGCGGCCGGGGCGTGCAAGGCCCCAGGAACCTGCCGAGGCTGACCGCGGCGTCCCCCGGGTCGGCCGGCGGATCTTGCGCCGCGACCTGCCCCGGGAGGAACGGGACGACGCTCCACGGCCACGGGTAGCCCAGTGCCGCCCGCCCGGCCCGCACCGGAGCCGGAACCGGCAGCGGGAGCCGGGGGGCGAGCACGGGGAGCCACCGCTGTTCGTGCGTGATGAGCTCGGCGGCCACGGCGCGCCTCGGCAGCCGGACGGCCAGCTCGGCGCCGAGCCGGCACATGAGGTTGTCCCACCCGTTCGCCATCATCTCGATGGGCAGGTGAGCAAGGTCCGGCTGCTGGGCAGCCAGGAGCCGCCGCACCAGGTCCGGGGAGACGTCGACCTCGTCCGCCGGCATACGGTGCGGTCCCACATTTCGACCATAACGAAATGAGCGACCGGAACTGCCGGGATGTGCTGGACCGGGGGTTACCGCCGCCGCCCGAAGGCGAAGTAGGACAGTGGTGCGGCCCCGAAGGAGTTGACCAGTGCCACCACCGTGGCCCATACCCACTTCCGGCCCCGGATCTGGCTCGCAGGCCGCCGCTTGATGTCGATGAGGGCGGCCACCTTGAGGCAGGTTTCGGCCACTGCCGCGGCGATGAGCAGTCGCCGGCTGCGCTCGCTGAGATCGCTCCGTTGCCGGGTACCGGACATGACATCCTCCGCGCATGCAGGGACCCTGATGGCCTGCACTCTACCCCGGCTGGGCAGGTCCGCTGCCGGCCACGGTCCCGGTTGCGTCATCCTCGTCCCGGCCGCGCCGGACCTGGTCCGGGTCGCGCCGGATCCTCGTCCCGGTCGCGCTGGATCCTCGCCCGGGCCGCCGCATCCTCGTCCCGGCCGGCGGTGTCGGCAGCGGCCGCTACGTTTCCGCCATGGCCTTCTTCGCACTGACGCTGGTTCACGGCCCGAACTGGGACGTTTCGCGGCCAATCCGGGAGCAGCAAGCCTGGGACCAGCACGCGGCGTTCATGGACGGGCTCGTCGCCGAGGGGATGATCATCCTTGGCGGGCCGCTCGGCGATGGCGAACAGACGCTGCACGCCGTCGAAGCCGCCGACAAGCGCCAGATCGAGACGCGCCTGGGCGAGGATCCCTGGGCGTCGATGGGACTGCTCCAGATCGGCTCGATCCAGCCCTGGGCGCTCTGGCTCGACGGCAGGCACGGCAGCCCGGCGTGCTGACCGGTCATCCGGCGTCCCGCATGTCGGCGGGCTGGCGTCTGCGAGGGTGTAGACGGCGGCCCGCTGAATGCCGTCATCGGCGCTCAGCGGGCCGCCAGTGCCGGTGGCGCTGTCAGTGCTGGACCACGATCTTGGTCAGGGCTTGACCACGATCTTTCCGAGCAGGCCGTGTGACTCGTCATCGGGCCCGGCCGAGAACAGCAGTTCGTTGGTCTTGGCGGCGTTCCCGTTGCCGAACCTCAGGCCCCAGAGCCCGTCGATGACGATCGGCCGTCCGTTCGGCCGCCGCAGCTGGCCCAGGTGCCTGCCCGTTGTTGGGTTGTAGACGTTGATGTGGCCGTTCCCGAAGTTGCCGACGAGCAGGTCGCCACTGAACTGACCGAAACCGGCCGGTGCCAGGGCCAGGCCCCACGGCGAGTTGAGCGCGCCACGGGTGACAAGCCGGCGGACGAACGCGCCGTTGTTGGTGAAGACGTCCACGAATCCGTGGCCCGGCCCGGCGACATCATCGTGCAGCGTGGCGTCCTGCTTGGCGAACGACACATACAGCTTGCCCTTGATCTCGGCGATGCCGAACGGCCCGTAACCAGCCGGAATCCGCCGGTCCACGAACAGCCCACCGGGCAGCTCGACCGGCTTGAAGTTGCTGTTGTAGGCCTCGACCCGCCCGGACCGGAAGTTGGTGGCGTACAGGTGCGTCTTGCCGTTCGGCGTCTGGGCGATGGCCAGGCCCTTGTACACGGCGTTGGCGCCGTTGTCGCGGGCCACCTCGGTCACCGTGGACGTGCTACCGCCCGTGGCGCCAACCGCCGGGTTCCAGCCGTCGATCGTTCCGTTTTCGGTGTCGAAGAGGAACAGCGCGGAACCCGAGTGACCCTGATTGTCGCTGACGACGAACGCGGATTGGTCGGAGTTGAACACCTGACCCGTCGGCGCGGCACCGGTGATGCTCACCACCAGGCTCGCCTTGTTCACCGACGTCGCGGTCGCGCCTGTGTACAGCGTCGCCTTGTCTGAGCCGTTGTCGGCTACCCACAGCGGCGAGCCGGGCGTGGCGTTCGTGCCCGGGGATGCGGCCAGGCCCCAGGCGTTGACCAGGTCAGGGTCGGTCAGTGGCGCCTTCCCGGCCTGGTCCGAAACGAGGTTGATCTGGCGGTAAGCGGTCGTGTGGGCACTGGCCGGTGCGGCGCTGAACGCCATGGTGACAAGCGTTCCCGCTGTCACGATCGTGGCCGCAGACCACAGCTTGCGCCGGGCTGCGCCCAATGGCATAGAGGGAATGCGTGACATGAGGATCCTCCCCGCTCTGGTCCCGGCTCTTGGGCACCGGGAACCACCCGCCCCTACTACGTACGGCGGATGCCCGTCGGTTCACGTATAACGGAACTGAATGGTTCACACATCGCCACGGGTCGTGGCACACGTGAGAGCCTGGCCCGGAACGGCCAATGTCATCCTCACGATGGTTCCGTGGCCGATGAGCTTTGACCTGGTTGGACCCCGGCTGGCTGGTCCGTGGAGGCTGCTGACCGCGTAATACGCCGGAAGGGAAACGCCGCTGCGATGTCTACAGCGATCATCAAGGCGGTCAACACCGCGCCGCTGCTGAGTCATCGTCGAGGAACGCGGACACTGCTGAGACGAACCATTCAGGATCATCGAGCCAGAGCGAGTGTCCACGGCCTGGCGGCATGACGAGCTTGGCGTTCGGGAACGGAGCGGCGAATTCGGCGGAATCGGCCCCCGAGGAGATACTGGCCGCGCTGACGGCGTTCCTGGCCTCGTACCGGGACGGCCGTGGCGCACAATCCCAGGACGCATGATGCCGTTGACCTGGGCTTTCCGGTTGGCGCGCCTGGCAGGATTCGAACCCGCGACCCGCTGCTTAGAAGGCACACTCGAGCCGTCGCCAGAGGGGGCTAGGTGTGGCCTGATGTGCCGTTT
>DASYQM010000018.1:0-5283 GCA_036005525.1 Streptosporangiaceae bacterium
CCGCATTATCCACAGTGGGCGGGATCAGATCCGGGGCAGCTGCTCCTCGGGCGCCCGGAGGGCGCGGAGAGATGCCTCGAAAGACATCAGCCGGCTGTGCACCTGCGCGGCCTCCGGGCTGCGGGCCCCGCCTGCCCCGCCCGCGGCCTGCTTCTCCGCCATTGCCGAGCGCAGCGCCTGCAGGGAGGCGAGCGCGTCCGCGACCAGCTCGCGGTCTCCCTCACGGGGGGCGCTCTCCCGCAGCGAATACAGCTCCTGGGTCAGGTCGTCCGCGCGGGCCTGCAGGCCGGCCCAGCCGGCGGCGGCCTCCCCAGCGGCCGGCGCCCCGCGGGCCTCGGCCATGCCCAGCGCGTCGGCCAGCGCCTGGCCTTTCGCATAGGCATTGATCACCCTGGAGTGCCAGCCCGCCGCGGCGGCCGAGCGCCGGCCAGAGGCACGCGCGATCCACACGATCAGGCCGACGACGACGACCGCGGCCAGCACGATCCACAGCCACAGCAGCGACGAGCCGGACCCGCCCGCCGCGGCCGGGGAGGCGGCCGCCGGGTTCTCCGGCGCCTGGCCAGTGGCAGGCGCTTCCGCGGTGGGCGCCGGCGGCGCGATGCTCGCACTCCGGCTCGGGATCGCGGTCCGGCTAGGCGACAGGCTGGAGATCGCGGTCTTGATGGCGCCGCCGACCGGGCCGCTGCCCCCGCATCCGGCCGCCACGGACCCCACCACCAGGGCCACCGCGGCCACCACCAGCCCTTTCCTCAGCCGCTTCATCCCGGTCCTCCGATCATCCCGCTCCTGCTGCGTGCAGGCGCCCCGTCCAGGCAGCCGGGGGCATAGACCCGGCCGCATGCCTGCTACTGGCGCGCCGCCCAGCCCTCACCCGTCCTGGGGTGGGCCGGGCCAGCGCGGCTTGCACGCCAGCGTCTCAAAGGCCAGCAGCGCCGGGATGCTTGCCCAATAACCCGGCCGGCCAAAGCGCTCCAGTCCATCTCGCCAGTGTCCTCTTGCCCGGCCGCCGCTCTCTGGGTTTTCGAACATCCCCTGTTCAGCATCCGCGGCCGGGACAAGCAAACGCCAGCCACTAGCTGATGCGCTACGGCTGATGTGGCTCACACCGTGGCCGGTACCACACCGGCCGGCAGCCAGGCGCGCTGCACAATACACCGCCAGGCGCCCTGCCGCGCGGTTAGCTGCCACTGGGCGGCTGCCCATCCTGGGGCGGCTTTTTTCGGCGCCTGGCGCGTTTCTCCGGGTGCCGCAAGAGCGCCCAGCCAAGCATCAGCCCGGCCACTACCGCAGGGGCGAGCCAGGCGGCCGGGGCATGAGCCCGTCAGGCAGTGAGGCAAGTTAGTAGGGTTTTAGTTCAAGTCTCGGGAACCCGGCCCGCACTATCGGCTTGGGAGACTTTGTCCAGCACTACGACGACTCGCGCGGGGCCGCCTGCATCTGCCAGATGAGCCTGAACGATGGCGTGTGGAAGCTGTGGTAAGAGGCCCCGGGCTTCTGCAGCGCTGCATCGGGGTGTTCTCCGGCGACGGCAGGACGATCGAGGGCGCCTGGGAGGGCCCAGGTGAAGGGCCGCAGGGGAAGCACGACTTTGACCTGAACTACGTGCGGCCCGGGTGACTGGTCCGCGGCCAGAGCTGGAACCGGCGGCGATGCGGCGGCAGCGAAGGGGTGATTATGGACCCGTTGATTGATCCCGGGGAGTATGCAGCGCTTGGCTATTGCACCTATCTGAACCAGGCCTCGCTGGGGCTGATACCTCGCACCTCGCTGGAAGCGAGCGTCCGGTTCTTGACCGATGTGGCCCAGCATGGCAACCTCCGCCTGTCGGACCAGGCCGAGGCAAGGGTGTTGGACGGGCTGCGCACGGCCGCGGCTGAGCTACTCGGCGCGCCGGTGGCGTTGGTCGCGGTGGTGGGCGGGGCGAGTGAGGGCTTGGGCCAGCTTGCCGCGCTGTTGTCCAGCGCCGGGGGCGAGGTGGTCTTGGTGTCCAGTGACTTCCCCAGCGTGACCTACCCGTGGCTGGCCGCCCGGGACCGCTTGGGCATGCACATCCGCTGGGTTCGCGACACCCCGGTCCACGACCTCACGCTCGCGCTGGGCGATGCCATCAGCGAACGGACAACAGTCGTGTGCGTCAGCCCGGTTCAGTTCGCCACTGGCAGCCAGGTCGATGTCGCGGCCCTGGTGGCGCGCGCCCGAGACGCTGGTGCCCGGGTGGTGGTCGACGTGACCCAGATGGCCGGTGCCGCTCCGGTCACCATGACCCAATGGGGAGTGGACGCGCTGGTCTGCAGCGGCTACAAGTGGCTGTCCGCGCCGTCCGGCGTTGCGCTGCTCGCCATTACCGAGAACCTGGCGGCGGCCACCCCCGTGATCGTTGGCTGGAAAGGCAGCGCCACACCTTTCGACTTCACCCCGCAGGAACTCTCTCTCGCCGCCAACGCCCGCAGGTTCGAGCTGTCGACCATGTCCTACAGCGCCGCCGTGGGCCTGCTCACCTCGATCAAGCTCCTCACCGGCATCGGGCTGACGGCGATCAGCGAGCACGCCAGCCGGCTGGCGGCCGATCTGGCCGAGCAGACCGCGCCGCTGGGATGGGCGCCTTACCGGGCGCCAGGTGAGCGTTCCGCAAGCGGGCACATCGTCTCGCTCAGCCACCCCACTGCCGCAGCCGACCAGATGCAGGCCGCGCTGGCGAGCCAGCACAAAATCAACACCAGCTCCCGCGCCGGCGGTATCCGGGTATCCCTGCACGCCTACAACAGCAGCGACGACATCCGCGCCCTCGCACAAGCGCTCGCCACCGTTACCCGACGCTAGGCGGCCAGCGCTCTCCGTCTAGCCCCCCCAGCAGCCGCAGCGCGCCGACCCGCCGTTATTTGCGCCGTTCTCATCCGGGCCAGGATCGATTCGGCTAGTGCCGAACCGGGCATTCTGAACGCTCACGGTCTGTGCCTGGTCGGATCGGCCGCCGGTGACGCGGTAGCCTGCGGCCGTGAGCGTGATCGGCTGGCTGCTAGAAGGCGACCCCGCCATCGGCTGGCAGGTGCTGCGGGATCTGACGAACGCGTCGGCCGGCGAGGTGGCGGCCGAGCGAGCCCGGGTGGCGCGCGATGGCTGGGGGGCGCGCCTGCTCGCGCTTGAGGATCCCGACGGGCTCTGGGACGGCGGCGCTTGCTTCCCCGCGTCCTACACCGGCGGTGAGCCGGGGCAGCCCTGGACGGCCACGATGCACACGCTGCAGACTCTGCAACTCCTCGGGCTTGACCCGGCGTCGGAGTCCGCCCGCCGGGCGATCGGGCTCGTTGCGGAGAACGGGCGGTGGGAGCACGCCGGGCAGCGGTACTTCGACGGGGAGGTCGAACCCTGCATCAACGGCAGGACGATCGAGACCGGGGCCTACTTCGGGGTCCACGTCGGGGCGATCGCCGGACGGATCCTGGCCGAGCGGCTCGCTGACGGTGGCTGGAACTGCGAGGCCGAGAACGGATCGGTGCGGTCCTCCTTCGACACGACGATCAACGTCCTCGACGGCCTGCTCGAGTTCGAGCGCGCGACCGGCGGGTCTGCGGAGGTGCGCACGGCGCGCCGCAGCGGTGAGGAGTACCTGCTCGAGCGCGGCCTGTTCCGCCGCAAGAGCACCGGGGCCGTCGTCCAACCGGCGTATCTGGAGTTCGCGTTTCCGCACTACTGGCACTACGACGTGCTGCGCGCGCTCGACTACTTCCGGCACTCAGGCGCACGCCCCGATCCCCGGATGGCGGAGGCGGTAGCGGTCGTGCGGTCGAAGCGGCAGCCTGACGGCCGGTGGCTGCTCGACCGCATCCATACTGGTCGCGTCCACTTCGATCTCGAGGGCGGCGCGGGCACGCCGAGCCGCTGGAACACCCTCCGCGCGCTCAGGGTGCTCGAGTGGTGGGACGGAACCACCTGACCGTCGAAACGACCGTAAGCGAGCGGAATGCTCGCCCCCGTGGCCGGGTCGAGGCCACCCCCTCCGGCCGGACACTTGCTGGCCAGAACGATGTGAGCCGCCCGGCAGCAGGCTGGCGGCGCAACGACCGGCGAACCAGATCACTGTCCACGATGGCATGGCATCGGCTTCGTGACCGTCTGGGCAGATCCTGATGGCCGTAGCACAATCTGCCGTCCTGCTCCGCGGCACGCGATCGGCACGCATCCGGGTGGCAGACTCGGGTACAGGCATGGGAGCCAACAAGTGAAACCGGCGGGGGCCCTTTCCCGGCTCACCGTGCGTGACGCTGCGATCGTCCGGTCGCAAGCGAATGGCCGCTGATCGGCGCGGCAAGCGCGAGTTAGGCCTACCGCCATGCGGGGTGCGCCGATTTGATCTGATCTGCGGTCTTCAGGCGTGGCCATGTCCGTCCCGGTGACGATCGCGCTTAGCGGAGGTGCGGTGGGCAGCCGTGTTTGCGGCTAGTGATGGCTGCCACCTGCGGTCGGCGCTGCTGGGCCGGCCGGTCACGGTCCCTGGTCCTGCTGGTGATGGTGGCCAGGGAGCGGACTAGGACGAGCTCAGCGATGAGTTCCAGGTCCGGCGGGCGTCAGAACCGGTACCAGGAGCGCATCAGGAGGCGACCACTGTGGCCGACGAAACCGTCAGCGCGACCATGATCATTAACGCTCCGGCGGAGGTCATCTTCGCGGTCCTCGCCGACCCGGCCAAGCACACCGCGATTGACGGTACCGGCTGGGTCCGCGGGCCCCTCGACAGCCAGCCGTTGACTGCGGCGGGGCAGGTGTTCCGGATGGCCATGTACCACGCTAATCATCCGGACGGGAACTACCAGATGGCCAACCGGGTGCAGGTGTTCGACCCGCCGCGCGCCATCTCCTGGGAGCCGGGCCAGGACACTGGCGACGGCAGGCTGCGGTTCGGCGGCTGGGTCTGGCGCTACGACCTGGCCCCGGCCGGACCGTCCGAGACCAAGGTCACCTTGTCCTACGATTGGTCGGCGGTCCCCGGCTTCCTCCGCCAGCACATCGGATTCCCCCCGTTCCCTCCGGATCATCTGGGCAAGTCGCTGGCCCACCTCGCCGGCTTGGCCGCCGCGTGACCGGGCAGCAGGACCGCCAGGGCCCAGCCCTGCCCTCCGGCCTGGCCAGGCCGGCCATGGTGGCCAAGCCGGGCCTATGACCAGGCCACGGAAAGAGGGCGAAGCCATCAGAGGGCGCAACGCCTGCGAGCGGAGGCGGTTCGCAGGGAACGAGAAGCCGACGCGAGGGAGACGAGATCCATGACTGAGCACAAGGTAAGCA
>DASYQM010000019.1:0-3563 GCA_036005525.1 Streptosporangiaceae bacterium
CCCGGCGTGCCGGCTGCACCCGCGCAAATGCCCAATTCTGGACGGCCCGCCGTGTTGGTCGGGAGCACACGATGGCCGCCCAGAACGGCGGCTCGGCGCGCGTTCTCCTCGAGCTTCTCGATCACTCAGTGTGATGCGGTCTGTGCGTTGGCGGGTATCCGGCCGCATGCGACAGTAACCTGCACCCAGGTCGCGGACGGTCCCGGCCTGCATTGAACTGAGAGGCGCACGCTTCAGCGGCGTGCACGGTTCCGTTCAGGTACGTCCGCGACGTCCCTGACCAGGTACAACGTGTGTCATCTCAGCGTGCCACCACACCGGTTTGTCCGGAATAAGGCATATGGCCAGGACTCAAACTGAGACAGAAAATGAGACACACGCTGTGCGATGTAGCGCAGCGCGCGAACATGATCCAAGCGCGTCGTCGCAGGTCAGCGTGGCGGAGGATGCGAGATTCGAACTCGCGAGGGGTTGCCCCCAACACGCTTTCCAAGCGTGCGCCCTAGGCCACTAGGCGAATCCTCCGCGGAAAGCTTACCGGTCCCGCCGTGGGCACCGGGATCAGGCGCAGACCTGTCGGCCGGCGCGGATAGACTGGCGGCCGACCCCTCGCACGGCGTTATCTCGCCAACTCCCCCAGGGCCGGAAGGCAGCAAGGGTACGCGGGCTCTGTCGGGTGTGCGGGGGGTCCCTTCCCGTCCCGGCGAGGATGCAGACCATGGCAGGCGACGCGCCCGGCACCGCGCAGGAGAACCCGGCCAACGCCGGTTTGCCCGCGCCCGCTTCCCCGCTGGCGCTGTACCGCAAATACCGCCCTGCCACCTTTGCCGAGGTCAAAGGCCAGGAACATGTGACGGAGCCGCTCCGTCAGGCCCTGCGCAACGGCCGGGTCCACCATGCATACCTCTTCAGTGGCCCCCGTGGCTGCGGCAAGACCTCCAGCGCCCGAATCCTCGCGCGGTCGCTCAACTGTGAGCAAGGACCCACCCCCGACCCGTGCGGGGTGTGTGCGTCGTGCGTGGCGCTGGCCCCGGCCGGCCCCGGCAGCATCGACGTGATCGAGATCGACGCGGCCTCGCATGGCGGGGTCGACGACGCCAGGGACCTGCGGGAGCGGGCGTTCTACGCGCCCGTGTCAGGGCGGTTCAAGATCTACATCATCGACGAAGCCCACATGGTCACCAGGGAGGGATTCAATGCCCTCCTGAAGCTCGTTGAGGAACCGCCGCCGCATCTGAAGTTCGTGTTCGCCACCACCGAGCCGGAGAAGGTCATCGCGACGATCCGGTCACGCACCCATCACTACCCGTTCCGGCTGGTGCCACCGACCGTGCTGCGGGAACTGCTGGAGCAGATCCTGGCCGCGGAGGGTGTCGCCTACCAGCCCGCGGTGCTGCCGCTGGTGGTCAGGGCCGGCGCAGGCTCGGTGCGGGACGCCCTGTCCATCCTCGACCAGCTGCTCGCCGGGTCCGGCCCCGAAGGGCTGACCTACGACCGCACGGTGGCCCTGCTCGGATACACCGACGACAGCCTGCTGGATGAGATCGTGAACGCGTTCGCCACGGGGGACGGCGCAGCCGTATTCGGCGCCGTTGACCGAGTGGTCGAGGGTGGGCACGACCCCCGCCGTTTCGCCGCCGACCTGCTCGACCGGCTCCGCGACCTGATCATCCTCGCGGCCGTTCCCGGGGCCGGGCAAAGCGGCCTGCTCGACGCGCCGGCTGACCGGCTGGAGCGGATGGCCGAGCAGTCAGGGCGGTTCGGCCAGGCAGAGCTGACCCGCGCGGCAGAGATCATCAGCGAAGGGCTGATCCAGATGCGGGGGGCGACGTCTCCGCGGCTACTGCTGGAGCTGACGTGCGCGCAGGTCCTCCTGCCCGCCGCCAGCACTGGTGAGAAGGCGCTGCTGGCGCGGCTGGAACGGCTGGAGCACCAGCTGGCGGGCGTGGAAGTCACGCCCGGGGAGCCATCCGGGGAGACGGCCCGGTCCCAGCCGCTTCCGGCTCAGCAGGCCGTCGGCCAGCCCACCGGGTCCGCCGATGCGCCGGGGGAACCGGACCGGCCCCGTCACGGGCGGGAGCGCCACCCGGGATCACGTGAGGACACGACAGGCGCGGGTGCGCCCCCGAGTCCCGGCCGGGCGCGGGAAAAGGAGGCAGCGCGGCAAGGGGGAGAACGGGAAGGCCGGACGCCGGCGGGCGCGGCACGAGCAGACCGGGCAGGGGAAGGGGAGAAACCGGCAGGCAGGCCGTCGGCAGACGCGGCACAAGCACGCCGGGCACGGGATAAGGAGATACCGGAAGGCCGGCCGCCGCAAGGCGGACCGTCGGCGGGCGGGGCCCGGGAAGACCGAGCGACGAAAGACCAGCCGATGGAAGCCGGCGCCGCAGAAAGCCGTGCTACGGAAGGCGAGTCGACGGAAAGCCAGGAGCGGGGCACCGGGAGCATGCGGGGCGGCGCCAGCCAAGGCGGGCGGTCCGGTAGTACAACCGCGCGGCCGGGCGCGGGCGGCGATCCTGGCACGGTGGACGCGGATATGCTGCGCCAGCGCTGGCCGGAGATCCTGGACGCGGTGCGGAGCAAGGGCAAGGTGGCCTGGATGCTCTTGAACACCGCGAGCGTCCAGGAGCTGGAGAACGGGGTGCTGACGATCGTGTTCCCCAGCGGGGGCAACGCCAGGGGGTTCGCCAACAGCGGGCATGACCAGATCCTGGCGGGCGTGCTCGCGACGATGCTGGGGCTGAACGTGCGGGTGCGGGCGGTGTCGGGTGGCCCGCCGCCCCCCGGCCGCGGGGGGGCTGTCGGCGGGCAGGGCATTACCGGCGGGCAGGGCACGACCGGCGGGCAGGGCACGACCGGCGGGCAGGGCACGGCCGGTCACGGCAACCCGTCCGGCCCGTCAGCCACGGACCGCCCAGCCGCCGGCCAACCGGCCACGGACGCGCAGGCTCAGGACCCGCCCGCCTCCGACGCCGCTGCTCAGGACCCGCCCGCCTCCGACAGCCCTGTTCAGGACCCGCCCGCCTCTGACGGCACTGCTCGGCACGCGCCGGCTTCCGGCGGCACCGCCACCGGGCGGCCCGCCCCGGACTCGCCAGCGTCAGGCCCACGAGCCACGGCCCGCCCCTCCGCTGGCCGGACCGCTAAGGGAACCCTGGCCTCGGAGCCAGCGGGCTCCGCACCCGCGGCTTCCGGGGGACCGTCGGCCGGGTCCCCCAGAGCAGGCCAAGCCCAACCAGCGCGGTCCCGTCATGCACCGCCGCCCGCGCCCGCGGCCGTCGCCGACGAGGAGTGGCCGGACGACGCGACCGGGCCAGGGGCGGCTGACAGCCTGAGCGGCATGGAACTCATCCAGCGGCAGCTCGGCGGCAGAGTCATCGAGGAGATCGAGGACACGTAGTCGGGAGCCCGGCGACCCGTTGCCGGGCCTGGCCAGGGCGGTTCCCCGGCACGCCTCAAGACTCCGGACCGCACTCATTGACCGCCAGCCTCCCCACCGGCCAGCCATGGAAGCCGGCCATGCAGGCCGGGCCGAGCACGGCTCCGGGGCGTCGTGGTAGTTG
>DASYQM010000020.1:0-23106 GCA_036005525.1 Streptosporangiaceae bacterium
TTGCTGTCTGCCTGGCCGGGGCCAGAGAGTTTGACCGGCGTGCCAAGCGTGGCCCTTGCGCTGCCATGCTCCAACGGTCACTCGCGTTCGGTCCTGCGCAGCCCGCGCGCGGGCGTCCACCACTCCACGACAAGCATCGTGGCCTCGGCGTTCAGGTGGGTATGCACGACCTCGGCGATGTCGGCCTGGAAGCGGTCGCCATCCGGTCCTTCGGTGATCGGTCCGGCGGCCAGCGCCCGGCCGGAGATCTTCGCCTCACCCGGCCATTGCGCCTCGGCGCCCTCGACCGGGTCGACCGTGGCGCTGTGCAGGGCGAACCGCGGATCCCGGCGCAGATCCGCGCCCTTGCGCGCGTTCGGCATCGAGCCAAAAACCAGTTCGCCGTCCTGGAAGACCGTCTCGATCCCAGAAATTCGCGGCGACCCGTCGGCTCGCAAGGTGGCAATGGTCTTGTGCCGGTGAGCGTCGAACAGCGCCCGCACGCGCTGCGCGAACTCCGGCTCTGCCTGTTCGACATCCCGCCACGCCGTCACACGGCCCATGATCGCACTGATGACCGACACCAGGCGATGTTTGACGTCGGCCCTAGGAGACTGAATGACCGTCCACGGCAGGTCGGCTTTGATGCTATGGACAGGCGTGGTGGTGGTGGTGCGGCGCAGGACGCTGGGTTCGGCGTCGTCGAGCTCGACGGCCAGGGTGGTATCGGAGACGGCGAGCCCGTGCGAACGCCGGCGGACCCGCCTCGCTCAAGGCCAACTGGGCCGGCGCAGTCCGGTAGCGCACCTCGTTTCGCATCGAGGGGGTCAGGGGTTCACGTCGGCGATCCGCGCATCGATCTGCGCCAGGTACTCGCTGATGAGGCCGGTGACGTGGCGGCAGCGGGCCTGCCCGCCATCCCGGCCGCGGCGGCCAGCTCGCCGATGAGCATGCCCTCACGCTACCGCTTGACCTTCCAGTGAACTGGAAGCTCTAGCGTCGGATCAGCCGCCCATTCCGGAGGTGGCAGCACGGGAAGCGGGTGTTGCGATGAAGCTGACGGTGCTCGCGGTGCCGGGCTGCCCGAACGCCCCGCTGCTGGAGAAGCGGCTGGCCGAGGTGCTGGCGGGACGGCCGGGCGTGACCGTGCAGCGGCGGGTGATCACCGAGCTGGCCGAGGCCGCCCGGTGGGGGATGCGTGGGTCACCCACGCTGCTGGCCAACGGCCATGACCCGTTCGCCGCGCCGGGCGCGACGCCGGCGCTGGCGTGCCGCCTGTACCCGGGCGAGGATGGCCGGCTCGACGGCGCGCCCACCGTGCAGGCCCTGCGCCGGGTGCTGGAACAGGCCGGTGCGCAAGGCGACCGTCATCGGCCACCCGCTCGCTGAATCATGCCGAACGGTGGCAGGCGAGAGGAGGTGCCCACGGCAATGGTCATGACCATTGGTGCCTTGTCGCGCCGGACCGGAGGTCGGCATGTCGCGCACATCGTTCACGACCGCATTCCACGCCGCCACCGGCGAGAGCCCCACGCGATGTCTGGCCAAGGTCCGGTTCGGCCAGGCGGCCGGATACCTGGCAGCGGCGGCGGCCCCTGACCCTGACTTCACCGGACCATGAGGCGTCAGCGCCCGGCAGCAGCGCGGGCGCAGGCGGCGGTGGCGAGCTACGTATCGAGCAGTTCCATCGACTGCACGTGCGCCTCCTGGACCCGCAGGATCGCCTCTGGCCCGCGGAAGAGCACGACCCAGCCGTCCTCTCGCTCTACCTCGGTGATGTTCTCGAACGTCTCCCTGACGACCTGCTCGTCGTCTCCGTAGACCATGCGGTACGTAGCCATCGGCGGTACTCCTGAATCTCCACAGCGCCAGCCGGCGGGAGGCCGGTGGTCTATCCGTGCCCACTCGCCGCGTGCCGTAACGACGCGGGGCTCTTCGCGAGTGGCCGGCAGGCGGGCCGGCCGGGACCACCCGGCCACCATCTTCACGGCGGGTGTCGATTCCAGCGGCTGCCGTTCGTGAACAGGACGAGAGGGCCGATGGGCGTCGCGACGGCAGTGCGGCGAGGCAGGCCGTCGGGGAACCATCCAACCACCGCCCGGTAGCGCGGGCAGATGGAACAGGAGATCACAATGGGCAAGCTGGTAGTCACCGAATTCATCTCCCTTGACGGGATCATCGAAGATCCAGGCGGGAGCGAGGGCAGCGAGCACGGCGGCTGGTCCTTCCGCCATCCCGCCCCCGGCGGCGAGCAGTTCAAGGGCGACGAGCTCCGCGACAGCGATGTCCAGTTGCTTGGCCGCGTGACCTATGAGGGATTCGCGGCCGCCTGGCCGGCGATGGAGGAGGCCACAGGCGATTACGGCAAGAAAATGAACGCCATGCCGAAGGTGGTCGTCTCGACCACCCTCACCGAGCCGACATGGAACAACACCACGATCATCTCGGGAAACGTGGCGGACGAGGTGGCTAGGCTGAAGGCTCAGTACGACGGCGACATTCTCGTGCAGGGGAGCGCGACGCTGGTCCAGACGCTGGCCGAGCACGGCCTGGTCGACGAGTACCGCCTCATGGTGCATCCGGTCGTGCTCGGAACGGGCAAGCGGCTCTTCTCCGGCAGCGCCGCCGGGACCGATCTTCAGCTGGCCGAATCTCGCAAGGTCGGGCCCGATGTCCTGCTGCTGGTCTACCGGCCGGCAAGCGGCGAGGCGGGCACGCCAGCCGCGAGCTGACGACGGCGGGCCCGGGCACGAGCGCCGGTCCGCGCGTGCAGCGAGGTACTTAACGACATGGCTCCCGGCCGGCCTCCCGGCCCGGAGCCATGTGAGTGACCGTCGGCAGCCATGCTGGGATGCCCTACGGGGCACGGCACGGCGGCCGGCAACGCGGTGGCGCTCGGCCCATCGGCGCCGGGGGCGATGAGTTTCGTGCCCGGCGGCCGTCAGCATGTCCGGGGTGTGTGATAGTCCGTGGAGGTAGGCAGCGGCCGGGGCCGGGCGGGAGCATGGCTGGGCGGGGCCGGCGGCCCACCGCGCCCGGCCGCGTGGAAGGGAGTGCCGATGAGTGGCGTACGGGTACTGGTTGGTACACGCAAGGGGGCGTTCGTCCTGAGCTCGGATAGGCGGCGCGAGCACTGGGACGTCAGCGGTCCCCACTTTGCCGGCTGGGAGATCTACCACGTCAAGGGATCGCCCGCGGAGCCGGACCGGCTGTTCGCGTCGCAGTCCAACGGCTGGTTCGGGCAGGTGATCCAGCGCTCCGACGACGGCGGGGCGACCTGGGAGCCGGTGGGCAACGAGTTCAGCTACGAGGGCGAACCCGGGACGCACCAGTGGTATGACGGCACGCCGCACCCGTGGGAGTTCGCGCGGGTCTGGCATCTCGAGCCATCGCTGGACGACCCGGACACGGTCTACGCAGGAGTGGAGGACGCCGGCCTGTTCCGGTCGGCCGACGGCGGGCAGTCCTGGCAGGAACTGCCGGCGCTGCGCTGCCACCCCTCCGCGCCATCCTGGCAGCCGGGCGCGGGCGGGATGTGCCTGCACACGATCATCCTGGACCCGCGCGCGCCTGGGCGCATATTCGCCGCCATCTCGGCCGCTGGCGCGTTCCGCTCCGACGACGCGGGCGAAACGTGGCGGCCGGTGAACCGTGGCCTGCGGTCCGAAGGCATAGCCGACGCCGACGCCGAGGTCGGGCACTGCGTGCACCGCCTCGCGATGCACCCCGCCCGGCCGGATGTGCTGTACATGCAGAAGCACTGGGACGTCATGCGCAGCGATGACTCCGGCGAGTCGTGGCACGAGATCAGCGGCAACCTGCCGACCGACTTCGGCTTCCCGATCGACGTTCACGCCCACGACCCGGACACCGTCTACGTGGTCCCGATCAAGAGCGACTCGGAGCACTTCCCGCCCGATGGCAAGCTGCGCGTCTACCGCAGCCGGACCGGCGGAGACGACTGGGAGGCGCTGACCAAGGGCCTGCCGCAGGAGAACTGTTACGTCAACGTGCTGCGCGACGCCATGGCGGTCGACTCGCTCGACTCGTGCGGCGTCTACTTCGGCACGACCGGCGGGCAGGTATACGCGTCGGCCGACGCGGGCGACAACTGGGCACCGATCGTCCGGGATCTCCCGGCGGTTCTGTCCGTTGAGGTCCAGACGCTGCCATGATCCGGGTGGTGCTCCCTGCGCACCTGCGCGCGCTCGCACGCGTCGACGGCGAGGTGGAGCTCGACGTCGCGGGGCAGGTCACCCAGCGATCGGTCCTGGACGCGTTGGAAGGCCGCTACCCGGTCCTGCGCGGGACGATCCGCGACTACGGGAACGGGCGGCGCCGCGCGTTCGTCCGGTTCTTTGCCTGCGAGCGGGACCTGTCTCACGAGCAGCCGGACGCCCCGCTGCCGGAGGCGGTCGCCACCGGCGCGGAGCCGTACCTGATCGTGGGGGCAATGGCGGGCGGATAGGCCCCAGGCGGCGGGTGCCCCGTGGCCGCGGCTCCGGGCCCGTCGTGCCCGGCCGCCGCCGGTGGGTGTCCTGCCGCCGGCCAGTGTCCTGCCGCGGGCCAGTGTCCTGCCGCCGGCCGGTGTCCTCCTGCCGTCCGCGGCCGTCCCCCTGCCGCTGAGGCTCCCGGGCGAGAGCTGGCCGGCTCCCGCAGCCGAGCAGCGGGAGGCTGCTCAAGGCGATGCCCGCGAGGATGGCCGCGCCGCCGACGAGCTGTTGCAGGCCGGCCGGGTCGCCGAAGAGCACGGCGCCGGCCGCGGCGCCGACGAGGGGCTCCAGGTTCAGGAACGCGCCGGCCACCTCGGCGGACACCCGGCTCTGCGCGTAAGCGAACAGCGTGAAAGGCAGGAGCGTGCCACCGGCCGCGAGGGCGACGGCGGCCAGGACGGTACCCGGGCCGCCGGGGACGGCCGGCATGCCCTCCACGGCCACCGAGAACGGCAGCACCGCAAGGGCGGCCCCCAGGAACTGCACTGCTGTCACGGCGACCGGGTCGCGGCCGCGCAGCAGCCGGGCCTGCGCCACGGTGAACGTGGCCGACAGCAGCAGCGACACCAGCACCAGGCCATCGCCGCTGACCGTGGCGCCGCCTCCCCCGCCGCCGGTGACGAGACCGACGCCTGCAAGCGACACCGCGAATCCCGCCCAGGCAACCGGGCGCGCCACCGTGTGGTGCCAGAGCGCCGCGATGATCGCGACCAGCACCGGAACGGCCCCGATCAGCAGTGCCGCGTGGGTGACGCTGGTCCGGGTGATGCCGGCGTTCTGCACCAGGACCGACCCGCCGTACCCGACCGCGCCCGAGCCCAGCACGGCTGGGGTGCAGGCTTTGCGCACCGCTGAACGAGGGGCCGCGACGAGAAGGACGGCGGCGGCCAGGCCGAAGCGCACGAAGGTGAGCCAGCCCGACGGCAGCCAGTCCAGGGCCACCTTGGACAGCGGCACGGTCGTTCCCCACAGCAGCCCGGCTGTGGTGAGCGCGGCGACGGCGAGGCGGCGGTCGGAGTTCATGTAGCTATAGAACCCGGTCACCCACGCAGAATTTGTCAGTTGGACGAGGAAACGAGATAATGTATCGTGATATGGCGGTTGAACTTGACGAAATTGACATTCGATTGCTCGATGCGCTGCAGGCCGATGCGGACCGCACGAACGTCGAGCTCGCCCGCCTCGTCGGGCTGTCCCCAGCGGCGACACTGCACCGGGTCCGCTGGCTGAAGGAGTCGGGCGTCATCCGCATCATCAGCGCCCAGCTCGACCCGGCCGCAGCCGGATTCCCCCTGCAGATGTATGTGACCGCGACCCTGAGCCGCCATGACCCGCACTCGAGCCGCGTCTTCGACGACCAGATTCGCGCGCTGCCGCAGATCGTCGCGGCGGACAACGTCGCCGGCGAAACGGACTACCTGCTTACCGTCGTGGCCCGCGACGTCGCCGAACTCCAGCAGGTGCTGGCCAGCCTGGCCGCCCGGGGCGGCCAGCGGCTGGTGACCTACCTCCGGCTGGCCGAGATCAAGCCCCCCTCCCGGCTGCCCCTGGCTACCACCACGTCGGCCCCGGAACGCCCGCCCCGCAAGCGGCGCCGGGCAACCACCCGCTGACCAGCGCCGACGGTGAGCCCGGCCCGCGGGCGCGACCGCGCCAGCGACCGCGTACCCATGCCGAACCGGGGCCGGACCCGCCAGCGACCACGTGCCTATGCCGAACCGCGGCTGGACCACGCCAGCGACCGCATATCTATACCGGGCCGGGCCGGTTATGAATGATCGACAGGTCCTCTTCACCGAGAGCTTCCTCTTCTTCGGTGTCGAGGACCGTGGGCTGGAAGAGCTGCTGGGCGATCAGCGTCGGCACGAATGCCGACAGAATGACGACGGTCACCAGCTCGGTGTACTGGGCCTGGTCGATGAGGTGGTGGGTGAGGCCGAACAGCGCGGCGATGGAGCCGAAGGTCAGCCCGGTGGCCATCAGCAGCGTGGTGTACGTGCGTTCCCGGCGTGGCAGCCTGAGGGCGGCGGCGGCCGGCCAGACGCCGAGCATCTTGGCGGCGAGCTTGACCAGCAGCAAGACCGCGATCACCCCGGCGCCGGAGATCAGCGCCGGAGCGGAGATCAGAGTGCCGGTGCGCAGGAAGAAGAACGGCGTGAGCAGGGCGAAGGCGATGGAGCGCAGCCGGTCCATCAGCACCCGGTCGTGCAGAAACACCCCGGCCACGACCAGCCCGGCGACGTAGGCGGGCAGCACCGCTTCGCTGCCTGCCTGGGTGGCCAGCCCGCCAAGGGCGAAAAGGATCACCA
The DNA here is from genome assembly GCA_036005525.1 of Streptosporangiaceae bacterium. Taxonomy (GTDB): domain Bacteria; phylum Actinomycetota; class Actinomycetes; order Streptosporangiales; family Streptosporangiaceae; genus UBA9676. The sequence goes on from DASYQM010000020.1 coordinate 6,782, forward strand.
GCAGCAGCTTGATCTCCGGCTCGGAGACCCGGTGGCCGAGATACTTGATCGCCAGCCGCAGCAGCCTCGGCAGCAGCGTCACGGTGGCGGCGCAGACCGCGGCGAAGACGAGCAGCAGCCAGCCATAGGTCGCGAACAGCCCGCCGAGCGCCAGCACCGTGCCCAGGTCGGTGATGAAGCAGGCTGCCAGGATGAGCTTGCCGAGGTCGTGCCGGTTCAAGCCGGTCTCGACCATCACCGCATACACCACAGCGACCGAGGTGGTGCTGAGCGCGATGCCTCCGATCTCGGCGGCGTGCAGCTGCCAGCCCAGGACGAGCCGGCAGAACCCGAACGCGGCCAGGAACGGCAGCAGGAAGGAAACCACGCCGATGGACAGGCTCGCCTTCCAGTGCCCGCGCAGCGACACCGGGTCGATCTCGGCGTCAGCATCGAAGTGGCCGGGCACCATCATGAGTTCCTTTGACCCGTGTGCGTTGCCGGAGGCTCAGGCGGCCGCCCCTGGCCGCCCCTTAGGACGCCAGCGCCGAGTCGAACAGGCGCAGCCGGTGAGCCGCGGCCGCGGCCTCGCCACGGCTGCTCACGCCGAGCTTGCCCAGGATGTTCGAGACATGCACGCTGGCGGTCTTGGCGGAGATGAACAGCTCGGCGGCGATCTCCGGGTTCGACCGCCCGGCGGTGACGAGCCGCAGCACCTCGAACTCTCTGGCGGTAAGGCCCAGCCCGGGAGGCGCGGGGGTGCCGCCATCGTGGGCCGTCCCCAGCGCGAGTCTGGCGCTCCGGGCCAGCACCGCGATCTCCTCGCCCAGCGGGCGGGCGCCCAGCTGGCCCGCCAGCTCCGCGGCGCGGCGCAGCCGCTGCGCTGCGCCGTCGCGGTCCCCATCGGTCATGCCCGCCTCGGCGGCCCGGAGCAGCGCGGTCGCGCGCTCGAAGGGCTGGGCGAGGCCGTCCCATGCTGCCGCCGCGGCGTCCCAGCGCGCCAGAGCTTGGCCGCTGGCCGCCGCACCCGCCGGATCGGCACCGGCCTCCGCGTCGAAGGTCAGCCGGTTGGCCTGCTGGACGGGGCCCGAGGATTCCAGCTTCTGCGCCAGCGCGCGCAGCTGGCTGCGCAGATCGCCTGCCCGCTGCGCCGCGGCCCGGTCCCTGGCGGCAGCGGCAGGTGCGGCGGCGCAGGCGCGGGCGCCGACGTTGAGCAGCGGCCAGGCATACCGGGGATCGCGTACGAGGTCGAAGCGGTCGACCGCGGCCGCCACTACGTGCCGCGCGTCAGCCTGCCTGCCTTCGGCGAGGCACAGCTCAGCCTCGAGCTGAACCAGCGGCAGGTGGTACTGGCCGCTGCTGCGGCCTATACGCCCGGACCTGCCGAGCGCCGTCCTCGCGGCGGCGGTCAGTGCCTGAGCGTCGACCAGGTCGCCACGGCGCAGTGCGATCTCACCGGCGAGGAGCCGCAGACCGATGCGATTGAGCTGCGGCGGGGACAGCGCCAGGGCATGCTCGATGACCTCGATGGCTTCGTCCCACCGGCCAAGCGCCACCAGTGGCTCGGCCACGTTGATCGCCAGGAAGGTCCCAGTCGAGCGGGCGAGGCCGTAGTCCCGCGCCCGGACGATGCCGGCCCGGGCCACGGACGCGGCCCGTTCGTGTTCTCCCAGTCCCTCCAGGACGTGGGACTCGCTGACGGCGACCTGCAGCAGCGGCCGGAAGGCGCGGGTCCGCCCGGCGAGCGACTGGGCGTCGGTGAGCATCTCCAGCGCCACCGCGTCATTGCCGGCCTGGGCCTCGAAACATGCCAGCTCACACAGTGCACTGATCTGTGTCGCGGCAGCCCCGGCTTGCTGTGCCAGGGCCAGGGCCTCCTCGGCGGCGGCCCGCGCGCCCGGCTCGTGCAGCTCGGCACACTTCGCCTCGCTCACCAGCACCCGCGCGCGGGCAGCATCATCGAGGCCGGGGGGGACGAGTTCCAGCGCTGCCCGCAGGTCAGCCGGCGGATCCGTCCGGCCGCTGTGCTTGCCCAGCGTGGCGCGCGTCTCAAGAAGCAGGGCCGCCCGCACGGGCTCGGCGGCCGCATCGACCTCCTTCAGCGCTGCCGACGCGAACGCGATCCCCCGCTCGTGCTCGTCGGCGGTATGCGCGGCGGACGCGGCCTGCTCGAGAACGAGCAAATGTCTGGCACCGATCCGCTCCGCGGCGTCCGGCACCTTGTCCCACAGCTCGAGGACCCTGGTCAGCAGCGTGAGTTGCTCGGCGTGGGCGAGGGCGCGCCCGGCCGCCGAGGCCGCCCGCCAGGCACTCACCAGGGCTCCGGCGGTGTCGTGGGCGTAATACCAGTGATGTGCCTGTTCGATCAGCCCCCGGCCGGCGGGGACCAGCCCGGCATCGGAACCGAGGACTTCGGCAAAGCGAGTATGCAGCCGGGTGCGCTCGCCGGGCAGCAGATCGTCGTAGATGGCCTCGCGGATGAGCGCGTGCCGGAACGCGTATCCGTCCTCGTCCGCGTGCAGCACGTTGGCCGCCACCGCGGGGCGCAGCCCGCGGGCGAGGTCGTCGCCGGCCAGCCCGGTCGCCGCCGCGAGCAGCGCATGCCCGCTGCGCTGCCCGCCGGCGCTCGCCGCCCGCAGCAGCTCCTGCGTCTCCTCGGGCAGCCGCTGCACCGCGGCGAGCAGCAGGTCCCGCAGTGACTCGGGCAGCTCGGCGGTCAGGCGGCCGTCGCAGCACAGCAGTTCCTCGACGAAGAGCGGGTTGCCCTCGCCGCGCTGATACACCTCGTCCGCCAGCCACCGCTCCGGCTCCCGGCCGGTGATGTGGGCCACCAGCTCATCGGCTTGCAGCCGGCCCAGCCTGGGCAGCTCCATCCGCTCCACCCAGCTGAGCCTGCCAAGCTCGGCGAGCAGCGGCCGCAGTGGGTGGGTGCGGTGAAGCTCATCGGACCGGTAGGTGACAACGATCAGGACCCCGTCCAGAACCTGCTGGCTGCCGATGAGGAACGCCATCAGGTCACGAGTCGAGCGGTCAGCCCAGTGAGCATCCTCGATGATCAGGACCACGGGCCCGGCCTCCGCCAGGCGCTCGAGCAGCGTCAGCATCTGCTCGAACAGCCGGGCCCGGGCGACAGCCGGGTCCGCCTCCATGTCTGCCTCGCCGAAGTCCGGTAGCAGCCTGGCGAACTCGCGCGTGGCGGAGGCGGGCAGCAGCGCCGCCACGCCTTCGGCGCCCAGATCGCGGACAAGCTCCCGGAGCACCGCGGCGAACGGCGCGAACAGCAGGCTGTCGGTGCCCAGGTCCAGGCAACCACCCGCCAGCACCCGCGCGCCTGCGGCGCTCGCCCTGGCCGCGAACTCGTCCACCAGACGGGACTTGCCGATCCCCGCCTCCCCGCCAATGAGCATGGTGGAAGGCCCGCCAGCGCGGGCGCGGTCCAGGGCGGCGTCCAGGGCGCCCAGATGCTCCGCGCGACCCACAAGGACCGGGCTTCTCCTGCGCGCGCTCATGTCTTCCAGGATGCCACCTGCCTGTGACACTCCATCCGCGCCGACGGCTGCGCTCCTGGCGGTGAGCACCGCGTCGCTCCTGGCGGTGAGCACCGCGTCGCTCCTGGCGCCGAGCACCGCGTCACGCCGCTCGCGTGCTCTCCGGCTGACGCTCATCAGCCGTGGCCGACCGCCCTTCGGCGGCGCCGGGCGTGCCCGCCACCGGCCGAGCCGCCCGAACGTGATGGCCGCGCAGCAGCGCAAGCCTGGCGGCGTACGGCATCAGCCAGGCGCGCCGGGCTCGATGGGCCCGGTTGACCAGGCGTGCCTGCTCCGCCTGCTGCTGCCATCCCTTGACCCGCTCTGCGGCCAGGATCTCTGTCATGTAGGGGTGCACTGATTCCTCCGCGACGTCCTCCACGCGTACAAGGCCAGTCCCGGCCCTGTACTTCAAGGTTCGCGATAAGGCCCCCACGGCCGCATCGGGCAGTTGCCCTATCTTGCGCCGGGCAGCCTCTAAGTCGAGGTCCAAACCGTGCAGCCTTAGTGATCACAAAGCCGGCAAGATTGATCACAGGGCGCACGCGCCCTCGATCACAGCGTGCGCCCTCGCGGGACGCACGGAAGCCGGTCACCGGGCGCACCGAGACGGAGCCGGCTCGCTGACCTCACCGGCGGGGGGACAGTGCCGCTGGATGACCTCAGCGCGCCCGGCGGAGGCGGACCCAATCGATGATCTCACCGGGCCCGGCGCGGGCGGACCCAAACGATGATCTCACCGGGCCCGGCGCGGGCGGAGCCGCTCGATGATCTCGCCGGCCGGGCGGTCGGTGGCCGCCCGGTAGCCCTGTCCGGCCCACAGGCTCATTCGTTCCGGGTCGCCTCTGGCGGCGGCCGCGGCGCGCAGGGGCCGGGTGGCGTTGTTGATCTCCGGGTAGGCGGCCGGCGCATCCGCGTGGCGGAGTACGAACTGGTTGACCAGCCCGCGCGCCCATCGCCCGCTGAAGGCACGAGTCAGCGCGGTCGTGGTGTAGCGAGGGCTGGCAAGCGCGGCCTTGTGCACAGGGTGCGCTCCGCTCTCCGGGCAGCGCAGGAACGCGGTCCCGCACTGCGCCGCCACCGCGCCGGCGGCGAGCACCGCGCCCACCTGGCGGGGGCCCATGATCCCGCCCGCCGCTATCTGGGGAAGGCCGGTGACCGCGGCGACCGCGCCGATTAGGGTGAGGACGCCATCGTCCCCGCCGGCGCTGCCGTCGTTGGCGAACGTGCCCCGGTGGGCACCGGCCTCATAGCCCTGGACGCAGAGCGCGTCCACGCCCGCGGCCGCCGCGACCGCGGCTTCGCCGGGGCTGGTCACCGTCACGGCGACCACGGTGCCGGCCTGCCTGAAAGCGGCGACCACCTCCGCTGGCGGGCAGCCAAAGGTGAAGCTGACGATCGGGGGCGGGTCCGCCAGCAGGCAGGCAACCTTCTCCTCGAAGCCGTCGTCATCCCAGGTTGCCTCCCCGAGCGAGGCGCCGACCGCGGCGGCGCTGGAGCGCAGCGAGCCGAGATAAGCCGAGATCGCCGCGGCGTCGGCCGACGGCGTTCCGGGCACGAACACGTTCACCCCGAACGGCTCGGCTGTGCCCGCCCGCACGGCGGCGATCTCCGCGACCATGGCCGCCGCGGTCCGGTAACCAGCGGCCAGGAAGCCGACCGCCCCGGCACCCGCGGCCGCGATCACCAGTTCGCTGGTCGAGGGTCCACCGGCCATCGGCGCCACAACGAGGGGGCGGCGCAGCAGATCCAGAACGGCCGGGCTTGTCATTAGGGGACCAAGCCTACGGCGGCCGGGACAAGCACCGGGCGCGCCAGACCGGCTCACAGCGGCCGGGATGAGCGCCCAGGCCCGGCAGACCGGCTCACGGCACCCGGGATGCGCACCTGCGCCCGGGAGACCGGCTCACGGCACCCGGGATGCGCACCTGCGCGCGGCAGACCGGCTCACGGCACCGGCATGTGACTCGGGCGGGCCGGCTTGCGGCACGCAAGATGCGTCCCGACGGTCACGGGCCGGGCCGCCGGGGAGCCCCGCGCTCGCCCCGCGCTCTACCATGAGCTCTGGCCGGGGCCGAACCTGCTGCGCTCCAGGAACCTGCCCGCGCCGGGTTTGCCGTGGAACTGCCCGTCAGCGACCAGCACGTTGCCGCGCTGCATCACCACCTCCGGCACGCCGCGGACCGCGCGGCCCTCATAGCAGCTGTAGTCGACCCGCATGTGATGAGACGCTGCGGACAGGATCCGCCGTGCCTCCGGATTGAAGATCACGATGTCCGCGTCGGCCCCGGGCGCGAGCGTGCCTTTGCGCGGATGCAGCCCGAACATCCTGGCGGGCGCGGTCGCGATCAGCTCGACGAAACGCATCGGGCTGATGTGGCCCGCGGCGACTCCCCCGTCCCAGAGCAGCGTGTAGCGGTCCTCGACCCCGGGCAGCCCGTTGGGTATCGCCGAGAAGTCGTCCTTGCCGAGGATCTTCTGGTCCTTGTAGTCGAACGGGCAGTGGTCCGTCGAGACCACCTGCAGATCATCGGTCTCCAGGCCCCGCCACAGTTCTGCCTGGTGGTCGGCCGGGCGCAGCGGCGGCGAGCACACGAACTTGGCGCCCTCGAACCCGGGGCGGGCGAGGTCATCGAGCGACAGGTACAGGTACTGCGGGCAGGTCTCGGCGTAGGCGTGCACCCCGCGGCTGCGGCCCTCCCTGACCGCGTTCAGCGCATCCCGGGAACTGAGGTGCACGATGTAGACGGGAACCCCGGCCAGCTCGGCAAGCGCGATCGCCCGGTGCGTCGCCTCACCCTCCATCGACGAGGGCCTGGTGAGCCCGTGGTTGACCGGGGCGGTCTTGCCCTCGGCCAGGTAGCGCTTGACCAGTACGTCGATGGCCCCGCCGTTCTCGGCGTGCATCATGATCAGGCCGCCGTTGTCGGCCGTGCGGCTCATCGCGCGGAAGATCGAGGCGTCGTCCAGCATGAACACGCCCGGGTAGGCCATGAACAGCTTGAACGAGGGCACCCCGCGGTCGATCATCGCATCCATCTCGCGCAGGACCTGATCGCTGATCTCGCGCACGATCAGGTGCAGGCCGAAGTCGATGTGCGACTTCGGGCTCGCCTTCCCCAGCCAGCGGTCCAGCCCCGCGGAGAGGCTCTGGCCGTAGTCCTGGACGGCGAAGTCGACGATCGTCGTGGTGCCGCCCCAGGCGGCCGCGGCCGTGCCGGTGGCGAAGTCATCGGACGCGAAGGTCCCGCCGAACGGCAGCTCCATGTGGGTGTGCACGTCGATGCCGCCCGGCATCACGTAGCGGCCCGCCGCGTCGATGACCGTGTCCGCGTCGCCGAACCCGGTGCCGATCGCCTGGATCCGCTCCCCGTCGATGAGCACGTCCGCCTGGGTCATGTCGGTCGCGGTGACGACCGTCCCGTTCCTGATCAGCGTGGTCATGGCAGCTGTGCCACCAGCTCGCCGTAGGTCTCCGGGCGCCGGTCACGGAAGAACTGCCAGGTGTTGCGCACCTCGCGGATCTCGTCGAGGTCAAGGTCGGCGACGAGCACCTCGTCCTCGCTGTCCGAGGCCTGAGCGATGATCTTGCCGCGCGGGCTGCAGAAGTAGGACGAGCCGTAGAACTTGGCCGGGTTGAGCGGCGCCTCGACGCCCACCCGGTTGCTTGCCGCCATCCAGAAGCCGTTGGCCACCGCGTGCGCGGGCTGCTCGAGCTCCCACAGGTACCGGGACAGCGACTCCACGGTGGCGGATGGGTTGAAGACGATCTCCGCGCCCTTGATGCCGAGCTCGCGCGCGACCTCCGGAAAGTGCCGGTCGTAGCAGATGATCAGGCCCACCCTGCCGACCGAGGTGTCGAACACCGGATAGCCGAGGTTGCCGGGCTTGAAGTAGAACTTCTCCCAGAAGCACGGCCCGACGTGCGGAATGTGGGTCTTGCGGTACTTGCCCAGGACCGTCCCGTCCCGCTCGATCACACAGGCGGTGTTGTAGTAGACGCCCGGCTGCTCCTCCTCATACCACGGCACAACGAGCACGATGCCGTGCTCCCGTGCGACCTCGCGCATCCTGCTGACCGTGGGCCCGTCTTCCGGCTCCGCGGTGCCATACCATTTGGGGTCCTGTTCGGCGCAGAAGTAAGGGCCGTGGAAGATCTCCTGGAGACCGACGACCTGAGCGCCCTGGCCCGCGGCGTCGGCGATCATCTTGATGTGCTTGTCCACCGCGTCCTGCTTGGACATGTTGGCCTGTGCCTGGATCAGCGCAGCGCGGACCTTACGCATGGGTATGCCCTCCTGTCAGCTTGCCCCTCTTAGCCTGCGCCTGCCGGCCGGTGTTCCGCCAGCCGGGGTTCCGCGGGCGGGCTTCGCCGGGCCGGTGCCTTACCGGAACGCCGGGATGACCTCGGCGCCGAAGCCGCGGATCAGCCCCGCAGGGTCGTCCACCATCGAGTAGATGTTGAACTGGCTGATACCGAGATCCACGAGCTGCCCGAGCTTCGCCCGCACCTGTTCCGGCGTGCCCAGCACGCAGAACCTGTCGACCACATCATCGGTCACGAACTCGGCGTTCTCCGAGCCAGCGCGGCCATGATGGGCGTAGTCGTACCGCTCACGGGCGGCGATGTATTCGGTCAGCTCGGCGGGCAGCTCGGCGTCGTGGTAACGCTTGACCAGGTCAACCACGTGGTTGGACACTAGCGCGGGGAACCAGCGCGTCTGGTCCCTGGCGTGCGTGAGGTCGGCGGAGATGTAGGCGGGCGCGGCGGCCATCAGCTTGATCTCGCCGGCGTCCCTGCCTGCCTGCTGCGCGCCCTCCCTGATGTAGCGCAGCGCCCACTCGATGATGAACGGGTCGGCGAGCTGGAGGACCACCCCGTCCGCGACCCGGCCGGCGCAGCGCAGCGCCAGCGGCCCGTAGGCCGCGACCCAGACCGGCAGCCGGTGGCCCTCGGACCACTTCAGCCTGACCGGGGTGCCATCGAGATCCACTTCGCGGCCCTCGGCGAGGTCACGGATCAGGACGCAGGCGCGCTCCATCTCGGCGACCGGCACCGGCTTGCGGCCGAGCACCCGCTGCGCCGAGTCGCCGCGCCCGATCGCCATCTCCATCCGGCCGCCGGAGATCTCATTCAGGGTGGCCATCGCGGCCGCCGTCACCGTCGGGTCCCTGGTTACCGGGTTGGTGACGCACGGCCCGATATGGATCTGGTCCGTACCGGCCGCCATCAGGGTGAAGATCGGGTAGACCTCCTGCCACAGGACGTGGCTGTCCCACAGCCAGGCGTGGCTGAACCCGTTCTGCTCGGCGAGTACCGTCCGGCGGACTACCTCCGACACCGGCGGGTCGGCCATGAACGTGACGCCGAAGCTCAGCATCGCTGCCCCCCAACGAGATTGTCGGCAGGCGGGACAGTAGCCCCGATCGGGATGGCCGTCAATGATCCTCGCCCGGCCGGTGCTGTCGTCCACCCGCCCGGCCCGGTAACGCGCCGGTGACGGCCCAGCGTGGCTGCCATCGCGGCCTAGCGTGGCCGCCATCGTGGCCCAACGTCAGGCGGGCCGGGTCGGGGAGTCTCCCCAGCGGCATCAGCTGGGGCCCATCCGTTGTGCCGCCGCGTGAATCAGGAGTGCAGCGGGAAGCCCTTGAAGATCTTGTCCACCGCGTTCCTCGGTCCGTAGACCGCAAGCCCCACCAGCTGCAGCGCCTGGGCGGCGACCGCCCGGACGGCTGCCCGGTTGGCCAGGTCGTGGCCGGTCTTGAACATCTCCTCGATGTACACGGCGACGTCAAGCCCTCGGGCCAGCGCCCGGCCATGCGCGCTGCCGAGCGCCTCGGCGCCAGCGCCGTAGACGAGCACCGGCTGGCGGAACATCGGCAGGTAGAGGTTGCCTGAGCCGTCCTGGTACCGCTCTCCGATCACCTCGGGACGCCCGCCGGCCACCGCGCTGGCCAGGAACGCCGTGACGTTGAGCTTCTGCCACGTGGCAAGATCTTCCCGGACCGCGATCGCGATCTTGGTGTCGAAGCGCATGGCAGCAGTCTGGCACCCCGGCGCCAGCGAGGCCGTCCCGCAGGCAGGCTTCCGCGGCCCGGGCCACCTGCGGCCGCGGCGCCCGCCTCAGGCGGCCACAGCGGCCGGGTCAGGCGGCAACGGGCAGCTCGCTGGCGCAGTACTTGCACTTGGTGGCGGCCACCGGTATGTCGGTCGACTGGCAGTTGGGGCACGTCTTGGTGGGCGGCGGGTCGCCGAAGACGGCCCTGCCCCGCCGCTTCATGTAGGCGCGGTACGGGACCACGATGAGGAAGTAGATGACGGCCATGAGGATGATGAAGTAGATGATCGCGCCGATGAACGCGCCAACGTCGATGCGCTGCCCGTTGAGGGTCCAGCCGATTCCCTTCCCGGCCGCTCCCCCGCCGGCGATCGCGTTGACCAGCGGTGTGATGATGCTGTCCGTAAAGGCCTTGATCAGGGTGCTGAACGCCAAGGCCACCACCAGGCCGACGGCGATGACGACCAGCTCACCCTGCATGAGGAAGTTCTTGAAGCCCTTCAGCATGTCATCCCCCTCGGTGAGAACCAGCCCGTGGCTGGTGCCGTCGGCGGCAGCCGCTGGCAACAGGCCGTGGGCCGCGCGGCCAGCTGGGCCGGCAGGTCGATCTTGACGAGGCGTGATCTTACCGGCCGAAGGTGAGCCGCGCCGAGGCCAGCCGGTGTTCGCCGTCCAGCAGCCAGACGCCGGCCTGATCGTGCGCGTCACTTGTGACCACGCGGGGCTGCTGGCCGGGCAGGATGGCACGGTGGTATTCCAGTTCGGCGGCCGCTGGCGGGTCGGCGAGCCCGGCGAGGACGTCTTCGACCGCAGCCCAGTGGATGGAGTTGTTCACGTGGCCCGCCGTGTCGATGTCCGTGGCGCGCAGCGGCCAGGGCTGGCCGCCCACGTCCTGCGGTGGCCCGGGATGTGACAGGCGTGCCGACACCTGCCGCCCTCCCGCCGACGGCCCGTACAGGCGGTGGAACGCCGCCCCCAGCGGGCAGGGGCGGCCCTCAGCGCGTGTGACGGCCACCCAGACCGCCCTCGCCTGCATCAGGTCCCCGTCCGGACCGGCCAGGGTGGTCGTGCGTTCGGCCCACCGGGGTCCGGTCGCCGAGCAGAACGTCCTCAGCCCGACCCGCTGGCCCAAGCCCGGATAATCGCGGACGGCCACCTCGCAGCGCCGCAGCAGCCAGGCATACGGCTCATCCCAGCCGGCGTCCGCGAGGTCGTCCTCCGCGGCGTCTTGCAGATAGCGGGCGAGCGCATCGAACCGGAGCCGGCCGGACGGGGTCACATCGCTGCTCCGCACCACCCGGGCAGTGGTGAACACGCGGCCGTGCGGCGGGTCAGGCGCGAACTCCATCCCGGCATTCTCTCCGACGCGTCCCCGGCTCCCCGATACTCCCGGCCCTTCCCGGGGGCACCACAGATCCGGGTGCCGGGAGCCGATGCGGGAAGATGATGCGCGTGACAGCGAACCCCGCCGGGTACCGCCTGTACGCGGACCTGGCCTCCTGGTGGCCCCTCATCTCAGCCCCGCAGGAGTACACCGAGGAGGCGGCGGCGGCGGCCACGATCCTGAACTCCGCCGCGATCGACGTGCACGAGGTCCTGGAACTGGGCAGCGGTGGCGGTCACAATGCGGTGCACCTGAAGAGGCACTTCAACCTGACCCTCGTGGACCTGTCGGAGGACATGCTCGCGGTGTCGCGCCGGCTCAACCCGGAGTCCGCACACCACCAGGGAGACATGCGCACGATCCGGCTCGGCCGGACCTTCGACGCGGTCTTCGTGCACGACGCCGTGGACTACATGACCAGCGAGGCAGACCTGCGGCAGGTGATCGAGACCGCCTTCGTGCACTGCCGTCCCGGCGGCGTCGCCCTGTTCGTTCCCGACCACACCGCGGAGACCTTTCAGCCGGTGACCGACCACGGCGGCAGTGACAGCCAGGATGGGCGCGGAGCGCGCTACCTGGAATGGACCTGGGACCCCGATCCCGGCGACACGTGGATCCGGTCCGAGTACGCATTCCTGCTCCGCGACGCGGACGGCTCGGTGCGCGTCGTACACGAGACGCACCGCACCGGGCTGTTCCGCCGCGCGGTCTGGCTCGGGCTGCTGGCGGGCGCCGGCTTCCACGCGGAGGCGATCACCGAGCAGACCTCCGAGGACCGGATGCCACGCATATTGTTCACCGGCCACCGGCTGGCAGAGCCGACCCGCCGTGCTCATGACGGCGCCGGTCATGACCTTCCTGGCCCTGAGGGCCGCGGTCATCGGGGCCGTGGGCGTGACGGCCGGGCTCGCCGGGACCGCCGCCCATCATCCTGAGCATCGCGCCGCCGCCGGAGCGGAAGAAGCGCACCAGCAGTGCCGCTGCGAGCAGCAGGAAAACGATGTTGAGGTAGGTCGTGTAGTTCCACTGCAGGCCAGTCTCGCCGACGTTCGCATTCCGGGTGGCCGGGACAAGGCCGAGCGCGCCGAACGCGAACTCGACGATGTAGCCGGCGATGACCATGGCGGCATAGAAGATCCCGAGGATGGTCAGCGCCATCTTCGTGCCGTAGTACTTCCGGTAGATGAGCAGGATCGGGATGATGATCAGGTCGGCGAAGATGAACGACACGACCCCGCCGAAGCTGATCCCCCCGTTCCACAGCACGGCCGCCAGTGGCACGTTGCCGATCGAGCAGACGAAGCTGAGCACCGAGATCACCGGGCCGATCAGCGGGCCCCACAGCTTGGCCGCCAGTGGCTCGTCGGTGAGGAACAGGTGCTGCCAGAAGCTGTTGGGCACCCAGGCGCCCACCGCCCCGGCGATCAGCAGGCCGATGACCACGTCGCGAATGACGGCAGCCCACTCCATCACGAAGATGTGGCTGACCGACGTGTACCCCTGCCGGCTGCCGAGCCGCCGCCAGAAGCTCCCACCCGCGGCGATGCTCATGTCCATGGCGGCGTGCCCCTCCATGGATCCGGCCAGGCCCGTGTCCGCCTGCCGCCGCGCGGCCTCGATCAGGCGCTGCCGCACGAAGACGCGGAACGCCACTGCCACCAGTACGATCATTATCGGGCCGCCGACGAATTCGGCCAAAGTGAACTGCCAGGAGATCAACAGCGCGAGGATGATGCCCATCTCGATGACCAGGTTGGTGCTGGCGATCTCGAACACCATCGCGGAGGTGAAGCTCGCGCCCTTGCGGAACAGGGAGCGCGCGAGCGCGACCGCCGCGTAGGAGCAGGAGGAGGACGCGGCGCCGAAGCCGGTGGCCTTGGCCAGGGTGGCCGGCCGGTCGTCGCCGAGCATCCTGGTGATCGTCTGCCGGCGGACCACGGCCTGCACGATCGCCGACAGCGTGAAGCCGAGGATAAGAGACCAGGTAATCTGCCAGGTCATCGAGCCGGCGACCGCCAGCGCGTGGCCGATGGCAGCGAGCACGGCCATGGTCCGCCCCTTCCCGCCAGCGCGGGGGCCGCCGGATGGTTACGGCCCCGGGTCGCATCCCGGATTCGCACTATACCCTGGCGGGGTATTCTCCTCAGCGCCTGGCGCCGGCCCCATCAGCGCCTCGCGCCGACCTCATCAGCGTCCGGCGCGGCCGCAAGCCGCCCGCCCGGGAAGGGCGGTGAGCCGCTCGCTTTGGGGGAGCGTCGAGCGGCTCACCGCCTGCGGTAGGCCGGCCGCCAACCCCGGGCGCAGGCCCGGCAGGCCGCCTACACGTCCTGGGAGGAATCGGCGTCTTCGGGCTCCGGCTCGTCAGGTACGGCCTGGAACTGGTGCGGCAGGCAGCGCTCGTAGGCCCGGACGGTTTCCTGGCCGATCCGATCCCAGGAGTAGCGGGATCTGGCCCGGTCCACGGCTGCGATGCTGAACGCGTCGAGCTGCATCGGGCTGGCAAGCAGGCGCCGTATCCGGCGGGCGAGCAGCGACGGCTGGCCGGGCGGAACCAGGATGCCCGTCGTCCCGTCGATGACCGCGTCGCCGACCTCGCCCATGGCAGACGCGGCGACCGGTGTGCCGCACGCCATCGCCTGCAGCGCCACCGAGCCGAACGGGTCCTCCCACACCCCGCTCAGCAGCAGGTCCGCGGAGCGGAGCAGCGCCGGCAGGTGCGTTCTGCTGACGTCCCCGGTGAAGGTGATCCGGTCCATCACACCCAGGTCCCGGGCGAGCCCAGCAAGGTGCTGGTTGGCCGGGTCCGCCTCGGGGCCGGAGCCGGAGGGCCCGCCGGCGATGAGCAGTTCCGCCGTCGGCACCTCAGCCAGGGCACGGATGACGACAGCCAGCCCCCGCTCCGTGTCCGACTGCCGGAACGCGAGCAGCCGCGGCCGCCCGTTCCGCTTGGCGGTCGGCCCGTCGGGGGCGAACAAGCCGGTGTCGACCCCCCACGGCACAACCCGGATCGACGCCCGCGGAACGCCGAGGCCCGCCAGCTTCGTCATCTGCTCTGATGACGTGGCAAGCACCGCGTCGGCGCTGCGCGCGAGACAGACCTCCAGCCGGATCCGGGCCAGCTGCTGCCCGGTGTCCGGCCGTCGGCGGTCGCCATCCCGGCGGCGGTCGCCGCCCCGGCCGCGGTCGCCGCCCCGGCCGCGGGCCGCAGTGGATCCACCGCCCGGACGGGAAGTATTCGCCGGGCGGTGGAGGTCATCGGTCTGCAGGGCGCCCAGGGCATGGAACGTCTGCACGACGGGCAGGTTCAGGCCGCGCGCGCCGGCCAGCGCCGCGAGCCCGGTGGTCCAGAAGTGAGCGTGAGCGATATCGGGCGGATCCTGCTGCCAGCGGCGAGCCAGATGATCGCTGAAGGCCGGGATATCCATGGCCCCCTCGTCGCTTGACGGCCGTCCACCGGCTCCGGCGGGCAGGTGCTCGACGGCGAGCCCCGGAGCAAGGCTGGCTTTCCGCGGCAGCTTGGGAGAGTCCTTTGGTGCGTAGACCGTCACCCGGTGCCCCAGCCGGGCGAGTGCCTCGGCGAGGGAGGTGACGCGTTGGCCGCCGCCGGGGCCAGCGCCCGAGCCGGGCGAGCTGGACTGCGAGGCGACAAGAGCGATCCTCATCACGAGCCTCCTACGGGCTGCCGTTGGGGATCGGCGCGTCACGCTGGGAGTGCTGGTGAGACCGGCCGCCAGGGCCATGAAAAAGGCACACCTCAGCGATCACGCCGTACGGGCGTGAAGGTGTGCCTGCGTCGTAGACACGCAGTTGCGTTCGTTCCCCGGGCACGCCGCGCTAAACATCGGCTCCGGGCCCTACGCGACATCCGCTCCGGGTTCTGCGCGCGGCCGGGCGTCAGCCGCCGCCGACCCGGGCACCCAGGCACCGCGATCCTGGGCCGATGGCTTCTCCTGCCGGACTCAGATCGGAGCCGACCGCCTCGGGCGCCGCGGTATACATCTGGCCGAGCTGCTGGCCGGCCTCGCCGGCCTGAGCGACGACGCCGGGGACGGCTGACCGGTGCTCGGCAGCGACGGCTCCCGCGGCTGCCGGCGGGTGCCTGACTCCCGGCCTGGTGGCAAGATGGGGGCAGGTGGCCTTGCTGGCCAGCCGCGTCTTCCTCACCGGCGGTCGGAGGTGACCGTGGCCAACCCGGACCTCGCTCGCGAGGCCGCTGACCTGCTGAGCATCGCGGATAAATCACGCTCGCGGTCGCTCGGCGAGCTTGCTGCGCTCGCGTCGCGGCAGGTCCCTGCGTGCTCCGGTGCTACCGCCACCCTGTGGCAGGAGGGCGAGCCGCTGATTATGGCCGCCACCCACCCCGACGTCTCCAACCTGACCGAGGTGGAGCTGGTATCGCACCGTGGCCCGGAGACCACCGCGCTGGCCACCGGTGAGACCGCCCACTGCCCGGACACGCTGGAGGAGGAGCGCTGGCCCGAGTACGCCCAGGCCGCGCTGTCCCGTGGAGTGCGCTGCTCGGTCACGCTGGCGTACCGGCCGGGGCCCGAGGCGGTCACTCTGTCCCTGTTCGGGGCGAGGCCACGGATGCTGGATCCCGGCCAGGTCCCGCTGGCAGAGCTGCTCGTTGCCGCGGGCGGAGCGCTGGTGGACAACCTGTCCCAGTTCGGCGGCGCTCGCCGGGCCGCGCTGCAGTTCCGCGACGCCGCCCAGTCCAGGGCGGTCGTCGACCAGGCGAAGGGCATCCTGATGAACGCGCTGGGCTGCAGCGCCGACGAGGCGCTCGACCGGATGCGCCAGATCTCCCAGCAGGGCAACATGAGGGTCACCGAGGTCGCCAGCAAGATCATCAGCTCGGGACAGTCAGGGCTGGGCTGACTGGATGCCAGACCCAGCGGGGAGCGTGTCGGCGCGGAAGGAACTCGCCGACCTGGCGGCGCGCCGCGACGCGCTCCGGCAGGCGGCCGCGCTGGAGGACGCCAGCCTGCGTGCGACGCTGGACGCGGCGCTGGCCGAGCTGGACGCGGCGATCGACGCGCTCGCGGCATCCCACGACGGCAACGGCGATGGGCCACCCGACGAGGCGGCCCTGGATGCCCTGCACGCCGAACGGCGGCTGCTGCGCGCGCTCTTCCACGAGGCGCCGGTGGCGCTGATCCTGGTCGAACGCGACGGCGCCGTCCGGCGGGTCAACCAGGCGGCCGGTGAGCTGCTGGGCACCGGCAGCGGCTACGCCACCGGGCGGCCGTTCACGGCGTTTGTGAACCTGCCCTCCCGTGCCGCGGTGGACAGCCTGCTGACCGCGGTCATCCGGACCGGTAAGCCCAGGCAGGTGCGGTGCGAGCTGCTGACCGGGGCCGGGACCACCGAGTGTGA
>DASYQM010000021.1:0-8135 GCA_036005525.1 Streptosporangiaceae bacterium
TCGTCGTGGCTGCCCTCGTCGACCAGGCGCCCCTCGTCCAGCACCGCGATCCGGTCTGCCAGCTGCAGGGTCGAGCGCCGGTGAGCGATGAGCAGCGTGGTGCGGCCGCGCATGACCCGGCGGAGTGTTTCGTGGATCTCAGCCTCCACCTGCGGGTCGACCGCGGACGTGGCGTCGTCCAGGAGGAGGATGCGCGGATCGGTGAGCAGGGCGCGGGCCAGCGCCACCCGCTGGCGCTGGCCGCCGGACAGCGTGAGTCCCTGCTCGCCCACCACCGTGTCGTAGCCCTGCGGCAGGCCGGTGATGAAGGCGTCGGCCTCGGCTGCTCGCGCCGCCGCCACGATCTGCTCCCTCGTGGCGTCCGGGCGCCCGAACGCGATGTTGGCGCTGACCGTGTCGGAGAAGAGGAAGCTCTCCTCCATCACCATCCCGATGGCGGCACGCAGGGAGTCCTGCGAAAGGTCCCGGACGTCGTGCCCGCCGACCCGCACCGAGCCGCCGGTGACGTCGTAGAAACGCGGCAGCAGCAGCGAGATCGTCGACTTTCCCGAGCCCGCGGGGCCGACCAGGGCCAGCGTCTCGCCCGGCGTCGCCCGCAGCGACAGGCCCCGCAGCACCGGCTGCGACGGCACATAGCCGAAGCGCACGTCGTCCAGCTCCACGTCGGGGGTGCCGGGCGGCAGGGGCAGCGCGCCGGGCCGGTCGGCAACGACCGGCCGGGCGTCGATCACCTCGAACACCCGGATCACGCTGGCCCTGGCCTGCTGGCCGATGGTAACCAGGCCGGCCAGCGACCGGACCGGCCAGACCATCGCGATGAGGTAGGAGGAGAAGGCCAGGAAGGTGCCCAGGCTTATCGTGCCATGCAGGGCAAGCCAGCCACCCAGCGCGAGCACTCCCACCTGGCCCAGCGCCGGGATGGCCTGCAGCGCCGGGTTGTAGCGTGCGAGCAGCCGTACCGCCCGGACGCGGGAGGCGTACAGCCGGGAGCTGGCCCCCTCGATCCGCCCGACCTCCTGCTCCTCCTGCCCGAAGCCCTTGACCACCCGCACCCCGGTCACCGCCTCGTCGACGACGGCGGCGACGCCGGCCGCCTGCTGCTGCGCGTCCCAGCTGGCCGGGAACAGGGTGCGCCGGGAGGCGGCCGAGATGAACCAGAGCGGGGGCCCGACGGCCAGGGCGACCAGGGTCAAGGTCGGAGAGAGGAAGGCCATCGCGGCCAGCGAGCCGACGAACAGCACCGCGTTGCCCATCAGCATCGGCACCATGGAGAGCAGGCTCTGGATCGTCGTGAGGTCGGAGATCGAACGGCTCACGATCTGGCCGGTGTGCAGCTCGTCCTGGCGGGTGCCGTCCAGCCGGGACAGGGCGGAGAACAGCTGCGTCCGCAGGTCGTGCTGGACGTCCAGGGACAGCTGCCCGCCGCGGTAGCGGCGCACGTACAGGCCGACGAAGTTGGCCCCGGCCGCCACGATCAGCGCGACCGCCAGCGGCCAGATTGCGGCCTGGGTGGCGGATGTGAGGCTGTCGACGATGGCGCGCTGGATCAGCGGGATGGTGATCCCGACCAGGCTCACCACCAGCGTTCCGCCGAGCGCGAGCACCACGTTGCGGGGGTAACGCCAGCAGGCCCGGCTCAGCCTCCGCAGCCAGCCGGAGTGCGCATCCGTGCCCGTTGTCTGATCCCTTCCTGCCTGTGGTGCTCCGGCTTTCCGTACACGGCGGCGGTGGAGGAGAAACGATCCGCGTCTGACCCGCTGACCCGCGTGTGGCACCTGAGAACTACAGCCAGCACGGCGCCCGGATCATTCCGGGCCCGGGTCAGTCCACCCGGCCGGGCTCGACCAGGCCGTGCTCGTACCCGTACACCACGGCGTGGACCCGGTCGCGCAGCCCGAGCTTGTCCAGGACGTGGGTGAGATGGGTCTTGACGGTGCTGTGGGAGACGAACAGGTCGCGTGCGATCTCGCCGTTGGACCGGCCGCGGATCACCAGGTCGAGCACCTCCCGCTCCCGTGGGGTGAGCCGGGCCAGCTCGGCGGGCTCTTGGGGCGGCGCCAGGCGGCGGGTGGCGAACTCGGCCAGGAGCCTGCTGGTCACACCGGGGGACAGCAGCGCGCCGCCGTCGGCGGCCGCCCGCACGCCGAGCAGCAGCTCCTCCGGTGGCGCGTGCTTGAGCAGGAAGCCGCATGCTCCCGCACGCAACGCCTCGTACACATACTCGTCCAGGTCATAGGTGGTGAGAACGATCACCTTGACGATGGCGCCGCCCGGCTCACCGGTGCCCCGCGCGACGATCTGCCGGGTGGCGGACAGGCCGTCGAGCACCGGCATCCGGATGTCCATCAGCACTACGTCGGGGGCGAGCTCGCGGGCGAGCAGCACCGCCTCGTGCCCGTTGCCCGCCTGCCCGACCACGTCGAGGTCCGGCTGGCTGTCCAGCAGCGTTGCGAAGCCCGCCCGCACCAGGGCCTGGTCGTTGGCGATCAGCACCCGGATGGTCACGCCGGCTCCCGGACCGGGCTGTCGGGGATCGCCGCGGTCACCACGAACCCCCCGCCGGGCCGGGCCCGCGCGTCCAGGCATCCCCCGTACAGCTCGGCCCGCTCGCGCATCCCCCGCACCCCGCGCCCGCCGGAGGCTGGCCGCGGCGCCGCCGGTCGGCGCCCCCCGGGGGCAGGGCCGTTGGCCACCTCGATGTCCAGCGCGCCGGGCCGGTAGCGCAGCACCACCCGGGTGGGTGCGCCCGGGGCGTGCCGCGCGACGTTGGTGAGCGCCTCGGCGACGATGCGGTAGCAGGACAGCTCGACGCCGGGGGTCAGGGCCCGCGGGGGACCCTCGACCGTCAGGTCGGCCGGAACGCCGGAGGCCCGGGCGGTGTCCAGCAGCGTCTCCAGCTCCGCCAGCGTGGGGGCCGGGGCGCGGTCGGCGGCCGGCTCGCGGCGCAGGGCGCCGAGCAGGTGGTTCAGTTCGGTGAGCGCCTCCCTGGCCAGCCGCTCCACGGTGGCCATCACCGCCGCCTGGCCCTGGCCGCTGCCCGCGGCGATCCGCGCCGCACCGGCCTGTACCGCGATGGCGGACAACTGGTGTGCGACCACGTCGTGCAGTTCCCGGGCGATCCGGGTGCGTTCGGCCTGGTGCGCCGCCTCCACCAGGGCGGCGGCCTCACGACGCCGGGCGTCCGCCGCGTCCCCCAGTACGAACGCGGCGCCCAGCAGCGCCAGCGGCGCCCCGGCGAGCCGGCCGGCGAACAGCCCGGGGTAGGGCTTGTTCACGCCGTTGCTGGTGACGACGACGACCACCGCGGCGGCGAGGGACAGCCAGCCGAGCCACCGGGCGTAGCGGCGGAGCGGGCTGGCATAGGCCCCCAGCCCGTAGGCGGCGACCAGCAGCGCGGCGAACGCGGAAGTCAGGTCCCGGTGCAGCGCGAAGCGCACCGCCAGCACGCCCGCCGCCAGGCCGAGCACCGGCACCGGCGCCACCCGGCGCCAGCAGAACGGAAGCGACATGGCGAGCGTCAGCGCCAGCGAGCCGAGCACGTCCGGGGTCGATCCCGCATGACCGAGATATTCCCACCACCACGGCACGTCGGGCAGCCCCCACACGAGCAGGCCCGCCGCGATCAGGAGATCCAGCCGGCGCGGGGTGGCCAGGTCCTTCCACGGACGGCGCATGACCCGACTGTAGGTCCGCATCACCGCAGCGTCATCCGCCGATGTCCTGGCCGCGGAACAGCGCGGCCGCCGCCAGGCACACGGCGAGCAGTCCGGCCAGGCCCACCAGGCCCGCCACGTGGCCGGGAGCGCCGCCGGCGCTGATGAAGCGGGACCAGAAGTTGGTCGGCAGCGACGTGATCGACGCCTGACCGGCCGGGAAACCCATCCAGGCCTGTACCCAGGTGGCCGGGGTCCACCGGCCGAGGGCCGGCAGCGACGTGGCAACCAGCATCGCGATGACCGCTCCCGCCGTGGCGGCGGTGGTGCCGATCGTGCCCCGGGTCGCCACGGCGGCGAGCAGGCCGATGCCGGCGAACGCCGCGAGCACCAGCAGGGCGCGCGCCGCCTGCGAGCCGGCCAAGCTGAGCGCATGGGCGGCGGACTCGTGCGGGGCCGGCAGATGATCGACGCGGACAAGAACCGGCCCCGCGGCCGCCAGCGCCGCCCAGCACACGGCGATCAGGCCGATCCCGGCCAGCCACAGGCTGACCAGCTTCGCAGCGAGCACCCGCCACCGCCGGCCCTGCTGGGCGAGCAGATTTTTCATGGTCCGGCCCGACCACTCGCCACCGACGTGGGCACCGGCCAGCAGCGCCAGCGCCAGCGCCCCTGGCAGCGATGCCATCAGCCCCGCCGCCTCGGCGCCGGCTGCCAGCGGGTTCAGCTGTGCGGCGACCTGCGCCGGCTCCGCGCTCGCCTGGTTCACCCTGGCCCGCTCCAGCGCCTCGGCGCGTGTGCACCGCGGCCCGGCCGGGATCCCGAGCTGGGCACACGAGGGGATGTGCCCGGCCGGTGCCCCGCCCTCCAGTGCGGCGTTGTGCGCGCCACCAACGGCCAGCAGCACACAGAACAGCGCGGCGGCGGCCGCCACACCCCAGGTCAGCGGGCGGCCCAATTTGATCAGCTCAGCGTGGAGCAGCCGCATTGGTGGCCTCCGGGTTGTCGGTCAGTTGCAGGTACGCCTCTTCCAGCCCGGCCCGCTCCGGAACGATCTGGCTGGCCCAGACCCCGCCCCGGCCGAGAACTTCGTTGACGCCGCGGCCGTCGGCCGCGTCCACCAGCACCGTGTCGGGGCCGTCGGCCCTGGCCGGCCAGCGGCGGAGCAGCGCCAGCGCGGACGGCTGGTCGGCCGGATCGATCAACAGCCGGAGCCGCGGCCGCCCCGTTGCCAGCTGGCTGGTCGGTCCCTGCTCGACCAGCCGCCCGGCGTGGATCACGGCGACCTGGTCACACACTTGCGCGACCTCGGCGAGCAGGTGGCTGGACAGGAACACCGTGGTCCCGTCGCCGGCCAGGCGGCGCAGCAGGGTACGGAACTCCCTGATGCCGGCCGGGTCCATGCCGTTGGCCGGCTCGTCCAGCAGCAGCAGCGCCGGCCGCCGCATCAGGGCCGCCGCCAGCCCGAGCCGCTGCCGCATCCCCTGCGAATACCCCTTGACCTTGCGGTCGGCGACCCCGGTCAGGCCGGCCAGGTCCAGCGCGGCGGCGATCCCCGAGGCCGGCGGCCGGGCGCCGGACAGGGCCAGCAGGTCCAGGTTGCGGCGGCCCGTCAGCCACGGGTAGAACGAGGGTTCCTCGATCATGGCCCCGACGTCGGCGAGCCCACCGGGGTCCGGGATGCTCCTCCCGTTCACCCAGGCGTGCCCGGAGGTGGCGGCGACGAGCCCGAGCAGGATCCGCAGCGTGGTGGTCTTGCCGGCCCCGTTCGGCCCGAGGAAGCCGAAGACCTGGCCCGCCTCGACGGTCAAGTCCAGCCCGGCGAGCGCGGTGGTCCGGCGATACCTCTTGGTCAGCCCCCGGCACTCGATCACCGCTGCCACATCCGCCTCCCAGCGCCGGAAGTCAACGCTAGGTGGGATCGGCGGCGTCGTCGTCAGCGCGAAGACGAACCGTGCCTCGTCTTTTCGGCGAGGCACCTGCCTGGCTCAGCGGGCGGGCGCTGCCCTTGCGGTCCCGTATCCGGCGGCGGCGCTGAAGACGATCAGCCCGAACAGCAGGAACGTGATCACATGCACGCTGGTGCACCACAGGCAGATCGCGTCCAGGGTGAACAGCTCGGTGTAGATCAGGTACAGCACGAACAGCATGCCGACGATCACCGAGCCGAACCGCGCCCAGCTGATCGGCGGCCACGTCGCCCGCCACGCCCACGGCGAGGTGACGGCGGCCATGAAGACGTAGAAGGCGAGCCCGAGCACCGCGACCGGGAAGACGCCGAACACCATGGACTCTGAGCTCGTCGTCACCGCCGCGCAGTTGACGAGCCCGTTGTCGGAACACGCGAGGATCGACGACGAGGTGTAGTGGGCGACGGTGAGGTAGACCGAGACACCGAGGCCTGCCAGCGACAGGACCCAGGTGATCAGCTGGAGCCAGCCCGGCGCGGTACCCGGGCCCGGATCGGCCGTGACAGCCGGGCGCGGGGCAGGCTGGGACGGCTGTCCGGCCTGGCCGGCTTGACCGGCCCGCCGCTGTCCGTTACCCGCCCGGCGGGTGGGAGCCGCCGCCGGCTGCGGATCGGGCCGGCCGCCCCGGGTGCCCTTGTCCCTCGATTTACCGGTTCCTGGCCGGCTGGCCGGCTTGGGCGCGCGCGTCTGCTTGGGCGCGGCCATCAGAACTGTCCCTCCAGCTTCTGGATCGCGGGGGTGCACGCGGTCGCCGGCTGGTTGTTGGTGAGCTTGCAGATGGCCGCGGTCATCGAGTTGGCGGCGCCAACCGCCCCCTGGCTGATCGGGCTTGCCGGGTCGGACAGCGCCGCCGCGACCTCGCTCCAGCTCTTGCCCTGCAGCACCGCCGGGTTGTAACTCGCCCCGCTGACCAGGAACTTGTTGCCGAAGTCGACGAACGGGATCGCGCCGGTGCTCCCCTGGGAGACATAAGGCGGCGCGTCGTACTTGTTCAGCAGCGCCTGCTGGGCGGCCGTCGTCTTCTGCAGGGGGGTGTTCCTGTCCTCGGTGGTAGTCTCGACGGGGGTGAACACCAGGTACTTGCTTGTGTAACCCGTCTTGTAGAAGGTCAGGGTGGGGATGCTCGGGGGGACGTCGCTGCTGCTGGAATGAATACCGTGCAGGCCGGTGAACGTGCCGAACTTGCTCAGTGCCACGGCCATCGCCCACCGCTCGGCGGCGCAGTACGGGCAGTATTCGGCCCCGATGTACAGCACCTCGGGCTTGCCGTCCTTGGTGAGCGGTGTGCCGTTGAGCCGGATGATGGACTTGGGATCCGTGCTGCCCTTGCCGATCGCCTCCAGGGTGCTGGCCGGCACGTTGGTGATGTCATTGACCACGCTGGAGGGCAGGGGGGTGCCGGTGGCGCTGGCCGGCTTCGAGGGAGCCGACGACGAGCCCAGCGACTTCACGACGATGAAGGCCACCACGATGGCCACCACCGCGAGGATGCTGCCACCGGTGATGAACAGGCGCCTGCGCCTCTCGGCCCGCTGCGCGGCCGCTCGCTGGGCGGCGATCTTCTCCCGCGCGTTCTGCTGCCTGATCCTCGTCGCCTTGCCCATCGCCTGTCCTCAAAGATGATCTTCTGCGGTCATCTGCTGCTGTCCATCGTAGGACGCTGCCGGGGTGCGCACGCCATCGCGCATGGCGGTCACAGCCCTCCCGCCAGCCCCTGATCGCCGCGATCGTCGCCGATGACACCTCCGCGGGGAGATTAGTGACCGTAGACCGGGATCATGACCGCCCGGGCGATGGTGTGGAAGCCCACGTTGAAGCCGGCCACCGCGGGGGTGACGTCGGAGTCCACGCCGAGGGAGTCCACGTCGAGCGCGTGCACCGCGAACACGTAACGGTGCGGCGGGTCGCCGGCCGGCGGGGCGGCGCCGCCGAAGTCCTTGGAACCAAAGTCGTTACGCACGCAGAAAGCGCCCGAAGGCAGCCCGGACTTGTCCCCGCTCACCGCGCCGGTGCGCAGTTCGGTCACGGAGGCGGGCACATCGAGCACAACCATGTGCCACCACCCCGAACCGGTCGGCGCGTCGGGGTCATAACAGGTCACCGCGAAGCTCTTGGTCTCGGCGGGAAAGCCGTGCCAGCGCAGGTTCGGCGAGATGTTCTGGCCGGTCATCCCGAATCCGTTGTAGACCTGCGCGTCGGACATCTGCTGGCCGTCAGCGACATCGCTGCTTTCCAGCGCAAATGACGGCACGGCGGGCAGGTAGTCGTAGGGCAGTGGGGCACGTTCGGTCATGGCGATCTCCGTAGGTCGTGGGGCAGCCAACCCATCCCCCTACGCTATCCAGCGGCGCCGCGGCGGCGGCCGGCAAATCCGTCAAGACATTCCGGCAAAACGACCGGGTCGCGGCCGCACAATGGCCGGCTGATGCAGCGGCGGAGATGGAACATGCCGCCGCCCGCTGCGGCATGTTCCGGCGCCGGATGCGGTTGTCCCTAGGGGACCGGGAAGCGG
>DASYQM010000022.1:0-9805 GCA_036005525.1 Streptosporangiaceae bacterium
ATGCGCACTGGGTCAACCGGCACGACAGTCCTGAATGCCAACGACGCCATGGATTCTTCGACTTCCCGCTCGGCACTGGCATTGGCGGACGCGGGAGCGGCAAACTCGGGCCGGTCGAGCAGGGCCGCGGCCAGGCGGTCCATGGTGAGGCCAGAGACGGCAACGTGGTCGAAGGTCGCGTCGGTCCACGGATGCGCCCAGAGTGGGCGCCATCGCTTCCGCCAACGACACCATGTAGACCTTGGCCAGCCTCGGGTGCATGCCAATCCAGCGCGGGTTGTCGCTCCGGCTGGCGACGAGTCCGTGGCCGAACAGGTCGCTGAGAAGCCCGGGATCCATCTTCTCGTCGAAGACGTAAGCCAGCTTCCTGTCGCGCCCGGGAGCATACAGCCGCGCATGAATATCGTCCGGCCACATGTCACGCTTGGCCACGCCAAACTGTGCGCGCACGGCGTCACCGTGAGTATTGATCAGTTCGCGGAACGGGCCCGCGATCTGGAACGCCGCATCGAGAGGCAGCTTGTCTGGATGTACCCGGCATCGACCAGCCGCTTGATCTCGTCGGAATCGTTCACGCTTGCACCCACCGGCACGATGCGCCGCATGCCGATCCCAGGGAGGAACAACGCCACAGGCCGCATGCGGGTTTCGAGTGCCTGACCGTACCGGCACGATGCGGCGGCTGGCAGCTGCTGGGCAGCAGCACTGCGGTCTCGCGGGCACCCCAGGGAGGAGGATCTCCATACCGTCTCCATGCGTTCTGCATCGCTCCTGCATACACACGGGTTGCGGTGCTGGGTGACAATGGCCAAGGCCCGCAGGGGGAATCTGCGGCATGGTTCAACTGCGGCACGCCGGGTTCGTTCTTTCTGACGCGCGCATTCGTGCGGACGCTACCTGTCACTTTGAACGGCGTCCGGAGAGTGAGCCGCGGCTGGGGCCGGGCGGCTTCCGGTGGTCTCAACCAGCCCACCCCGCTCGAGTTCATCGGGAACACCGCGTACGTTGTCACGCTGGGCGGGGAGATTTGGAAAATCGACGGCGTCTCAAGTCCGCCCTACGGCATCGCGCGCTGAGCAACTGGGTCCCGGACGACCGATTACTCCGTGGGCGATGACGGCGCTACCAGATCAGTCAACTCAAGGTGTCCACACTTTCAGGGGAACCCGCCACTCCGTTTCCGGAGGGACAATTTTAGGAGGGACAAGAGATGAGAGCTGTTCGCAGGTTGTCTATGTCAATTCTCGTCGGCGGCTGCACCGGCAGATTCCAATGGGGAAGGGGCCAGATGCGCAAACTCTTGCTGCGCAAACTCTTGCTGATCGGTGGGGCGGTGATCTTCGTCTTTAGCTGGGTCACGCCGGCGGTGGCGGCCACGCCGGGGGCCTTGTCTCCGGCGCAGGCATCTTCGCTCTGTCAGGCGTTCTTCGGGGTCGGCGCCGGTCCAGAGCAGTTGTCGGCCTGCCAGTGGGACATGCGTCGCATCGAGGCCGGCGCGGCGTCCTATGCCAAGGCCACCGGGAAGGGCGTGAGGGTCGGTGTGATCGACGGTGGCGTCGATTTCACCCACCCGGATCTGGCCGGCCGCATTGATGTGGCGGCGTCGTGCTCGTTCATCTTCTCCGACACGCCGACCGCTGACCCGCGAGAGGTCGCCAACGGCGACTGCTCAAACAAGGCCGCGGTCCAGGATCTGCAGGGCCACGGCACCCACGTCTCGACCACGATCGCCGGCCAGCTGAACGGCACCGGCATTGCCGGTGTGGCGCCCGACGCCACCATCGTTGCCCTCAAGGCCTGCACGATCGCCGGGTTCTGCTTCGCCGATTCCGTCGCCGCGGCGCTGCGTTACGCCGGCGATCACCATCTCGACGTCGTCAATCTCAGCCTCTTCGCCGACCCATTCTTGTACCTGTGCAAGAGCGACGCCGAGCAGAAGGCGATCGTGCAGGACCTCCAGAAGGCGGCCCGGTACGCCCAGCAGCAGGGCGTGGTGGTCGTGGCCGCCGCCGGCAACGAGGTCAATGATCTCGGTCATCCAGTGTCCGACGACATCAGCCCCGATTGGCCCCCCGACACAGCTGTGGTGCGTGAGGTTCGCAACAACTGTCGGGTCGCCCCCGCCGAGCTGCCCGGTGTCGTCACCGTCTCGGCGTCGGGCGTCACGATGCTGGCCAGCTACTCCAACACCGGAGGGCCGATCGTCGACGTGACCGCCCCTGGTGGCGACGCCGCCCAGACCCCCGGCACCACGTTCGGTCGCATCCTCGCCGGCTGGTCGAGCACCGATGCCACCGGAGAGTGGGAGGCCCTGGCCGCCGCCGGTCGCGGTGTCGAGGACGCCAGCGGCAACCGGTGGGTCTGGATCAGCGGTACGTCGATGGCGTCACCTCATGCCGCCGGAGTGGCGGCCCTCATCCGCCAGCTCCACCCGAAGTGGAGCCCGGGTGCTGTGGCTGCCGCCCTGCGCCGCAGCGCCACACCGACGCCATGCCCGACCAACTGGCCCGCCGACGACCCGCGGCGCTGCACCGGCGGTCCGTCGAGCACCACGTTCTATGGCGCGGGCACGGTCGACGCCCTCTCCGCCACGAAGCTCTGACCAAGCCGAAGTGGCCGAGGCGGGAGACTCCGTGCACACGCGACACGAAGCGAGCCCCGGAGCGTCTGCTCCGAGGCTCTGACCTGCGCTGTACTTGGTAGCGGGGGCGGGATTTGAACCCGCGACCTCTGGGTTATGAGCCCAGCGAGCTACCGAACTGCTCCACCCCGCGTCGGTGTCCCTTCACTGTAGGGCCCGCACATCCCGGAGGCAAATCATACAGTCTGGCGTCCGGGAGCGGGCAACGCGCCATCCGGTTATGCCCCGCCCGCCGGCCCGCCCGCGGTGCCCGGCCCCGACATCCAGAGCACATAACGGACGGGCCAGCCCGACGCCGGCGGCTGGGTCAGGACGTGTGCGTCCTGGATCGTCGTCAGGTCGACCACCTGGCTAGGCGTCCCCCCGTAGGGGGTGAGCTCCGCCGGGCGGGTGGCCAGCAGTACCGCCTGGTGCCCGGTCCGCATGATCTGGCGCATGACCTCCGCCACCTGCGCCGGCGCAGCTCCCGCCATGACGCCGGCCGGGATACCGCACATGCCGCGGATCACCTGGGTGAACCGCCGGGCCGCGACCTGATCGAGGAGCAGCACCGGCGAGCCGGCCGGTATCGCCCCGCACAGGCTGGTGATCGCGTCGAGCTGGCCGACGCCAGTCCGCTGGAACGCCGGCGCGCTGCTCGCCGGATAGCTCGCTGGCGAAACGACGCGCTTGCCCCCGATCCCGAACGTGGTGATCACCGGCGGGACCGCCAGCGCGGCCACGAAGCATACGACGGCGGCCGAAACCGCCACCATCCCGGCACCCCGCTCCCGGGCTCGCAGGGCCAGCACGGCGCAAACCCAGATCGCGGCCACGATCAGGCCGGGGATCAGGACCGGGACGAGCTGCCGGCTCGCCCACGGCTGGTCGGGCGTTGTACTGGGCCGCCACAGCACCGTAATCGCCCCCCAGCCGATGATCATCAGGGGCAGCGCCCAGGCGCGCGCCGCCCCGGTGGGGTCCCGCCAGGTGATCAGCGCCCGCAAGCACCGCCGTGTGAGCAGGGCGAGCCCGGCCACTCCGAGCAAGAGCGCGGGCGCTCCCAGGTACCAGATCACCCAGTACAGGCTGTCCTCGGCATACAGCCGCCGCGGATTGGCCGCCAGATGCGATATCCGCTGCAGGGCCACGATGTACGGGTTCGCCACACCTTCGACCGTTTGCAGGTAGGGGCGTATAACGAACGCGGCCGCGGCCGCCACCACGATCACCGCGCTGGCCTCGGGCAGCCAGCGCAGCGGGCGGGCCGCGAGCACCCGGGCAACGCGCCGCCGCACCGGTTCGACCAGGCCGGCCGCGGCGCCGACCAGGGTCACCGCGAGGAACGCGGCAGCGGCCAGCGCGACCAGGCCGATTTCCGGGGACAGCGCCTCCATCATCGGCGCGGCGAGGGCGAAGCCACCGACCAGCCCGAAGCCGATCCCGGCCAGCAGGCCACCGCCCAGCGGCAGCGCCTGTGGCCTGCGCGCGGCCAGCAGCGCTCCCAGGAACACGATGGCGGGCAGCAGCGCCACCAGCGATCCGACCGCTACCAGCACGGTCAGCCCCAGGGCGAGCCCAGCGAGTGCCGCCAGGATGCGGGACTGCCGGGGTGCGAGGGAGTCCACCACCAAGCACAGGCCGCCGAACAACAACGCCTGTGCCAAGATCTCGCTGAACGCCGACCGGCTGGTGTACGTCTCGGGCAGGGTGATAGCCAGCAGCAAGGCGCCCGCCGGTGCCCACTGTGGCCCGGCCAGCCGGCCGGTGAGCCCACCCACGCTCAGCACCGCGAGCGCGCCAAGCAGTGGGCTGAGCGCCACGCCGCCGGCCAGCCCGTGTGTCCATAGCCCGGCGGCGAGCGTGATCGGCAAGCCAGCCGCCAGCCCCGGAGCGACCGCACCGGCGTGGCTGATAAAGCCGAAGCTGGAGAAGGTGAGGCCAGGATGGCTGCCGCCGAACGCCGCGAGCTGGGTCGGGATCGGCAGCGACCCATGCTGCGCTATCCAGTACCCAAACTGGAAAAATGCCCCGGGGGCGCGGTCCACGATCAGCTGCGGCGAGTTGGCCCGGAGTTGCCAGGCGCCGAACCCGGCCGCGACCGCCACCGTCCCGGCCAGCCCCCACCAGGCGGACCAGCCCGCGACCCGGGCCGGGGACCCGGCGCCGCGCCGGACGGCGGGCTTGGGCCAGCGGCCGGGAAGCTGGCGGCTGGCCATCAGTACCAGGCCGACCGCCACCGGCACCGAGATCAGCACCATCGGGACCGGGAAGAACCGGTTGGCCAGCAGCAACGGCAGTCCGGTCAGCAGCCAGGCCATGATCATTAGCACGGGCAGGACGGTGACGATTGCGAACGCCTTGCCGCCGGCGGTGGCGCCGCGGTGCATCCCGATCCGCGGCAGCCCAACCGTCGGAGCGTCGGCAGGCTCCACGCCAGGGTCTCGCGGGCGACCACTCTGCGTCTGCCTGCTGGTCGGGCGAAGTCCCAGCCGCACGCCTTCCACTGTAGAGCGCATATGCTGCGCGCCGCATAACGCGGATGGCCGATTCCCACTAATAGCACCGCATACCATTACCTCTCAGGGCCACAATGAGGCCACCCCCCGCGCATCCACGAGCTACGCCGAGGAGCGATGAGCCGCTACGACGATCCGGAGGGCACGGGCGAGACCCCGGTATCCGGAAAACGCAGGGCGTTGCTGGGCTGGCGCCAGCCCAGTGACGACAGCGGGTCCTGGGGCACCAGCGGGGGGAAGGCCGTCAGGGATCACCCTGCCCGGCCAGGCGGGCCGGGATATACCGGCCTGCAGCGCCGCCGCGGCCCGCTACTCGGCCCGCATCCCGTCCTGGGCGCGGCCGCGATCATCTCCACCGTCCTGGTGGTCGCGGTCTCGCTGGTCGCCTACGCCGCCGTGCGGGACGTCTACGACGGCATCAACCACGAAGCCGTCACCGCCCAGATGCTCGGCAACCGCCCGCCCAAGCTCAACGGCTCGACGAACATCCTGCTGATCGGCTCCGACTCCCGGGCCGGCACCAAGGGCAAGTTCGGCAGGGACGTCCTGGGGTCACGCTCGGACACGACCATGCTGTTGCACGTCACGCCGGATCACTCACACGCGTACGTGATCAGTTTCCCGCGCGACTCCATGGTGCCGGTCTACGGCTGCGTCGCCGACCACCAGGGCCACCCTGGGCAGGCGCCCGCGCCTGGCGAGGCGGAGCCGCTCAACTCCACCTTCTCCAACGGCGGCGCACCCTGCTTGTGGAAGACCTTGGAACACACCACTCATATCCACATCGACCATTTCGTCGAAGTCGGCTTCAACAGCTTCAAGTCGATCGTCAACGACGTACATGGGATCAGCGTCTGCCTGCCGTTCGCCGTCCACAACACGCAGGCTCACCTCAACATCTCGGCCGGACTGCACAAGGTCTACGGGGCGCAGGCGCTCGCCTTCGTGCGCCTGCGGGAGAACATCGGCGACGGTTCCGACCTGCAGCGGATCCAGCGCCAGCAGCTCTTCCTCGCCTCGGCGATGCAGAAGATCAAGCAGACCAACCTGCTCGGCGACTACAACGTGATCAAAGACGCCGCGCACGCGGTCACCACCGACCTCAGCCTGACCGACATGATCGGCATCGCCAACAGCGTGAAGGGCCTCGGCACCCAGGCGGTGCGGTTCATCTCAGTCCCGGTCGTGCCCTACGTGCTGGACCAGAACAAGGTGCAGTGGGGACAGCCGCAGGCCGACGATCTCTTCTCCGCCATCGCCCACGACAACCACATCCTCAAGGCGGCGAAGGCGCCGAACGGCAAGGCCTCGCCCTCGCCGACGGTCAGCCCGTCGCAGGTGCAGCTCGAAGTCCTCAACGGCTCCGGCACGGTGGGGGTGGCCACCACGACCGCCACCGGGCTGGCCAACCTCGGCTTCAATGTCATCGGCACCGGTGACGCCCCCAACGGCTTCAGCTACACCGACTCCGTCATCGAGTACAGCTCCGCCACCCAGCTGCCCGCGGTGAACACCCTCAAGAAGGAGCTGGCGGGCGCCCAGGTGAGGCAGGTCGGCAACCTCCAGGCTGGCACCCTCAACCTGATCATCGGCTCGAAGTTCACGGGGCTGACCGGCAGCAAGCCGAAGCCGAAAGGCTCGACCGGCTCGTCGCTGGCGACCCTGAACTCGCGCAACTTCCAGGGCATCAGCGCGAACCAGAACATCTGCAAGGACCCCTCCGCATTCACCGGGCCGGATAGCCCGGTGCCGCCAGGCGGCTGACCGCGGCAACGCCGGTGGAGCTGTTCACGAACTGGCACTCCTGGCCGCAGGCGGAGGCGGGGCTGCGTGACCGGCTGCCGGCCCACGCGGTGACGAAGGTGGCCCGGGCGGTGACCTTCGCCGCCGGCCAGCACGGCGACCAGCGCCGACCGACCGGCGCACCCTACACCGAGCACTTGCTCGAAACCCTGGAGGTGCTGGTTCGCGGCGCCGGAGTCGCCGACCCCGATCTGCTGTGCGCGGCGGTCCTGCACGACGTGGTGGAAGACACCACCTGCACGCTGGCGGCGGTCGCGGACCGGTTTGGCCCGCGGGTAGCCGAGCTGGTCGCCTGGGTCACCATCCCTACGCCGGCCGCCGGCCAGGACAAGGCGGCCGTCAAGGAGGCCTACCTGCGGGGCCTGCGCCATGCCCCGCGCGACGCCATCCTGGTCAAGCTCGCCGACCGGGCCAGCAACGTCCAGACGCTGCGCAACCTGGCTCCCGCCCGGCAGCGCGCTTACTATGCCCAGACCATCGAGCACATCGTCCCGCTCGCCGACGGCGAGCCCTGGTTCCGCTACTGGTACGCGTCCTGGCGAGCGGAGTTCGCCGATCTGGCCACGCCGGGGCCACGCGGGCCCGGCAGCTCCTCCAGGGCCGGTTCCGCGCCCATCCGGGACACCTCCAGCCAGGCAAGCAGGCCAACCGGGTACACGAAGTAACCGAACCGCGTCGCGGGCGCCAGCACGAACATCGCGGTCAGCGCGATGATCAGGCGCCAGACCGCGGCGCGCACCGTGCGCGGCGGGCGGATCACCAGGCTCGCGATGACGGCCAGCCCCGCCAGCGCGAGCAGCATCACCGCGATGAGATGGCCAGTCTGCCCGGTCTCGGCAAGCAGGCGGCCGGGCAGCGGGCTCACCGCGTCGGACTTGACACTGGTCAGGCCGAGCGGGAACGCGATCGTGTTCTGCACCAGGGACCGCGGCCCCGCCGCCGCCACCGGGCCTACCACCGCGGCGACCACCGCCAGCGCGGTCGCGGTCATGCTCACCGCCGCCCGGCGGCCGTCCCTGGCTAGAAGCAGGACCGCCGCCACGGCCAGGGCCGGCCAGGCCGTCGCCTTCATGGCCGCGGCCGCGCCGAGCGCGAGCGCGGCCAGCATCGGCCTCGGCCGCCGCCACAGCAGGGCAAAGCCGAGGCACAGGCACGCGAGAACGGGCACGTCGGTGCCGCCGACGGCCAGCGAGAACGCGATCACCGGCGATGCCGTCACCAGCGCGGTCCAGCGCGCCACGTCCCGGGCGCCGGCCAGGGCGAGCGCGGCCGCGAACACCACGACGAACCCGGCGGCGAACCAGATCCGGGGATCGGTGGCCGCCGAGAACCCCAGCAGGACGTGCGGTATCCCGAACGCCGTCAGCGCCGGGAGGTAAGGGTCGAACACGTTCGGGTTGTGCGTGGTGGCGAGCATGGCGAGCCCCGGGTAGGGGGTGCCAAGGTGCAGCAGCATGGCCGCCGACTTTTCGATCACCTCTACCTCGGGCTGCTGAAGGCCGTGGCCCGCCATCAGCCACATCGGCGTGACCAGCGCTCCGGCCAGGCTGATCACCAGCGCCATGTCCAGACCGCGGGACTTCCACACCAGCACGAACATCGCGGCGAGCAGGTACGAGATCCCGGCGAAGATCCCCCACAGCCGGTGCGCCTGCCACACGGTGACCATGGCCAGGGCGACGGCGAACGCGGCGCTGCCGGCGAGGCCCACGGTCAGCCACAGACGTGGGACGGCGGCAGGCGTCGGCCAGTCGAACCGGCGGGGCGCGGGGCGGCCTGGCGGCGCCTGTCTCAGTGTGAGTATCGACATGCATCCCCCACTGAGGGCGATCTTAACCTCTTGCGTTTCCCCAGCCCGGCCGCGCCCCACCGGTGATAATCGGGCGGATCACACGGCCCACTGGCACCGGGCCGACCGGGCCTCTGTGACCACCCTCCCCCGCTGGGGATCAGATAATCGGCGGCCGGCCAGCCCGGGTCATCCGCCACGCTGTGCGGGCCGACATCGGCCGCCGCAAGCCAGGATTGATCCGCCAGCCCTCCGCGAACCCGGACACCCAGGCCCGTACCGCCGTCACCGAACGCTCGCGCACCACGGTCAGCGCGAACCAGGTCAGCAGGTACGCGGCGGCCAGCGGCCACGGCAGGTTCCGGCGGGCCAGCAGCACCCGGTTCCGGCCGTCGAGCCGGTAGAAAGCCGCATGCCGGGCGTTCGGCAGCGCGTGGTGACACATCCGGGCCGCGGCGTCGTACTCGAGCCGGTAGCCCAGGCCGAGCAGCCGCCACGCGAGGTCGGTCTCCTCGTGCGCATAGAAGAACACCTCCGGCAGCCCGCCCGCCTCCAGGTACGCTGCACGCCGGATGGCGCAGGCGCCCCCGGCGAACGTCGTTACCGGCGAGGACCGCTCCGGATCGCCGGCCCGCAGCCGCGGCACGTGCCAGCGCGCCCCCGGTCCCCCGTCCGGGCCGACGACCCGGAACGAGATCACCGCAAGACCAGGATCAGCGGCAAAACGGCTGGCGACATGCGACCCCAGCTGCCGATCCGGGAACCAGCCGTCGTCGTCGAGGAACAGCACCACGTCGCCGGCGCACGCCTGCACGCCGACGTTGCGTCCCCCCGCCACACCAAGATTTTCCGGAAGCTTGACCACCTTCACACCCGCCGGCACCGCGCCCACATCGGCGCCGTTCCCGACCACGACCACCTCAAGATCGGCGTCCTCCTGCGCCAGCACGCTGTCAACGGCCCGCGCCAACTCCTTCGCCCGATCCCCCATCGTCAAGACCACGCACGAGAGCTTCATCCGGTCACCGCCGCTGGTATCCGGTGACGCAAATCCCCCAGTCCCGCGGCATCAAC